>JAEWKR010000155.1 GCA_023457715.1 Verrucomicrobiota bacterium
CGGTGATCGCGCCCGCCGTTACGCCAGCCGATCCGCTGGTCGCCGAGCCCGGCGCCGTGGCCGCTGCGACGGCGGTCGCGGTGTAGCTGGCCGCCTGGGCGGGATTGGCCGCGGACGCGACCGCCACCACCTGGGTCAGGATGTCGGCAGCGGCGCCGCCGGAAATGTTGCCGAGATTGTTTTGCACGACGGTGGACGCCGCGGTGACGGCGTTGGTCAGGAGGGCGGAGACCTCGGGGTTGCTCGCCGCGGCCTGCGCCAGCGGGACGGCGTCAAGCGGCTGGGTCGCACCGGGCGGCGTAAAGGAAACCATGCCGGCCTGGATCACCACGCGGCCACCGGACGGGCTCGTGAACTCAACCGTGTCCGCGGTCGTCAGGATCGTGGTCGCCTCGCCATTCACCGTCACGGAATAGGAGGTGCCGCGGGCGGCGGCCACGCCTTTGCCGGTCTTCACCCCGTAGCGGGCTTTCCCGGCGCGGTTCTTGTCGATCTGGCTGATGACCTGGCCCGATCGCAGCTCCAGCTGCACGTCGGAAGCGTTGAGCACGCCGACCGCGACCGTCGAGTTGCCGGCCACCGTCGCCACAATGCCGGTCTCCACTTCGACGTACACTTCCTGGTTCGTCGTCGTGATCACGGCATTCGGCTCCAGCGCCATGTTCAGGCTCGCCGGCCGGCTGGCTCCGTTGACCGTCACCGTGGCGCCCTCACCCTGGATTCGCACGATGCGCACCTGGCGGCCCTCCGCGGCCAGCGCCGCCGAAGTCAACAGGACAGCGCCCAGAAGGACGTAGGCAAAGCAGGACGAAAAGGACGGGAGAAGTCTCATAACGCGGGTGAACGGGTATGCAGAATCGACGCGTCGAGGATCGCCGCCCCCAGCCAGAGCGGCAACAGCAAAGTCCTGGCGACGAGGAACTACCTGCACGAGAACGGGGCCCTCCACGGTTTTTACTTTTCCTTCATCACGAAGACTCCGTCCCACGCGGCCGGAACCCCGGCGGTGCGGAGTTCCCGCACCTTCTCGAGGTAGACCTCGGATGGGTTCACCTTTACGCCCGGCGTGACTCCGGGCTGAAGCGGCTCGAGCGCGACGCTGCGACGAAACAAAGTCTCGGCACCGTCCCAGTCCTGTACATAAAACCGCTCGAGGGCCTGCGCGAAGAGGCCGTAGCACTCCTGCGCCTGCGCGCCGACGGTGGACGCCTGTCCCACCACTTCAAAGACCGGAACGGCCGCCGCCCGGCCCTTGACCTGGATCCGGCCCAGGGGACGGAACAGGATATCGGCGCCCCCGTGGGCCACGCATCCGGCCCGCGTCGCTTCGGTGCACATGATGTAGGTGCCCCAGCTTTTGGCGCCGGATTCCATCCGGGCGGCCAGGTTCACGTGATCCCCCATCATCGTGTAATTGAAGCGCGCCCGGCTGCCCATGTTGCCGACGATGCAGCGCCCGCTGTTCAGTCCGATGCGCGTTCGCATGCGTTGGACGATCGGCGGCCAATTCCCGTCCGCGGTCCATTTCTGCCGCAGCCGCTCCAGGTTCGCCTGCACCGCGAGCGCCGAGAGACAGGCACGGTAGGGATGATCCGGCAACGGGATCGGTGCACCGTACATCGCGACGATGGCGTCGCCGATATACTTGTCGAGGGTGCCTCCATTGGCCATCACGAGGTCGGTGCAGGCGGTGAGGTACTCGTTCATCAACTCGACCAGCCGGGGTGGAGTCAGCACCTCCGAAAACGTGGAGAACGACTCGATATCGCTGAAAAACGCGGTGATCTCCGCCTCATGCCCCCCGAGCTGCGGCGGGCGTCCGGCGGCTACCAGCTCGTCCACCACCTCGCGCGAAACGTAGGTGCCGAACATGCCCTTGATCTCCTGCTTCGCGCGCATTTCCACGATCATCCGGCGCGCGATCATGAAGACCATCGCCGTCAGGAATGCCGCGACCGGCCCCACGAGGGGAACGCGCTCACTCCAGTTCATCCACGCGAGAAACGCCGCGGCGGCGAATCCCACGGGCACGAGAAGGGCGTAGCCGGCCTGGACCGGCGGAGGGCAGGTCGAAAACCGCGCGAGTCCGCACCCGCACGCCAGAAACGCCGCGAGCCACATCCAGGGTGCCGCCCGCTCCTGCACGTAATCCTCACGCAGGATGTTCTCGATGGCGTTGGCGTGGACCATCACCAGCGGCGTCAGCGGCGACAGGGGCGTCGGACCGAGATCGGTCAGCCCGTCGGCCACCTGCCCGACCAGCAGGATCCTTCCCGTCAGGCCGGAAATCCCGACCGGCACCTTGTCGCGATACCGGCGGGCCAGGTCTGAAAGCGTCCGGCTGTAACCGTGCGCCACCACGCCGCTCGCATCGTGCCGGTAATTGATGCGGTAGGCACCGCCGCCGTTGATCGGCACGCGCCGGCGCGCCAGCGGCGCCACGATCTCGACGTGGGAGCCCAGCCGCACCGCGACCTGATCCGGCGTGACGTTCCAGTACGCCATGAGCGTGCGCAGCGTGAGCGTCGGAAAAATCTCCTCCCCCACCCGGACCAGCAGCGGCACCTCGCGACGGAGGCCATCAGGACCCGGCGGGGTGTCGACAAATGCCGGCAGCGCCGCCGACGCCAGAGGGCCCAGCGGCAACGCCATCGTGGGCGCGGCCGGGACATCACGGACGTCGCCTTCGACGTGCGGCAGTGGCGCAAGCTGTGCCCCGAGTTCACGCGCCGCGGCCGGCGTGAGTCCGTCCTCGTCGTACCGCATCGCGCCGAGCACGGCCGCCCGGTTTGCCTTGAGTCCACGGGCAAAATGCTCGTCCGCCGGCGACTCCTCGAGAAAGAGGATGTCCCACGCCACCACCGCCGGCCGCACGCGCGACAGCAGGTGCATCAGGTCGCCGTGCACGTCCCGGTTCCAGGGCCAGAGTCCGATGTCCTTCAGGCTGGCCTCGTCGATCGCGAGCAGCGCCACTTCATCCGCGGGCACCGTCGTCTCCAACCGCGCGCGCTGCCGGGTGAACTCGTCGTGCGCCAGGTTCTCGATGCGCTCGAGCAGCTCAGTCCGCATCAGCAGAAACACCCCGGCGCAGCACACGGCGGCGGGCAACACGGTTTTCCAGAGAAACGCGGTCAGTCGCTTCATGCGGCCACCCACACGACCGCGTCACCTCCGGCGGGGCAACCGTATTTCCGTGGGTGCCGGGTGACCGCGGGCCGCTCAACCGTCGCACCAGCGCTGCAACGCCTGATAGCGTTCGCGCCCCTCGGGCGGTATTCCCCACACCACGACGCCTTGGTAATGGAGGGCAAAAAGGGCCTGGAGCATTACCGACCACGCAGTGGCGATGAAGAGGAGCGTGCCCACCACCACGCGCCATCGGCGGCCGAGGCGCTCCGCCGCGGCCATGCCCCACGCGCCGAACAGGACCAGCCCGGGCACGAAATCACCGGTGTACCGCTGGGTGACGGCCACCGCCGCGAGCATGGCCAGCGTCATCGGCAGCAGGGCCAGGAACTGGGTTACCATCAGGGGCCGCGCCGGACGGTGGCGCCACGCCAGGACGCTCAGTGCCGCCATCAGCGAGAGGGAGGTCATGGCGTACGGCACCGCGAGGGTTTTCTCCGTGTAGTCGATCCTGGCGGAGCGATGCTCGGGGCCCGGCTTCGACACGTTCAGCAGCAGCCACGGGAAGCGGGGCTGGATGAACAGATTGGGGCTCGTGAAGTAGGTCGCGGTGTTGAAGGGAAGGTTGACGAGATGAAACTGCTTTCCGTCGACGACCGCGAGTCGCTTCGCATTGTACTGGACGTTCAATCGCAGGGGACACCCTTCCCACGTGTCGAATTTCGCATAGCTCAGCGCGTTGAAGCTCACGATGCCGAGCAGGGCCGCCACCCCGATCCCGAAGGACCGCGCGCGCGAGCCGTCACCCCGCCAGAGGGCCAGGAGCGCGACGCACCCGAGTCCGCACAGCGCGTGGAGCCCGGTCGGCGGACGCGCGTGCAGCGACAGCATGCCGAGCGCGAGCGCCCCCACCCACCAGCCGGAGGTGGGAGCGAGGGCGTAACGGACCACCGCATACAACGCCCAGATGCCGAAGGCCGCCCCCCACAGGATCGCTTCGTGGTACACATACGCCCGGCTGCCGAGAAACAGCAGCGTTGAACCCAGGCCCGTCCCCAGGATGAAGAGCGCCGTCGTCCACCCCCGTCCCGGCGCTCCGAGCAGCGTCCGGGCCGCTCCGAGCAATCGGTACGCCCCCGCCAGCGCCACGAGCCAGGCTGCGATCATGCTGGGCCGCGTGAGCTGGCCGAACCCGACATCGAACAGCAGGCAGGGCAGCCGGAGCAGCGCGGGGGTCGGACCGAAGTATCCGTAGTAGCGGCCTTCGTGGATGAAGGCCTCGAGGTTGATCCCCCGCTCCGGCACATCCAGCCGGCCCTGAAGCAGGCTGCGCGCCTGGTAATCGTAGAAATCCCCGAACGTGTCCGGGTAGACCAGATCCCGCGTGCCGCTGGTGAGCAGCGCGGCGAACCAACCCGTGCTCACCGCCGCGGCCGCGAGGAACGGCGCGTGGCGCCGTCCCATCGCGAGCACCGTCCGCGCCGACCCTCGACGCACCCAGCCGAGGAGCGCGGCGAGCCCGGCCGCCACCAGGACGAGGGCCGCGCTTTCCCCGGCGGCCGCCGGGCGCCACGCTTCGAGACGCTGGCCCGGGCCCAGGGAGGGCCGGCCACCAGGCAGGACCACCGCCCCGCGGGCGTCGAACATCCGGCCCGAAAAGGCGTCGCGCCCCGGCGTACCGCCGATCGGGTTGCGGCCAAACCAGACCGCCCGGGCGGCGTGCGGCAGCGGCGCCACCGCGCGGGACAGGACGAGCCGTCCGTCGACTTTCACCTCCATCCGCCCCGACCCGCCGGCAAACGACTCCCGGTATCCGATCACCTGTGACAGGGCCGGCAGCGTGATCTCCAGCGTCAGGCGCTGTCCGCCCGCGACCGTCAGCGGCGCGGACACCTCGCCCCCGCCGCCCCAGCGGTCATGCCCGATGGCGATGCGACCATCCGGCTGATACCGGACGTAAAGCAGCTCCGCGAGGTCGGGCTTCCCGACGACGATCAATGGCTCAGTCCCCGGCGCGAATGTCGCGGGCAGTTCGAGTTCAAGCCGCTGCGTGGGCGGCAGCGGCGCCGGGAACGTCGCCAGCCGCAAGGTCATCAGGACCACCCACGCGCAGAACGTGAGAAGCAGGAAACGCCGACGGGAAACACGGGGCAGTGCCATGGGGGTGAACGCCGAAAAGTGCCCGCCCCCCACCCCGTGGCAAATCAGAGGTCGATGTTGAACGCAGCCATTCGACCCGTCGTTCAGGGTTCAGGGTTCAGGGTTCAGCACGCTCGACGTTGGACCTGGATTCCGAAGTAGCCACCGAGAGCACAGAGCTCCGACACATCCACCTTCGCCGAGCCTACGGCGGACAAGGAGGACACGGAGGCCCATTCCGGGATTTGAGATTTGAAATTTGAGATTTGAGATCAGCTTCAAGTCATCGAATCGCTGGCGCTCTTCGCTACATCGGAGTAGCTGCCCCCCAGGTTGGATGTTGATGTTGGATGTTGGACGTTGGATGTTGAGGTTTCGACCTGTCCTCCCGTCATCGAATCGCTGGCGCTCTTCGCTACATTCTAGTAGCCGCCCATCGGTTCGATGTTCAACCTGGATTCCGAAGTAGCCACAGAGAGCACAGAGCTCCGACACAGAGGACACGGAAGCTCGGTCCTTGGACAAACCTGTTCATCGCGTAACGCCCAAAGACAGTCGCAGCGCCCGCCTCCGGCTCGGCTCTGATTGGGACTCTGTGACCTCTGTGGCAAAATCGGTATTCAGGTTCGATGTTCGATGTTCGATGTTCGATGTTCGACGTTCGACGTTCGACCTTGAATCTCCCGCATCCACCCTCTCTCCCCATGCTCCGCCTCCACCTCCCGCCAAACTTCGCCGCCGCCGTCCTCCGCGACGCGGTGCCGCTGCGCGTCGAGGTTGATGTCACCCAGGCGCCGGCCGTCGAACTGCTGCCGATGCTCGCCCTGCTTCAACGGTGGAGCGGCACGCCGCAGCCTCCCCGGTTCATCCAGCTGACGCGCGCGCAGCTGCGGGAATTCGCTGCCGCCGCCGGGGCGCAACCCGTCTGGGTGGAGGATGGCAAGCCCACCGCCTGGCGTCATGACCGGTTGCTCCAAGGCTCCGCCGCCCCGCTCTCCGAGGTCGGTTCGGGAGCGCCGTCCGCCAGCGCGGCGGCCTCGTCCCGACCTTCCCCGCCCCAGCGGGGGGCGCGCGGTGAGGACCTGACGCCGCTCGCCGTCGACGGTTCGGAGCATTTTCTCGCGCTGACCCTGCCTTCGCGGGAGCACCCCCAGTACGATGCCGCCCTCGCCTTGCTGAAGGAAAACGGCTTCACCCTCGAGCCTTCGAACCGCAAGTGGTGGCTCAGGGACCGGCACAAGGTCCTCAACTTCCTAGCCCTGCACGGGGAGGAGCTGCGCACCCGGTTCCGCGCGGCCTTCGCACCCAATTTCACCCGGAACACGGCCCACGTTCGGGCGGCGGAGATCACGGCGGACGTCGGCGGGACGGCGGGCGGTTTTTCGGTGGCGCTGGGGGTGAGGGCCGGGCAGACCGACCCCGCCACGCTGCGGACCGCCCTGGCGACCAACCGCGGCTACGTCGAAAGCGGCGGCCAGGTGTACCTGCTGGATTCCCGGCGTATCCAGCAACTGGCGACCGCACAGCGCCTGCTGGCCGGGGACCCGCAGGCCGGCGTCGCCCCGCAGCGCACCGTGACGGTCTCCCCCGCGCGGACCGCGGAGGTGGAGGAAATCCTGGAGCAGCTCTCCCCCGGGTTCCAGCCCCCGGAAGCCTGGCGCGCCCGCACGGCGGCGCTGCGGCAGGCCACCCGGTTGCCGCCCGCCCCCGTCGGCCCGGCGCTGGAACCGCAACTGCGGCCCTACCAAAAACTCGGGGTGGCCTGGCTCTGGCATCTCCAGCGGCACGAACTCGGGGGCATCCTCGCCGATGAAATGGGACTCGGCAAAACCCTCCAGGCTCTGGCCTTGCTGGAGGCGGTGGTGCAGGGAGGACGGAGTCTCCGAACCCCGCCGGTGACCGCCCGCTCCTGCCACCTCGTCGTCTGTCCCGCCTCCCTGCTGGAGAACTGGCGGCGCGAGGCGGTTCGCTTCACGCCCGGCCTCCGCGTGTTCGTGCACCATGCCGACCGTCGGCTCGCCACGGCGGCCGAGTTCGCGGCATTCGACCTGGTCATCACCAGCTATGGCACGCTTACCCGCGACCAGACCCTCTTTGCCGCCGTTCCGTTCGGGCTGGTCATCGCCGACGAGGCGCAGCACATCAAAAACCGCCGTTCGCAGAATGCCGCCGCGCTGCGTGCGCTCGAGGCCCGCGCCCGTTTCCTGCTTACCGGCACGCCGGTGGAAAACTCCCTCGACGACCTCCGTTCGCTGTTCGACTTCCTCCTCCCCGGTTATCTGACCCGGGTCCCCGCGGGGGTCCGCGGCGAGGACCGCGCCTGGTACGACGAGCGGCTGCGCGCGCAGACCGCGCCGTACATCCTGCGTCGCACCAAACGCAGCGTGGCGCCCGAGCTGCCCGAAAAGATCGAACAGGTGCTCTGGTGTGAACTCACGCCGACGCAGGCCGCCTGGTATCGCGAACTTCAGGAGCGCGGCGAGCGCGAGCTCTTCGATCTCGAGGCGGGCGGCGCGAGCGAGTCGCAATTGAAATTTGCCGCCCTGACCCACCTCTTGCGCCTGCGGCAGCTGTGCTGCGATCCGCGGCTGGTGCGGAAAGTCGCCGACGGCGGAACGAAATCCCCCACCGTGCCGGGCACCGCCGACCCGGAGGCCGTTCGCGGACCCGGCTCCCCGGCGACACGCGGGGACACGCCCGAGTCAGCCAAGCTGGAAGCGTTTCGCGAACTGCTGGAGGAGGCGATCGACGATGGACACCGCGTTCTGGTGTTCTCGCAGTTCACGTCGCTGCTCGCGTTGTTGCGCGAGGAACTCGCCCGCCGCGAGCTCGATCATTGCTACCTCGACGGTTCCATGCCGGCGCGGGCCCGGCAGGCGGAGGTGGACCGGTTTCAGCAGACCGACGTCCCCCTCTTCCTCCTGTCCCTCAAGGCGGGCGGCACGGGTCTCAACCTCACGGGTGCCGACACGGTGGTCATCTACGACCCGTGGTGGAATCCCGCGGCGGAGGCGCAGGCCACGGATCGCGCGCATCGCATCGGCCAGAGCCGCACGGTCACCGCCTACAAACTCATCGCCGCCGGCACGGTGGAAGAGAAGGTCCTGGCCCTGCAGGAGGAGAAACGCGCGCTGCTGGCCGACGTGTTTGAAGCCAGTGACGAAGCCGCCGCCAGGCTCTCGCTCGCCGACCTGCGCGACCTGCTGCGGGCGTAGAGCGGACGAAGAGGAGTCGATGTAGCGGGGAGCGCCAGCGAGACGATCAGGACGCCCCTGGCGTTTCTCGTTCTCGCATCGCAGGATCGGCGGCTGCGCCTTTTTGTTCCCCAGCGTTTTTGTTACGAACCCAGTGCTTGAACCGGAACGGATCCTGCACTCACTCACCCTTCCCACACCCATGCCTGCCCTGCCCGCTACGCGCCGTCGTTGGCTTGCTGCGCCGTTTATTCGTTGGAGCGTAGGGATCCTGGCGTCGGTTGGTCTCGGCCTGATTACCTTTGAACTCCTGGATATCTCGGTGTTCTCGCGGATCGGGATGCCCCACGAGTTCTGCTACCTGCGGGATCCGAAACTCGTCTGGTTGCATGTCGTGGCCGACGCGCTGATCGGAATCGCGTACGTGTCGATCTCGGCGACTCTCGCGTATCTGGTTTTCCGGGCCAGCAAGGGCATCCCCTTCCATTCGGTGTTCATCGCCTTCGGGCTGTTCATCGTGTCCTGCGGCTTCACGCATTTCATGGAAGTGTGGGTGACCTGGCACCCGGTGTACTGGCTTTCCGGTTTCGTGAAGGTGATCACCGCCGCGGCGTCGGTGGCCACCGCCATCGCCCTCTTTCCGCTGTTGCCGCGGATCTTCGCGCTCATTGAAAGCGCGCGGCAGAGCGAGCAGCGCCGGGCGGAGATCGAGCAGCTCAATCGCGATCTCGAGCGCTTCAATTACTCCGTGGCCCACGATCTCCGCGCGCCGCTGCGCAGCATCACCGGTTTCGCGCAGATTCTCCGCGAGGACTTCGGGCCGAAGATGCCGCCCGACGCGTTGCAGTATGTGCAGCGGATGGAGCGCTCCGCCGAGCGGATGGACGCCCTCGTGAACGGTCTGCTCCGCTACGCGACCATCGGCCGCCAGAAGGTGCAGGTGCGCGAAGTGCGGCCGGACGAAGCGGTACGCACTGCGATGGCGATCATCGAGCAGGAGCTGCAGGACCGCCAGGCCGAGGTCAGGATCGAGGGTGCATTGCCGACGGTTCTCGGCGACCCCACCCTCCTCCAGGTGGTCTTCCAGAACCTGTTCGCCAACGGCATCAAGTTTGTGGCGCCGGGCGTGCACCCTCTCGTCGTGGTGGCGGCGGAGGCGAACGCGACCACGGTGGAGCTGTCGGTTACTGACAACGGCATTGGCTTCCCACCGGAAGCGCGCAACCGCGTGTTCGGCATGTTCGAGCGCTTTCATCCCGAGCACCCCGGTACCGGCATTGGGCTCGCCGTGGTGCATCGGGCCGTTCAGCGCATGAACGGCACGATCGCGATGGAGGCCGGACCGGAAGGCCGGGGAACGCGCTTCATGATCCGCCTGCCGAAGGGGTGAAGCACCGGGAAGCGGAGACCGGAGAGTCGGATTGGGTACCTGGTCCCGCCTTCAGGCGAAATGGGGGAGCTGAGGCCGATCCTCCGCCTAAAGGCGGGACTACCTACTCAAACCTCATTTCCGCCCGCCGCTTTCGGGCGTCCGGTCTGACCCAAAAAATCCCGTTGACGCACCCCGCCTCGCGTCCTTTGTTCGCCCTTCCTTCGTGGCTCGGTAGCTCAGTTGGTAGAGCAGAGGACTGAAAATCCTCGTGTCCCCGGTTCGATTCCGGGCTGAGCCACCACTTTAGGAAGAACGACTTACGCAAGTAGGTCGTTCTTTTTTTGTGCCGCAGGGCTGGCGGCGTGCCCATCTGCCCCGCAACCGAATGCGCCCGCCTACGCACGGCTGCGTATTCACGCCGGCGCGGACCTTCGGTAGGCTGGGGCGCGATGCGACATCTTCTTCCCACCACCCTTTTTGCAGCCGCGTTGTTCGGCGCGAGCGTTGCCTCCGCGCAAACGATCGTCCGCTCCACCACCACCTGGACTGCGGGCGCCAACTACGCGCCCTCGGTTGCCTTCGGCAACGGCGTGTTTGTCAGCCTGGGCATGAAGGAGGTACCGGTTGGAGCGTCCACGACCTCGGTCTCCGCCTATACCAGCCCGGATGGCGATGTCTGGACCGAGCGCACCATCGCGCTTCCGGGCGGGTTCGCCAGCCACGGCACGGTTCGTTTCATCACCGATCGCTTCCTCTTCAATGGCACGGTGCTCGACAGCGGCGGCAACATGCGTCCGTACACGGCGAGCAGCACCGACGGCACCACCTGGACCGTGGTGGCCGCGCCCAACGGCAATCGCGGCGACGGACTCATCCACGGCGGCGGCACCACCCTTTCGTTTTACGCCACCTCGCTCGCCAACTCGTCCGACCTCGGCGCCACCTGGTCGGATCAGGGCGCGCAGGCAGGGATGTCGTCGACCATGCCGTATATGGATATCGGATACGGCAACGGCCGGTTCACGCTGCTCGCCAGCGGCCTCGGGACGAAGGTCTACACCAGCACCAACGGCACGAGTTGGACGGAAATCCTGGCCGGCCAGCAGAACTCCGGACGCGTCGCCTACGGCAACGGCCTGTGGGTCATGACGGGCACCACGTATCGCACCAGCACGGACGGGCTCACGTTCACCACCCGCACGCCCGTGGGCCTGACCCTGACCGGCACGAACATGCTCCGTTTTGCCGCCGGCCGGTTCATCTATCATCAGCTCGGCGTGTCCGGCGTCAGCCTCGTGCCGCAGCTGGTGGCGAGCGCGGACGGCGTGAACTGGAGCCGGATGGCCGGCTATGGCGGCGGAATCGGCACGTCGTTCGGCACGATGGATGTCGCCGAGGGCAACGGCCGGCTGGTGGTCGTCGGTCTCTCCGGCGCCATCCGCCCGTTCACCGCGCAGGCGGGCTACATCGCGGTCAGCGCGCTGCCCGCCCTCCCTGCCCCGCCGGTGATCTCCGCCCAACCGGTCTCCGTCTCCGGCGTGATCGGCGGCGGTGCCACCTTCACGGTGACCGCGAGCGGATCGGGCAACACGTATCAATGGCGTCGCGATAACGTCGCCCTCGCCGGCGCGACCAGTGCGACGCTGACCTTGACGAACCTGGCGCCGGCCAACGCCGGCAGCTACACCGTCGTGGTCACGAACTCCCACGGCAGCGTCACCAGTTCCGCCGCGACGTTGACGCTGGTGTCCGCCAGCAACGTGGGCCGGCTGGTCAACATGTCGATCCGCACCAATGCCGGCACGGGGGACAAGACGCTGATCGTCGGTCTGGGCTTGGGCGGTGCCGGTACGAGCGGCACCAAACCGGTGCTGATTCGGGGCGTGGGTCCGACCCTGGTGGGCTACGGCCTGCCGACGGCCCTGGTCGACCCCACCATGACGGCCTACCAGAACAGCGCGGTGGTGGCGCAGAACGACGACTGGTCTGGCGGTTTCGATTTCAACGCCGTCGGGGCCTTCCCGTTTGCCGGCAGTGCCCCGAAGGACGCCGCGATCTACAACGCGGCGATGGCATCCGGCGTCTACTCGATCCACATTTCGGGCAAGAACAACGCCTCCGGCATCACGCTGGCGGAAATCTACGACGCCACGTCCACCTTCGGCGCCACCACGCCGCGGTTGATCAACGTCTCCGCGCGCACCCAGGTGGGGACCGGGGCCGAGGTCCTGATCGCGGGGTTCGTGGTGGGCGGCCAGACCCCGGTGCGTCTGCTCATCCGCGGCGTCGGCCCCACCCTCGCCGATTACGGCGTTGGCGGCGCAATCGCCGACCCCAAACTGGAGGTCTTTTCGGGCAGCACCGTCGTCGCCTCGAACGACAATTGGGTCGGCACTGCCGAGCTGACCGCGGCGGCCAATTCCGTCTACGCCTTCCCGCTGAAGGCTGCGAATTCGAACGATGCGGCAGCGATCGTCACGCTTGCTCCGGGCAGCTACACCGTGCAGGTGAGCGGCGTGGGCGGCACGACCGGCATCGGTCTGGTCGAAGTCTACGAACTGCCCTGACCTTTACCTGACCAACCCCGGGCGTCCGGATTGGGCCCCGGGGTTCTTGCTGGCCCGGCCCCAGCCCTCCTGGGTCGATTGGACACCCGGCTATCCTCGCGTAGGCTCAGGCATGCAGCCGAATACCGGTCAGCCGACGGAGACCGCCAGGCGCCTCACGGGCGGATGTCTCTGCGGTGGGTTCCGCTATGTCCTCCCAGCGGAGCCGACGGCGTTGTGCGACTGCCATTGCATCGACTGCCGTCGCAGCTCCGGCGCGCCGTTTGTCACCTGGGGTACGGTGCAACGGGACGGTTTCAAGGCGCTGCAGGGCGAGCTTCGGCGCATCCCGTATGCCGACCGCATCCGTGGCTTTGCTGCCTGCTGCGGGACGCACGTAACCTTTGAGGACGCGGTCAATGCGCCCACCGTCGACGTTGCCATCGCCACACTCGACAAACCGGAACGCTGGGCCCCGAAGAAGGCGATCTGGGTCGAGGACAAGCTGCCGTGGGTCACGCTTAACCCGGACGTGCCTGCATTCCCCCAGCGCAGCGGGGCAATCGGATAAGCGGGCGACACCGCACCGGTGGGGGGCGTCAAGATCAAGCCCCGCCGGGGAGCGCCGTGGCGCCAACTCCCCACGCCGCGCTGGCACGATGTCCAAGCGGTCCGCGACGGGTGCAACCCCGTCGGCCGGGTCGGTCGCGCGAGACCTGCAGCGTCTCGGCTTCGCACATACCCCGCCGGCTGATCCGCGCTGTTCTCGGCGAATAAGGAGCAACTTTCTGTAGTACCTCGGGGTGCTGAAGCCATGTCATCCCTTGCCCGCCGCTACCCATCCGCCGTTTTCACGTTGCTTGCGTTCGCGTTTTCCTGGCTCTGCTGGGTGCCCGTCCTGGATCGCATCCAAGCCAATCCGTTCAAATCGGAACCAGACGTGCTGTTGCGGCTCCTGCTCGGCGGTTATGGCCCCTCGGTGGCCGCCTTGGCGGTCGCGGCTCTGGGCGGCGGATGGGATGCGGTCAAAGCGTTGCTCGCGCGCTTCAAACCGCGGGGCGGGGGGGCTGCGTATATGGTTGCACTTGTCTGGAGCCCTATCGTCGTCGCGGTGAGCGTTCTGGCCTTCGTCACTTTCGGCGGCGACGTCGGCTACGTCCACTCGCCTGCCCTGCTATGGGTGCCCGTGATGTTTGCGGCTGTCACCGTGTTTGGACCACTCGGGGAGGAATTGGGATGGCGCGGTTTTCTGCTGCCGCGCCTGCTCGCGCGACGTCGGTCGCTCGCCGCCAGTGTGATCACCGGGGTCGTGTGGACGCTCTGGCACGCTCCGCTTATGACCGCGGCAGCTGGCACAAGCATCAGCGGCCAGCCTGTAACTGCCCTTTCCGTCCTCGCCTACTTTGTCTCTGTCACTGCCTCGAGTGTTCTCTTCACCTGGATTTTCCAACGGGCCAAGGGCAGTGTCCTGGCCCCGCTGCTCGCCCACGTGAGCCTCAACGGCACGGCCGTCGCCCTTGGCTTCCTGCTGCCGCACCTTGGGGCCACCGCCGCGCATACGGTCTGGCTCATTGGCGTCGGCCTGTTGAGCGTGGGGGTCTTGCCTTTGGTGGTGAAATGGGTCCGACAGCGATAAGCGATAGGCTTTAGCCGGAACTATGCAGACGGATTAACCACGAATGCACACGAATGAACACGAATAAGAGAGGAAACTCGAATGCAGCCCGTCCGTAGTCCCGCTCACTGTTTTGTGCCTGCGCGGAAGAGATGATTTTCCCAGGTCTTCATTCGTGTCGATTCGTGTCCATTCGTGGTTAACTGAATCGTTCCGG
>JAEWKR010000156.1 GCA_023457715.1 Verrucomicrobiota bacterium
GTCGTATCGGACCCGCGAACGCATGGCCGAAGAGAACGCCACCTGATCAACCCGCCTGCCGGCCGCGAATATCGCTGCCGGCAGCGCTTGACCCTCATGTCGACTTTTTATCCGCCACAAAATGACGCTGTTCGCGCCGCCGCTCACACGCATGGCCGCCGACGCTTCCCTGAAATCAGTCGAGCGCAGTGAAAAGATAGCCATTCGTGGTGAGGAACGTTCCTGGGTTGCCGCCGCGCGGCCACCACTTGAGGTCTTCCGAGGGCTCCGTTCCGTGGAGCGCCTCCCAAGTGACTGAGGTATCGGTGACAATCCGGCGCCAGCGTGCGCCCTCTTCGCTCAAGTCACCCGCCGATTCCAGTAGATTGACCCAACCGAGCGCCCTGCTCCGCTGCACCTGGCCTTTCCGGGCTGCCGCCCAGACGTACCCCCGCTGTAGCATTGACGGCACCAGGTCGGCGAGGCCCGGGGCGAGCGTCCGCGGAAACGGCACGCCATCGCGGAAGGGCGCAGCACGATTGTTAGCGAGCAGCAGGTTCTGCTTGCTAGGCTTGTGGAGCTCAATGAACGGGGCAATCCGGCAGAAAGTGCCCGGAGAAAAGACCACGCTATATTCGCGCAGTCCGGGGGTGCGCTTGGTGCGATGATCGTTGGCGGATAGGTTCGCCCGCACTTCGAGCAGCATGCACAAAATCAGAATTTCCCGCGCGAGCCGCAGGCTCGAGGTGGAATACGACATCTGAAGCTTTCCTTTGTCGTACCAGAAGCATCCGTCCGTGGCCATTAGCCCGGCGAAAAGAACGAGATGGAATGCGCGGGATGCGGCCCAGAAAGTCGGCGGGAGGTGCTTCGATTCCGCGCCACGGCCGACCTGATCTTCCATAAAGCGTGCAAGGGCCTGCGAGTACCAGATGTGCTCAACGGCTGGTGAGCCGATTTTGCCAATGCGACTGACAGTACGCATCGTCGGCTGCTTCGATGGGTCCACAAAGAACCTGTGGACGCATCTCTCCGTTTCCTTGGCCAAGTCGCCGCAAACGTCCGCCACCGAAAGACTTTCCTTGCGGGGGCACGACCCATTTCCCGCGGCGACACCCAACAGGTATCCCGTTGCGGCATCGAGACGCACCTCCTCTTTTAGCTGGAAGTAGTCGCTTTCCAGCGGCGACGAGGCGACGGACGTGATCGTGTTAAACGACGGCAGCACGACTTTGCGCGCGACGACGGTGCTGCACTCTGGGTCGAGGTCTGCGACCCGAATCATCCTGGGAATTCCCTCCTCGGCAGCAAGGACCTGGATTTCGCCCGGAGCAACGATGCCGCGGGAATAGGTCAGGGATAGCTTGTGAGCGCACAGGTGTTCCTGTTCGATTTGGCCGCTGGCCGGAACCCATTGTGGATCCGAGCCGTCGGCAGCAGCCACCAGCCATTCAGGAGGGTACTGCGAGGGTGCTGCACACGCGTCCGGTAGGACAAGTTCTTGTCCGCTTCTGCCGATGAGGCAGGAAGCGAAGCGATGAAGTTTCTTCCAGAGGGGATTCGAAGGATCGCTAGCTTTCATGCCCCTCTTCTGTGAGAGGCTCATTTCGGAAACGACGGCTGCCCCTTGGGGCTGAAAACGGCCGTTCCAAGCCTCCGGCAGGGGCTTTCGAACGGACACAATTTGGCGCAATCGCCTGTGGGCGCTCCTTCTTCAGGGGCTTTCGAGACCCTTAATCGCTCCCTGACGGCAGGGGCGGATTCTAGGTTCTTCCGAGGAGAAACGCGTTTCTGTGTTTTGCCCGGTCGGCGACCGACTGTGACACGGTTTTCGTGAACACTGCCCTGTGTCACCACTGATTCCGGTACGGTGTCCTTTTGCCACCTTTTCAGCCCAATACCGAAAAGCGAATCTACTTGGTTTTGTAGCAGAAACGGCCGATTATTAACATGGACAAACAACACCCGCCATGGTCGCACTTCCCAAAAATCGACAACCGGAAAACGATTTCCGAAATTGTAAAAATACAGAACCTGACGTGAAGCTGATTCCAAGTAGCGCAGAAGCCACGGTGCCAATCTGCGCTGGCAGATCGCTTCCGGTGAGTCAGTACAAGCAGTACCTCTGTGACAGCGACGCCCATCAGCGTTTGGCCAGGGTGCCGAAGGGCGTTAAAACACCTGAGGGTAGCCTTTCGCCGGACGACCTTGACGGAAGGACGCCCAGTCAGGTGCTGGACAAAGGCGCCGCTGAGCTCGACCGCATGACGGACACGTTTTTCGTATTCTATCGCGTGCTCGGTTTGGTCTCGCAGAGCGGCAAGTTTACCGAAGCGCCCTGGCACGCCAGGACGCGCGATGAGTTCCTCGGACGTTACGTTCGAACCTATTCGGGGGCTCCGTCACCACGTAAGGCGCGGATGTACATCCAGGCTGCGAACACCTATCTCGAAATGGCCTTGGACCTTCAGGAGGGAAGGACGAAAACGGAGCCGCCGCAGAGCATAAGTGCGCTGGTCAGGCTCTCGCAGCTGCCTCCTTCACATCGTTGCTCGGTTTTGAGCGAAGCCATTCGCACGGCAAACGGATCTCATCTTGGGCCCGTCCTGCAGCAGAAAGTCATGGCCCTGAAAGCGGCTCAGTCGACGTGCAGCAAGAAACCCAAACGGAAGGAGAACGCGTCCAAATCAGCAGACCAACCAAATCCCACCCCGGTATGGAAGGCGCTTGATGAGCAGACTCGTGGCCTGCCGCTGGAGCAGAAGGTCCAGTTCTTCGGGCGCTTGACGGCGACCTTCGAAGCGCGTTTGCGCGAGGGTCTGGATCCTTTCAGACCAGTGCCCAAGAGCTTGGCGGCTTCACTCGGCTGGGCACTCAGCTGACACGAGAGCTGCCGCACCAGCGCACCAGCGGGGCGCAAAATAGCCCCTCCCCTTTCGGCCGCCTTCGCCAGGAGCGAATGCACCGAACTATGTAGAAGCGCGCTCAGCGGAGTCCTTGGCCCACGTGTCCAACGCTTGCTGAACCCCCGAACCGCCCTCTACTCCTGACGCACAATCAGTGTGACCGGCATGTGATCCGAAACGCTGCTTTCGGTTCGAAAGACGCCCTCGACCGCTGTGCCCCGCACCAACACGAAATCGAACGTTGCGGGGGAGTATCCACTGCCACCCCGGATCGTGGCTCTTTCGGAGGCCGGCAGCCCGAGAAGCGGATTATCAAAACCTGCCCGAGAAAACTTCGAGAGCGTGCCCTCGCTCGCGAACTGCGCCGAGTCCGGCGTCGTGTTGAAATCACCAGCGACGATGACGATCGCTGCTCCACCTTTGATCCGCAATGCCATGTCCTTCGTGTGGGTGAGCAACTGGTCTGCAGCGAGTTCCCTCTTGAGAATGTTGAGTTGCCGTTCTCTCTCTCCGCCACCGCGAACGAGATTGCTCTTGAGGTGCACTCCATAGACCGAAATGCCGCGACCGTCCCAATCAAACTCGGCGTAGACGAAACCTCGCGGTGGATCCACTCGGTTTGCGCCCTTCCACGGCTCTGCGAACGCAACGGCGGCAGGCCGTTTCGCCGCGATCACCAGCTGTTGCCATCCTATACCACCGCCCTCCCTGAACCGGGACACGATCGCGATGTGGTAGGCACCCTGGGCAACTGCATTCAGCAGCGCCCCGGCCGCGACTTCGTCTCGAACTTCCTGCAGGACGAGAATGTCAGGGTCGAGTTTCCGAATCACCTCGGCCGCCGCGGCAATCCGAGTCTGCTCATGGTCCAGGTTTCTGCGGTTCGCAATGCCGCTGGGAAACCAGTGCAGATTCCAAGTGGTAATCCGCAGCCCTCCGGCATGAGCTGACGTCGCCGCGAAGATTGCGGCAAAAAAAAGAATCAGCCGCCGCAGATTTTGCATGCGATGCCTTCTTGCTGACTGCACGGTCGACCGTTCCCCACTCCAAAGTATCTACACGACGAATTGTGGCGCTTCCCAGTCGAGCTGTACCAGTAGCCGCCGGGCTGCTGGGCAACCGCGCCGCTGCTCACCGCCTGATGTGGCGTCAGCGGAGCTTGGGACAGCATCGCCCTAAGAGCCTGATTCTCGGCACGCAAAGCCTCGATGACCGTCTCCTGCTCAAACAGACGCCGCCGCAGCTCAGCGACATTGTCTGTGCCCGGCAACTCGAGCGACGCTCGGCTCTCCGGCGTGAGATCTTTCTTTTTGATCGTGAGAAGGCCAAGGCTGCTTTCTACCGTCACGTCGTCGTCGCTCTGTGAAAGCACGCGGCCCTTGATCACGGACCCGTCCTGAGCGCGTAGACTCGCTACGCCTTGTCCTGATGCGTTCCCGACCCCGGCAGCAAAGAGAAATAAGCAAAGAAGTGCGTGGAAGGCTCTCATGATGCTGAGTGGACGAAAGCTTTGATTTTTGATGAGTGGCGATGAAGCGACGAACTGAAGAACCCACCGCATTGGTCGCGGAGGCAACAGGAACTACACTCTGGCACGTACATGTTCTTCCAATCCGAGATGGCACGGGCGGCGAACCGGTGCAAGGAAGGCCGGAGAACGCAGAGTTGGTGATTGAAGATCGTCACCCGCAATCCTGCGTCAGCGAGAATCGAAACAGCGGTTTCGAGTTCGTCTTGATAGTCGACCGGGTCGACCCACAGGTCTTTGAAGTTGGTTCGAGCGAAGCCCATCAGCTCGAGCCCCATCAGCGAGACCTGGGCTGCGAAAGGGAGATTCCGCGCAATGTACCGTGCGAGCGCAGGAAGTCGCGGTAACGTCTGCCCGTGGATCACGACTCGGATCTCAACTGGGAGGCCGACCCGCCCGAGGTTCATAATTCCACGCAGCGTCTCGTCGAATGCTCCCCGGGCTTGAACGACGTGGTCGTGCGCCGAAGCTGTGTCGGCGTACAAAGGGATGCCCAGCATGACGTCGTGGTGCCGGGTCTCGGCAAGACGCTCCGCGTACCTCAGGTAGGCCAATCGTCTGCCGTTCGTCAGGACGTGCAGAGATGTCGCCGGGAGGCTGACCTCCGTCGCTCTGACCAGATCGATGAACCGCTGATCAAGTAACGTGGGTTCGCCGCCCGTGACACCCAGCTCAGGCGTATCGCGGCTCATCCATGGCAGGATCGAGATGAGCTCATCAACGAGGTACCTGTCATCGACATCCCGCGGGGGCTGCGAACACATCAGGCAGCGGCTGTTGCATCGCTCTGTCACGAACAGCGTGTTGTGCCGAGAGTTTCGCCGATACATCACCGCCATTCGCTGTTCTCGCGAGTCCACACGCACAATGTCGCCGGACGCGAGATACCCGAATGAGCTTGGTGCGATCAAAGCCGCCCCCGTGCTGCCACCGTCGCCAACTTGGAGAACCGTCCGAAACTCGCCGTCAGCCGCTATGCTCCTGACTACGAACTCGCAGGGGCCAACCTGCCGATCGAGCAGCAGCATGTGGACCCCCGGTCCCAAACGACACGTCACCTTACCTCTGAGGGTCATTTCGCCCATGATCGTAGTATCCGTGCATTGTCCGGCTCATCCTCGAGGATTCGGACCAGAAGTTTCATCACGCCCATGTGCTTTCGGCAGAAGTCGCTTGTGGGCCGGTGTCCGAGCACGTCGCCTTGAACTGCGTGGTGACGAACTGGATCGCTGCCACACCAGCTCTGAAAGGCGCACTCGCTGCACCCGGGCTGCCCTTCCGTCATGGTGCGGTACGCGATATCAATGATCGGGCTCTCGGAGTAGATTTGTTCGAAGGTGTGCGCATGCACGTTGCCAAGCCGGAACGTCTGATCGCCCATCTCGGCGAGCATTCGCCCTTCGTCAGAGGCGTACACACTGCCGTCGTAGTTGTAGACCAAAGCGCCAAAGGCTGCGCCGGTTGGGGACTGCAGATCCACGTACCCCGTGCTGGTGGACGTGAGCATCCGAGTGAGCACGATTGACGCGAGCACCTCACGGAAGTCGATCCCTTGGCGATTCAGGTCCAAAATGTAGCGGAGGCCACGCTCGTAGAACTTCAGGAACTGGTCGGTGCGGTAGCCCAACGATGAGGCGGAGCGGGCGGCGAAGCCGTAGGGGCTCAGCTCACGCAGGAACACCTCGTGGAAGCTGAGTGCTCTGTATTCGTCTATGATGGCCTCCGGTTGCTCGAGGCTGGCTGCGGAGCAGGTCATCAACGCGTTGACGCTGTCGGCTCCCAAACGGGCCCGACACCTGTCGATCGCTGCGACGGTTCGCGCATGCGAATCGAGACCAGAACAAGGACGGTTGCGGTTGTGCAATGCCGATGGCCCATCGATCGAGGTCGAGATGGACACATTGTGCTCGGCGCAGAACTCGAGCATCTCATCTGTTATCAACGTGAGATTCGTCGCGATGACGAAACCCACCTCACGGCGTTCAGCCCTGTCCTTAGTTCGCCGGACGATCCGCTGAATCAGAGGAAAATTGAGCAGAGACTCCCCGCCCTGAAACTCAACCTTCAGCTGCCTGGCTGGACCCGAGAGCATCAAATCAACCGCTTTGTCCGCCGTCTCCGGCGACATGTCGTACGCTGCCCGATCTTCCGATACCCGGGAGACCTGGCAATACCCGCACGAGTGATTACACCGCAAAGTGACCACGAACATGTGCAATGCCGCTAAGTCAGGCAGCCGCGAATGTCGTGTTCGAATCTGCGCCGCGAGTAGCTCGACGTGAGTATCGATGCTTCCGCGAGAGACAATGTGCGCTGCTTCCAAGTCCTCGAGCAACGGGTCGTCAGGGAGGATCTGACGCGCCACGAGTTTCTCAATTCTCGAGGACGGGATCACGAGATGCTGGCCTGCCAAATTCGTGACAACGGATCGTCCCGTATCGAGGCGAAGGAAGCGAAACGGGAGCAGGGTGTAGCCGTTCTGTTCCCCAAAGAACCTACGTGGCTTGAAGAACTCGAATCCCGTCATTTTGCTCGCGCATACTGGGATGGCTCTGCTGTGGGTTGCGGAACCGCCGCCCTTGATCGCTCCGCGGGACATGTCCCATCGGCACTCGTGAATGGCTCGCCATCCTCAAGATCCGGGCGGATCAGGTTGGTTCGTGACAACGCATGAGCCATGATAAGGTCGCGGATGCCTGAGGTCTCGGCAGCGACGATATCACGGAGGCGTTGTTCGAGGAGATCATTCAGAAATTCGCCCACACCGTGTTCGAGATCGTCACCTTTCAACTTCGGACAAAGGTGAACGACAATGTGGCCCTCGGATGACTCCAACCGCACGAAGTACCTACTTGTGAACCGGTGTGCCGACTTCAGCACCGCATTCTCCGTGTAGATGCGCGTGTCGACCGGGATCGCGACCTCTGCCGTTGTGTCGGCGCTGGTCATCGCTTCTCCGTCGCCTTGGAACCTTGGCCCGACGCCACCCCATCGTCTGGCAGGGCAAGCACCGCGGCATGGCCTCCGAGTTGCTCGATGAGATCCGTGTTCAGCACAGGCAGCGGCGACTCTGAGTTCTGAACCTGCACGATCGCGTGTTCGACTTTCACGTTCAGCAAAGTGAGCGGGGCCCCCGCTTTCATCCCCACGATACCAACTGGGCGCTCTCCCTCGTAGAGCGTGAAACGGACGTCCTTGGTGAGTTTCACCTGTTTAGGCCACCGGCTCCGGATGCGGGGTAACTTGCGCAGGACTTCTGATTTCAACGCGTCGTCGCCCACGAAGCCTGCCACCACAGCTGCCGGTTGCCTCACAGGGGAGCCTCCTGAAACAGTGGCGGAGCTGGCCGCGCTCGGCGGCGGAGTGCTCGCCAAACCGGATGCCGCAGGCGAGAGTGTGCGGGCCGTACTTTGCGTCTGCTCTGCCTTTGGCGGACGCGGCTGGGCCGCTGGAGCGGTGGCCCGAGGCGCGGTGTAGCCGCCGGACGATGCGCCGGAGTAGTGAGACGAATGAGAACGGTGCGACGAGTGCGATCTGTGCGCCGCCAGTTGGTTCATCCCAGCGCGAACGGTGCCAAACACCAGCTTGCTGGCGCGCACCTGCGTTCGCACTTCGCCCGGTGAATTATCGTCCGTGAATACGGGGCCCGCATCGGCGCGCTGGACGGCAGCTTGGGATTGGGCAGCAACGGAGGAACCGACGAGCAGTGTGGCGAGCCTTCGCAGGAGGGTAGAGACGGCTGGGTTCATCGTCATGAAGGAGTGCCCCTCACCGCGAGGGGAACCGCATGAAACCACCGCGCAGTGGTATCAGCAATCTCATTGTACATTGATCACTGACGAGTAGGCACAATTCGGCTGTGTAGTAGCGTGCCGCCACACAATCTGCGGACACCTAGAGTGAACACAGCTGAGGCCATTCGGATGCGCGACAGTCGCTATCGCACTCCCCGGCTGGGACTAACAAGCCATCGACTGAATCATACCTCTCCGTCCACGACACTGGCTTCTCGTCCTCAAGCAGCACGGCGACTTTGTCTTGGACCTCTCGTGAAATCGCACCTCCGGATCGCTGCCTCGACTACATCCTCGTCCGTTTCCAGGTACTTCTGGGTGATGGACACGTCGCAGTGGTGGAGCGCGGCGCGCAAAACCATGATGTCGTTCCCGCTGTTCCGATAGACGTTCCGCGCCCAGGTTTTCCGCAGCGTGTGTGTGCCCAGCCGGCCATCATTCACGATCCCGGCGCGAGCAAACGCGTCATGCACAATCCGCCGCGCGGAGTGCCGCGAGAGCGCACGTGCCGTCCCGTCCGGGTTGTCCTCACGGGACAAGAACAGCGGCAGGTCCGGTGTCAGGACCCAACGTCGGCGCATGTGCCCGATCCAACATGCCAGCGCGCGGCGCAGTTCCGGCAGCAACGGCACCCAGCGCGTGGTGCCACGCTTTCCCTTCATGTGCCGCGGCGCGATACCGACCTTGCCGACGACCGTTTCGTCGCGGAGGACGGAGCCGACGGTGAGCGACAGGATTTCCGAAATCCGGAATCCCGTCAGCCACTGGGCCGTGATGAGCGCCCGGTCGCGCGGCGGGAGTTCGCGAACGACGCGGAGAAACTGACGTTCTTCTTCGGGACTGAGTGGGCGGCGGCCGGCCATGGTGCGGGTTGGTTGGATCCATAATCGACGCCCCACCCTGCTGGACCAACCTTCGGGACTACCGAGCAGGCGGTGATCGCGCGCCGTCAGTCTTTCGATGCACTGTTCGGTGCTGGTCGTGGAGATTCGGACCGTCGTGAGTTCCGCGATGGTCCGGGCTGGGCAATCCGATGGCACGGCTTCGTGAATAAAACTGTGCTGCTCCTCGCGGCTTCCAGTCTCAGGCCAGAGGTAATGTGGTATAATCAAAAGCGTAAGCCGCTCAGAAGCCGTGATCGCTTCTGTGCCATGCCAGATATCTAGGCATCCGCTCCGGGATGAAAGGTAATCTGCTGCGCGTGCACGCCCAATGCTGATCGATCCGCCGCGGAGAGCTTCGGCGATATCAGTATCCTGCCGTCGTCACGAAAACTGATAAGGCCTGCTTCGAACAATGAATCGAAGTGCGCGGCTAAGAGTATGCCGTTGTGAGCATCGTTGCGCTGATCGGTTGTGCCTGCATGCCACCGCAGAATATGCGAAGCCCTCAGGACAGCTAGCGATGTGCACCCGGTGATTGCACAGCGGCCATTCCATAACTTCAGCACAGCCTCGCGGAAGGCGTCTTGTCCGACGCGCCTGCCCCCGCCGGCAATCGAACCATAGGTGCTCTGGGCTGGGTCAGCTCTCGCAATGTCAGAACTTCCAGGCTCCGCCCATACACGGTGCAACTTCGCAGCCTCGTCCCAACGCAAGAACGCCCCGTCCGCAGTCCGTTTGTGCAGGCAGGGCTCAACATCTTCGAGTAGCCCAAACCGGTCAGCATTGAGTTGACGCACAACGCCCGATTGGGGGTCGACCGCGACAGGGTAACGTGTCTGTGCGCCCGTCTTGATATCTTCGGTGTAGACTAGAAAGCCTTTTAGCTCGCGGGATCGGTCAAACTCCTTGTCGAGACGTCTCCGCGCAATCGCAGCAGCGTAGGTTCGAGACTTTAGCAAAAAGAGATGCCCTTGGGATTTCCGTCCAGCCCGAACGGCATGTATTTCTCTCAAGCTCTTGCCGACAACGTCGGTCATGTAGGGGCCGAGCGATTCCATGTACGAACAGATTTCACGATACGTCATGTGTGGAGGGGGGTAATCGCCAAAATAGCTCCTTGCCGGGACATGATGAATGGAAAAACGCCTCGAAAAACACGTGGTGGCTTTTTCTTTGACCGATCAAGATGTAATGCCCGTGGCATAGCGCCGGACCTTGCGGAATTTACACCAGTCATTCGCCGACGAGATCATTTGTTCGACGCGTTATTTACCTTCGCCGTAACCATAAGCTCTTCTATATGGCAGCACCTGTGTGCTCCTACCGCGGTGCCCTGTACCCCGCCTTACGCCGGCCGTGACCGACCTCTTGGCCGAGTCGGGCCCCGGTGTTCGCCGCGCCGAATAAGGAAGCGCCGCTGCGCGCCCGCGGCCCGACGCCACGCGCAAGAGGTCTTCCATTCGGACCGCCTCGCCGTCGGGTCGGGCAACGCGGGTTCGCCATCCGTCGTCGCGGTACACTCGGACGATGCTGCCGCGGCCCGTCGGCTCCATCGCCAACCGCGTCGGGAGCAGGTCACCGCTCACGCACCTGGCAGCAGAAGCAGCGATTGCAGGCGTCCAGGCACTGGCTCCGGTAATTGCCATTCAATCGTAATCGGCTTTTCGCCACGCCAGGAGATGAAGCTCACATCCCCGCAGTAGTAGAATGGCGCCGGCTTGCCGTTGTTCTTCTTGGCACGACGAACGAACAGGTGAACGGGAATCTCGAGGTCCTGGTGAGGCTTCAGCATCTGGCCGTGCTTCGACTGCTGGGTGGTTCGATTCTGACTTTGCCATTCGAACCGATTGGGAGAGAGGAAGTGGTCATGGTAGCGGTGGCCCTCGAGGAGGTCCTCTTTTTCCAGCGTTACCAACAGGAAGATGTGCTGGCGGACGGCGATAAACCCGGCGTTCCAGATCGCCTGAGAAAACGCCAGGCCGAACAGCGGAGGAATCTCCTCGCGCATGTACGTCTGCCAGAGCTCGAGCGGTTTTGCTGAAGCGGTAATTCGGCGCTCAGGGGCCATGACCAGCGTGTCGACGCCCTGCTCGAAAACTACCCGGTGCGAGGTGCCTGGTAAGCCTGCATCGGGACCGAACCATTTCTTGAGCAGATCTCCGAGCATGTTTGTTTCGTCGCCGACGCGCCGCAGCACATTCACAGCGATCTTGACGAAGTTGGCTTCGAATCGCTCGCCTTCGGCTTCGACAGTGGTCCAACCCGACGGAATGCTCGGATTGGACAAGCGATCGAGGAAGAGAATGGGGCGCCCGTCGCTGTGCGACACTTTACAGGAGAATTTTCCGGTGTCCCCCTGCCCATCAGAACGTGCAAGGTACTCGGCTAGGCGCCACTCGACGATTTCGCGCGCGAGCGCTTGAAATGGTTCTCGCCAACCCGGCGGAACACTCGCGCGAAATGCGAAGACTCCTTGCTCGTAGGAGAAATAGGAGTGATCGCCAGTTCCGCGCCCGCCGGTCCACGCATCGATGGGATTAGTTTCGAGAAGACGGATCAGTTCATGGCGGTCTGTCCGCTGCCCTCCGATTTCGCGCGCGAACACCGCTGAGCGTCCGGCCAACTGGGCAAAGGCGTCAGCCAGATCTTCGACCCGCATTGCCCCCGGGAACGCATCCCGATTCAACATGGCAAGTAGCGTGAGCATCTTGAAGCTCTTCGTCATCGGCGTGATCTCGAGTTGGTCGAAGAACGCACGATGATTTCTGAGTACATCGCGCTCGGTGGTGGAGAGATCGCCCATCTCCTCGACGAACTGGAACCACGAGCCGTGGGCACGTCGCACCGATCGCGGATTATAACCGTCGTGATACGCCTCCGACGCTGTCGGGCGTTGGCCGTGGCGTTCACGGAAGTCCATGTAGTAGGCCCGTTCCGCGTCGGGAGATCTGCGAAGCAGGGACCGCAGCACCTCGACAGCCTTGAGCTCGTAGGTGACTTCGCATCCGGGAGGCAGCTGGAACTCACCGGCGAATAGCAGGTTCAGTGCACGATCGATGCACTGGTCTCCGGGTGGCAGGCCCAGGAGGGTGCGCGGTTTGTTGAGGAAGATCCGGTGATTACCGATGTAGTCTATGACGGTGAGGTACGGCTTGTTTTCGGATTTTCGCAGCCCTCGGCCGAATTGCTGCATCCAGAGAATCGCCGATTCAGTCGGGCGAAGCATCATGACCGTATCAATCGCCGGGAGATCGATTCCCTCATTGAAGAGATCGACGGCGAAGATCACGTCGAGGGCCCCGGACGCCATTGCTTCCAGCGACGCCGAGCGGGGTGCGGAAGCGGGACCGGAGTGAACAGCAACTGCTCGCAGACCGTTCGTCCCGAAGAACTCCGCCATGAAGTCGGCGTGACGCTGGGATACGCAGAATGCCAAGGTACGCTTCCCCGCTCGCGTGCGGTATTGCTCTAGCGCATTCTGCGCGCGCTTCTGCGTCGCAACGGCAGTCGTCAACGCCTCCTCATCGAATCGATTGTTCCGCCAGGGGATGTTTCGATAGTCGACCTCATCTGGTACCCCGTAATAGTGGAACGGGCACAGAAGTTCCTCTCGTATGCCGCGGACCAGGTCACAGCTGTAGACCTGGTTTTCTTGGCAGAGCGCCAAGAGATCGCCGCCGTCCGTGCGCTCTGGAGTCGCCGTGAGCCCGAGCATGAACTTGGGTGTGAAATGGGCGATCAGATTTCGATACGTCGTGGCCGCGGCGTGGTGAAATTCGTCGACAATGATGTAGTCGAATCGATCCGGTTCAAAGGTACGCAGGTGCCGCAAACTCCCGAGGGTCTGGATCGACCCGAAGAGTACATCCGCTTCCGGCAGCTTCTCTGTGCCGGTATACCGTCCAAGCACTGCGTTCGGCCGAATTCGGCGGAAGGTCGCGACTGCCTGGCTTAGGATCTCTTCTCGGTGAGCAACAAAGAGCACGCGCTCAAATCCGGGGCGGTTGCTATCGAATGCGCTTAGCCAGGTCTTCCCGAGGCCGGTGGCGAGGACCACCAGGCCCGCAGAGTTCCCGCTCATGCGCGTCGTTTCGAGTGCCTGCAAGGCTTCCTGTTGGATCCGATGTGGCTCCGGCACTTCAGGAAGAGGATCTACGGGCACGGCTATTTCGGCGCGCTGGGGCGCCTGTCGACGAGCCGCGTAACTCTTGATCCACGCCACGGACAGCGCCTGGGTAGATGGATGCGTGAACAGCTGGTCGAACGCCGCCTGGACGTCTCGGATCGCGGTCGGGTTTGCCGAAGTGACCGCGCGAAAGTTCCACTCGATACCCGACTGCAACGCCGATCCAGTCAGGTTTGAACTGCCCACGAGGGCGACGGAACTCCCGTCCAGCAGATGCAGTAGGTAGCTCTTGGGATGAAAACTCACCCCCTTGGTTTCGAAGATCCGAAGCTCAATCTTTCCTTCGAGGTCGAGCAAGGAGTGCAAGGCCTGAGGGTCGGTGATGTCGAGATAGTCGCCGGTGAGGAGTCGCAGCCGACCGCCGCGAGAAAGGAAGTCCTGCAAACGCGCCTGCGTTAGCCGAAGGCCGCTGAGTTGAACGAACGCGACACAGATGTCTGCCGCGGTCGCGCGATCGAGATGCGCCAGCAGGTGGGGAAGGAGCGGATCGGTCTCGCCGCTGATCAGAGCGCGCGGATGTGGAGCAGATGCCAGGTATTCGGTGCCGAGGGTCAGGGTCCTCAAGTAGTTCCCTTTATTGGGAATCACGTTTCGGATTCCCCCCGTCGCATCGGGCACGTCTCCTTCATACCGCGGGATGACATGCACGTGAAGGTGCGGCACGGTTTGCCCGGCGGCCGCGCCAACATTGATGCCGACGTTGAACCCAGCTGGAGCGAAGTTCTTCAGAATCGCGGCCTTCGCTTGTTCTATCCCCGCTAACAGCGCGATCTGCTCGTCTCTTTCTGCATGAAACCAGTCAGCCACGTGGCGGCGTGGAATCACCAACGCATGCCCAGGCGTCACCGGAAACGCGTCCCACAATCCGATATACTGCGCCGACTCGACGAATACGCGACTTGGATCAGGGCAACAGAATGGGCAGGTCTTCAACGGAACAGCCGCGGTTAGGATACTTGTTGTAGAGGTACAATCGCTCCTTCGGCGAAGCATTCACGGCAGTGGTGCTGCACCGAAGATCGAGCGACCCGGCATTTGGCGCCACAGACCGGGCAGAAACACGCGACGCGCCGACGGGCGCCGATCTTTGGCGGCCGAGGCGCTGAAGCTACGAGGAGTCTCGTCGATGCGACGTAGCCAGCTTGCTCAACCAGCGAACGCCATTCCGGACCATGCGGCTTGGCCCTTCTGCCGTGCAGCCGAAACGCCGCTACGTGAGCGAACTCGTGACAGAGCGCCTTGAGAAGCACCGGTCGCGGCAGTTTCGTGAGCCGAGCGGCGAGGGTGATCCGGCCCAAGCTCGGCCGAGCACGGCCGGCCGACCGGGTCATTCGTTCCGAGAAGGCAAGCGAGACCGACTCGGTGAGGCCGGGGAGTCCCCAAACCCTCTCCCACCGTTTCATCGGCGCGGAAAGGTTCGAGAGTTCAGGCGACATTCGATGGGTATGAACGGATGCCATGCGTTCGGCAACGCCTCTCGTTTGCCTGATTCTCTACGGTTGCGACTGCCGCGTTTCCCGCCTTTCGGCTCACTCTTCGCGGCCGCGGGCAGGCATGGTCACTTCCTTATTTGGCGCGGCGTCGAACGCCGGGCCGACTCGGCCAAGAGGTCTGTCACCGCCGGCGCAACGCGTACGAGGTCCTCGATTCGGACCGCCTCGCCGTGCGAGCGGCCCAGGCGGGTCCGCCATCCGTCGTCCCGGTACTTTGGGAAGGAGGGCGAGAAACGGGCGCCGCAACGTTCCGGCGGCGGGAACCGCGCAGGAAATCCGACTTCATTCGCTGCTGCCCAGCGGCCAGCACCTCCGGCCGGAGTGTGACTCTGTGACACTTGACAGGCCGGCGAAAGTGACTCTCTTACACTTATGGCAAAAGCTGTTGTTCTAACCGTTAAACAACTGCATGACGACACCGGTCCGTCGGTGCGCCGCGCGGGCGCGTCGAAGCGTCCGATCCCGATCACAGACCGAGGCGAGCTCGTGGCCGTGTTGGCAAATCCATCCCTGCTGCGGCCTCTCTCTCGCAAGCGAATCCTTCTGCCGGAATATGAGGCCATGATGGCGCAAACACCTGCGGAAGATATCCAGGCCGCTTTGGATGAAGTTCGTGGCGACCGTTGAGCCATGATCTTCTGTGATACATCTGCCGCCGCCAAGCTCTACGTTCCCGAGAAGGACTCGCTCGTTGTGCGGACGAAACTTGAGGCGGAGGATCAGGTATTCATCTCGGAACTCGGTCGCGTGGAGTTGATGGGAGTCTTTCACCGCCAACTGCGCGAGAAAAAGTGGACCCCCGCGCAGTTCCAGACGGCAATTCGACAGTTCGGCAACGACGACGTCAGCGGCTTTTGGACGTGGCTCGCCCTCGACCCAGCAATAATTGAGGCTGCCGCCAAAACATATGCGACCTTGCCAGAATCGGTATTCCTGCGTTCCGCAGACTGTCTCCACCTCGTGACCGCGCTGCACCACGGATTCACGGAAATCGTCACTTACGACAGGCATCAAACTCTGGCAGCAGCGTCCGTCGGGTTAACTGCGCGCTTGGCGTAGCTCGAGAATTGCGAGCGGCAGCAGTGGCAACCAACTGTATAGCCCCATAGTCCAATATCTGGCCGGCAACTTTGCGTCGTGCGCGCAGTACGGTTTTGCTCTCAAATTTACGCCAACGACCCGGAATGGCGGCGGTGGCTCGAAACAGCGGCCGCTCAGGGTTACGGGCGAGCGGAGGACGAGTTGGCCTGGACACCAAACTGGAGCGAGTTCGCGACCCTTTTCGCCAATGAGCAGATGCACCGTTCGCATCCGGCGCAGGGTGCACGGTTCCCGGCGTTTCGGCTCACCGGCACAGGCCACGAAGCGATCAACCCGGCCCACTACCCTCTCCTGCCCTGGCCTAGGTCTCATTGCACGGTAGGTTCTGTGTCGAATCATGCAGCAGGAATTTCGGACGCAGCGAACTGCGTGACCATTTCGTGTGACGACCACCACATCTGAGAAGCGAGAGCGCCAATAGGTGTCCTGCATCTTGAATTGCGCCGCCGCCGAGGTCTGGGCGCTTCGCAATTACCCTCTCAGTTCACGCGGCGCAAAGTCGTGATTGCCTTAGCGTCGGTTTGGAACGATAATCGTGGCATGATGCCATCCTCAAGTTTCGCAAAAGCACCCGCTGGGAGACCGCGGGTGGATTGCCCCGACGGGCCGTCACGCGAACTGGGGATGGAGCATCATGCCCTCCTCAGACTCAGCACCCGCGCGGGATTCGAACAATACGGATACGGCCGCAGTTCTCCGCTCGCCCGGTAACACAGCCACCGACCCCGCCCAGGGACAGACTTGCAGGGAAGCCACTTGCTTCCAGGCCGAACCGGCCCTTAGGCCAGGGATGAACCCTGAGCCTTCCCCTGTTACCGAGCGCCGAATCGCGTCCCTTCTTTCCAAGAAGGCGGCCCCTGCCAACGATCACTATTCGTGGCGGACCTGCCGTCGGGGCGCCCCTTTCGGCCCCTATATGCGCGTGTGCGGCAACAGGGTCTCATGGTCCGGCGGCCTCGACGACTATTCCTTCCACACGCTCAAGAACGAGGCTCGCCGTTGCCGTGCGGAATTCAGGCCGGACACCAAGGAGTGGGAGTTCCCCGACGCCGACCGCCTCCGCCGCTTCCTGGCCAACGAGAAAGTCGGTAAAGCCCAAAAGGGTCTGACGGTGATTCGTGACAGTTCGCCTCCGCGTTTTGCGGTCTGGGTGTCGGCGTGTGGCACACTTGCCATTGGCCAGCCCTTGGCGAAAAGCTGCGCGGCGGTTTGCGTACCGGGATTCTGGGAGCGCACCTCTGGACGGGACGGAGTGCGGTCGAGCTACATCGTGCAAACTGGTGACGCCCCAAAGTTCGCTGCACTGTTGACCGAGCCATGGGCCCTTGGAGCGCCGGTGCCCGTGAATGTCCGCGTCGGAGCTTCGGTTGCCGTCGTCCAGATGGACCCACGAAACGATCCGCGGCACCTCCTCGTGGCGGGCATCCTGCGTCTGGCTGGATGCGGCGCGCAGCCCGTGGTCGTTACTCTGGCTAAGTGGGTTGATGCCGAACCGCGGATCCGCGCCGCCGGAATTCCGTTGGAGTTCGGGACGAATGGCGGTGTTGTCGCGCCCGAGCAGGACTGCACCCGGGTGCCAAGATGGCTGCAGCGGGTCGGTGGGCAGACCCTGAACGCGCACCAAAGGGCGGCGGTCGAATACCTCGGCCGGGTCGGCCTTGGCGCGCTCTTGGCGGACGAAATGGGTCTCGGCAAGACGGTCTCGGCGATAGCGTTTTGTGAGTCCATTGCCTGCTCCCGTGTCGTGGTCGTCGCTCCTCTGAGCGCTCTCGAGCACTGGCGCACTGAAATATCCCGGTGGAGCGCAGGGGGCGCCGTGTTCGAAGTCCGTAGCGGCACGATTAACCAAATTCCGACAAACACCCGTTGGGTGCTTATCAACTACGAGCAACTCATCCACCGGCGTGGAGACAGGCTCGAACGGGTGCGCAATGTCATCAGCGAATCCGCTTACACGGTAGCCGCGTGGTCACCAGACCAACTCGTGATTGACGAGGGGCATCGCGCGAAAAACCCCAAGGCGGGACGCTCTCGGGGAGTTGCGGCAATCGCTCGCAATTCCAAGCGGGTATTGCTCATGACCGGCACGCCGGTCCGCAACCACCCGCGGGAAGTTCTGTCCCTTCTCGCGCTACTCTCGCCAGGCGCGCTCGATGAACTGACCCGAATGGCTGAGGAATGGAAGACGGTAGGCTCCTCGACTCTGGTGGATATCGCGCGGTCCCGGCTGTCGACGTGCATGCTGCGGCGGACCAAAGCTGAAGTCCTGAAGGAACTCCCGCCCGTGACGACCCGGTGCATGCAGGTCGATTTTGAGGATTCCGACGAAACACAGGCGTTGCTCCGCGAAGCCTACGAGAAGCTCTACGAAATGGCGGGCGTCGACGAATCGAAGCCACTCGTGCGTCTGACGCTATTCCGCGAGGCGCTTCGGCTCTTTGGCATGGCGAAAGCCGCTTCACCGACCGTGGAAGCTTACGTCGTCCAACGCCACGCGCGGGGCGAGCGCACCTTGGTCTTCGCCTGGCACGTCGACGTCGTCGCACGGTTCAGCGCGCGTCTCGAGGCGCGCGGCCTTCGGGTCGCCTGCATAACCGGCGAGACATCGCCGGGGGACCGAAACGCGGCAGTAGCCGCGTTCCAAAGAGGTGATTGCGACGCCTTCGTTGGGACGGTCGGCGCGGCGGGAGAGTCGATCTCGCTGACGCGGGCTAATTCCGCGGCTATGCTGGAGCTCACTTGGGTCCCCGCAGAGCTTGAGCAGGCGAGCGCCCGCGGGCACCGCATTGGCCAAAACTCGTCCGAGTACACAGTCGTCTATTTTTACGCGAATACCCCGGCCGACCTCGTACTGCTCGAGTGCATCCAGCGAAAGCTTGGGTATGTCGGCGCGATTCTGGCAGACGAAAGCTACGTGCGCGTCGAAGAAATCGTGTCTTCGGTGGTCGCCCGCCTCCGCAACCAAAATGAGTCCTGACGTTTGGCAACCAACCAACTTGACGCCGCAGCGGGGGGGGACGCCTTGGCCCAGCCGGGTCAGCGTTGGTGCTCAATACACGCAGAGCGTTCCAGACGTGCGGCGCCCTTCACGAGCGAACGCGGCTTATCGGACCGGAGGGCTGCGGGAGTTGCAGCCAAGTACGCGGGCGCCAACATTGCGGGCTTCGTGAGCACTGGGAGCGTTGGTTTACTTTGGTGCAGATAAGACCAGTTGGGCTGGTCTTACCTGCAGCGGGATAAACGTGGTGCAGCTTGATCGCTGGCTCGCGCAACGACGGGGGATTATCCCCACGATGGCCGGGACGTTACGTCGGCAGTCCTGACGGGTTCACCTTCTCAGCAGCCCCCACCCTCTGCATTTGGTCCAGAAGTTCGAAGGCGATCGTGCCCTCACGGACGTACACTCCGTTCCTGACTGCGTTGAGTACCCACGACTCGCGCCCATCGACGCCGAATTCCTCCGTTCGACCGTCGGTGAGGCATTTTGCCAGCAGCGCCGCCCTCTGGCCCTGCTTTCCATAGAAATCGAGCAAGATGCGCCACCGCGTGCTTCCCCAACGCAGCTCCAATGGCAGGCCGCGAGAAATTCGAAAACAGTGGGTGCGCATCAGCGAACCCGAGTCGGCCGGCAGCGTTGTGGCAAGACTCAAAGTGTACATACGTACACTCTCGTCTTGGTGCTCTATGGGTGGGGCGTGACCGCATCCGCTTCTTCGCAACGATCTCGTCGGGCCCATAGCGCCGAAAATCCATCTCCCGGAGCTCTTGGTCTGTGCGTTTCGCTCGCATGGGGTGGCCGCCTAATTGTCCATCTATTGACACTTCGGCGGGCTTAGTATTCATGTATGGCTAGTACCACATGCGCTCCTCCGTTCATGATGTCATGCCGCCGCAGACCCGCCGCGCCCTGTCAAAACTCGGGCAGGATTTGGCAACGGCTCGACGGAAACGGCACTTCACCATCGCCATGATGGTCGAGCGGATGGGCGTGGCCACAAACACCTATCGCCGCTTGGAAAAGGGCGACCCAACGGTGGCCATGGGCGCTTACGCCATGGCACTCTTCGTCCTGGGTTTCGGCACCGCCTTGGGCGACGTCATTGACCCCAAGCGAGATGACGTTGGTCTGCAACTGGACGAAGCCCGCTTGCCGAAGCGCGTCCGGGTGAAGCGGTCGCCCACGGCGTTATGAAACGCACGCTCCAGGTTTACCTCGGTGACGAAGGTCGCCACGTCGGCACCCTGCATTTCGATCAGACCGGCGCGCGGGAGCATGCGGCGTTCGCTTACAGCGAAACTTGGCTGGCGGCGCCGGATCGCTTTGCGCTCGAGCCGAACCTGTCGCTCGTCGGCGGCTTGCAGTTCCACCGCAAGGCGGCGCAGGGCTCCGTATTCCACGCCGCCATCGCGGACACCGAACCGGATGGCTGGGGACGTCGCGTGATCCTGCGCGATCACGCCAAACGCCGCCAGAACGCCAAGCGCGCCGGGACCGACGCCGGCCGCCCTCAGCTCAACGCTGTTGATTTTCTTCTGGCCGTCGACGACGGCAGTCGAGTGGGCGCGCTTCGTTTTCGCGATGAGAACGGCGTCTTTCAGCGGGCGTCCGAACCGGATCGACGCACGGCTCCGCCGCTAATGGAGTTGCGACATCTGATGAGCGCATCCCGTGCCGTGGAAACCGAGACGGAGACGGCCGCCGATCTCGCTTACCTGCGCGGTCGCGGCACCTCATTGGGCGGGTTGCGCCCCAAGTGCACCGTGGTCGACGAAGATGGCATGCTGGCGATTGGAAAATTCCCGAGTGTCCAGGACGAGCGAGCGGTCACCAAAGGTGAAGTCCTGGCGATGACCTTGGCGAAGGAGGCCGGACTGAACGTGGCCTCCGCGCGCCTGGTGGACAGTGACGGCATACCGGTGGCTTTGGTCCGCCGGTTTGACCGCACGCTCGACGGTAAGCGTCTGATGTATGTGTCCGCTGCCACCCTTCTCGGGGTCGAGGCCGCGGGCGCCGAGGAGCACAGCTACACGGAAATCGTGGATGCTCTGCGCGTGAACGGGGCTGCTGCGCAGGCGGACATCGAGGAACTTTGGCGACGCATGGCGTATTCGATTCTCATCACGAATGTGGACGACCATCTGCATAACCACGGTTTCCTCCATGCGCAGGGCGGTCTCTGGCGGCTCTCACCCGCCTTCGATATCAATCCATTTCCAGACCGGGCGCGCGAGCTGAAGACCTGGGTTTCAAGGGAAACCGGCCCCGAAGCAACGGTCGACGCGCTCATGTCGGTCATCACGTACTTCAGGCTTTCTCTACCCAGAGCGAAGGAAATCCTGTGCCAGATCGAACGTGCCGTGGGGCGTTGGCGCCAAACCGGGCGCAAGCTGGGAATGTCGGATCGTGAATTGGCAGATTTTGCCGATGCCTTTGAGCATCCGGAGCGAGCCGAGGCACGCGCCCAGTCAAAGTGAACAGCACGAATTAAGTTTGCGATTCCGAACTAATCGTCGCCGGCGCGCGGGTACGCCCTGCCCCACTCTGCCAAGAATGCGGACTTGGTGGGCACCATCCTTGCCGTTCAAATCGCGGGCTTCGCAACGTCGGATCTCCTCACTCGGCGAGTCCGTCCGTAAACTGCGCGAACGCACGCTCGATCGCTATTTCGCGGCTGCGTGAATCTGACGCATCGCCACGGTATTCCCCGACGCCGGTGATGATGCTGGAGTCCACGCCTGGTCAGCTAATTCGGGCAGCTTGGCCAAAGTTTTGGCGGGTCGGCTCTCGGTTCACGGGCGCCGTTAGCGCGGATTAAAGCCCGCCTCGTTCACAGCATGGCGGACCACGTTGAGAGCGTGGATCATCTTATAGGCCTCCTCTTTATCGCAGGCGTGATTTTCGCATGTCGTGAAGGTAAATCGCTTCAGAAACTGGGCCAGAGCCCACGCGTGTTCCGCGTCGAGCATGTGAACATTGGAACTGAGTGTCTTGGGAACAGGGCCCGGGTAGACGCTAATTTTGATCTCTTTCATTTGGTTAGGTATTTTGGGTTATCGGTTTAGGCCGCTGAACGGCGTAGCGTTGGGCACGGTTGTAAATGCGGGGAGTTTGTTCAGGTGCTGAAGATTCTTGGTACTTAGGCGGCTGTCCCGACTACCGAACACCGCCACCAATTATTGGGAACTTCGCGGATGCGAAGGTCGCCAATGTTCCGAAACTTCAAGAGTACCCGCTTGTGGCCACGACCTTTGAGCGGTGCCGCAGGTGTGGTTGGCAGGCCTGTGATTTCAAGATAGAGAGTAGTCTTCATCGTATCTTGAGTTGGTGGTTCTACTGGTCCGTCGCGTCACGCGGTCGGCTGTGGCTTAACCGGCTCAGATGTCACCGCCGCGAAAAAATCAATATCGCGGTAGTGCCGCGGGCAGCGCAGGCGCAGCGATTCTACAGAGACTTCGCAGCAGCCCCACCGCAGCGCATGCGTTTCCCAGAACTTGGCGGATTCCGGCGTTGCATGCCTATCCCATGGCTCGGGCTCCGCCACACCCGCGTAGGCGCTGATGAGAACGAGAGCTTTCGCATCTGCCTCCTTCAACTTCAGAATCAAACTGATGGTCCGCGTCGGCTCGGAACCCCGCCCCAGCACGAAACGCGTGTAGCCGTGGCGATTCGGGCGCAGTGCGTACACAATCTCGTCCGTGTCCGTGGTTGCGACGCAGTCATTGCGGGCGACTGGCCGCTCAAACTCGACCATTCGTTTCGCAAATGCCGCCGCGCCGAACTCGACGCGTGAAAGAGCCTCACGCAACAGAGCCCGCTCGAGATGGCAGTGTGAATTGTACCGGTCCCACACGGTGAATCCGTCTGCAGTTCTGCCGACCACCTCCAGTTGGGAAAAGGGCCGCCGGGGTGTATTCGCAAGAGCGCTCACGACTGCACCTCCTGCTTCCTGACGGCGGTAGCACTACGTCCGAGCAGAATTGCGCCCTCTCCAGCACGCTCCGCCCACCAGTCGCGGCTGGCCTTGCTGACGTATTGCAGAAAGCGCAGTTTCTCCGGGGCAACGTTTCGCGCATGTGCTGCGAAGGTGGCTCGGGCGTATGCCTCCCATTTCTTCTTGTTACGGGAAACCTCGAGTAGCGCGGCTGCTTCCGCCTTGAAGCCCGCCTGGTCAAGCGCGTCGCACGTCCGCGTGAGCGCCAGACCGCGCGCGTTCAGGACCTCAGTCCAGACGTGCTCACACCGGTCCACGCGGACGGCATCGCACAGCTTCTTCGAAAACGCCGCATAGTCCCGCTGCGGGAGCGAAGGGCACAGCATGGCGAAGGTGCGGTAGCCATGGTCCTGAAGCCAGTGCAGTGCCGCGATGCGTTTACTGACGAGCGGAGCGCCGCGTTCGATCGCGGCCGCCACGCGGTCGTCGAGCGTTCCGGTGGACAGCCCGAAAATCACGCGCTGCTTGTGTTTCTCGGGGATCGCCTGCGCGATGCGCGTGATGAGCGGCGACTTTGACAGGAGCCGGATCTGCCAGTGCGTGAGTTCCAGGATCTGAAGGCAGACGGCCGCGGTCTCGTCTGCGAGTTCGACCGTGGGGGCGATGTCCACGAGCGGCGAACCGAAGATAACGCGGTTGTCGGCGGGATCGCTGAACTTCGGCGAGCCATCCCGGCGGGTAAGTTCCGCCCGGATTTTGTTCACTGGATCCTGGCGGCGAATGACCACATCGCCAAACTCAGCACCCTCGCGCTTGAGCAGGCTCCGCACCACCACGTTGCGGCAAAACATCGGCTCTACAAAGCAAAATTGGCACCGATACACGCAGGCCGTTCCCGCGGTGAAGGTGGCACCGTCGCAGAGGAGCTTGTGACCGAATCCGGACTTCTGGTTTAAGATCCGGGAAGGCACGGTGTGGACCGGCTTGCCGCAGATGGTCTGACGCACGGCGGCTACGCCAGGCTTTGACAGGACAGAGGGCGGCAGCGAGGCAGCCGGGGCGCTATCGAGATGAGCAATCATGTAGTATTACGGGGTTGTCGAGAGCCCGTAGTACCAGAGGCAGTCCGCCCCAAGGCGGCCTGCTCACGACTCCAGGTTCTGATTCTATCATTTTCTGCACTCCGTTTCACGCGCGCAAGCACTTCGTGAAAAACCTTCATCGCCGACCACAAGGATCCACGTGCTCTCCTATGAAGCGGTCATTTTGGCATTCGAAGAAACCGCTCAGAAATGACCGAAAAGCCCGCCGGACCCCTTCTCCAGCATGGGCGGCCCCATTGCATTTTGGCCCGCCAGCCTGGGCCGGAACCTATGCCTGCCCGTTACGAACGGCCCGTTGGCACGACATGACGATGTTAGTGAGCGCCCGGGTTTCGAGCCGCCGACCGCCTCTGCGATTCGGCTACGCTGCTAGCCGGGCGGCTGTGACGCACGACGCGCGCGCATTCGCATTTCGATTTTGGGGAGGAATTCCGCCGTGAAGAAAACCGCCGCAAGCGACGCTCGCACGTGAGGCGGCCGCGGCACGTCGGCGAAGGGGTGGGTATATCGCCACAGACTTGCGGGTTGTTGGCGGAGGATTGTCCTGAACCGAGAAAAGGCTGCGCGCGCCGTCCGCTCCGAGACTCCCGAGGCTGCCGCGGCTCGCTTGAGGCCGGTTCCGCTGCAATAGAGCCGCATGAGTTCCCACCGCTGCCGCAGCCGACGGTAGCTCCATTTCGCGCGGCAATGGCGGCACTGCCACTGGCGAAGGTGCGAGCGGTGCGTCATCCCCCCGCAGGCCCAGCAGAGGCGTCCCACGAGCCGGCGTTCGAATTCGGCGATCTCCATCCTGGCGCAACGCTTGCCCTAGAATCTTCCGAACTCGATCCCGGATTCTGCGTATTAATATAGGGTGGCCACTGCACACGCATCCGCTTCAGAACCCGGCGAGAACCGCGCGATTGCCGAAATTAACCGCAAGTTGCCGGCGTTTCTAGCGCACTTCCAAGGCAGCTACGCCGTGCAGAAGGTCGGCAAGTTCGGCGGGGCCAAGGTCTACTACAATGTGCTCACCGGCACACTGGCCTGGAACGCCCTCCCGAATGGCACGGTGATCAAGGAAGCGGAGGTTGCTGACGCGATCGCGAGAACACTCACACGGCTCAGGCGGCGCTCGGAATTCGAATTGCTGAGTCCAATTGCCGCGACATTCCGCGCGGTTCCAGTGTCACCGGAGACGGACGCCCTCAAGGATCACGCGGTCGGTGTCGATAATCCAACCTCACCCAGGATAACGGAAACTGTCTTTATGAACGGAAAACGTATAATTCAGGTTAAGCAACGCTTCTGGGCTAAGCGCCGGGGCGTAACGGTCGATGCAAAGGGCTACGTTCGGAACCTTGAGGCCAATCTCTTTGAGCCGCTCGCCCCCGAGGTCGCCGACTGCTTCGCAAGGGCCGACGGCGGCGAACTGAAGGCCTCGCGCGATAAGCTGCCGAAGATGCACTGTCTGCATTCTTCGAGCGCCCTTGCCGTGAATGTGTTTCATTACTGGCGCAATCGGGACAAGGCGCCGCTCGCTAAGGCGCTGCGCATTCCATCGCCCGGGATTGAAGGGCTGCATTTCGAGAGGATCACCTCGATCGATAAGACGCGCTTCACGCGACACCCGAACATTGATGTGGTGTTCAAATACAGGGGTGGTGCGTTGAAGGAGGTCGGCATCGAAAGCAAGCTGTCGGAGGCGCTCGGCTCGCACACCGGAATTGCGGAGAAATACCTCAAACTCCCCGAACTCTGGGCTGACATTCCAGCCACACGCGCACTCGCCGAGGCGATCCACAGCCGCGCGAAGACCGAAGGGCTGAATACGCCCCAACTCTTGAAACACATGCTCGGCCTCAAGGCGCGCAACGGCAAATCCGGATTCAGGTTGGTCTACCTCTGGAATGGCTGCGATTGCGCGGAAGCTGGCGAGCATACGCGGCAATTGCAGGATCTGCATCGCGCCTTTGCCGCGGACGGCATGCGTTTCCACTACATGTCGTATCAGGAGTTGATCTGTAACCTCGGAACCAGTCTTGGGGAGGAACACAAGGAGTACGTGGACTATTTAGCCGAACGGTACCTGTAACGGCACGGGAATGCAGCCCGCACGTACCGTGACGTGAGGCCACAGGTGAACGAACCGCGAACTGGAATCTGAACCGTTCCAAACCGCCGGCCCGACCGGAGTGGCGCCACCCGCACGCTCGGGTGGTGCATACCGGGCCTCAGTGCGACAGTGTGATGGCGCCTCGGCGAACCGAGACGCACATCAGTGGGACACGGGGAGATCTCGGGCAAGCGCACACTCCCCCCCGCGCCCCCACGATCACGGGCTGTCGCTTTGGCGGGCCAACTGCTCGCGGTTCAGGATTGTCCCCTCCGACCGGCCGCGGCATCGAGGCGCGCGAATCGGAGTGGTAGACCAGCCACGAACAGTTTCGCCGACGCGTAGCGCGGAGGCTGAAACGCCGGGATTAGCCAAACGCGCTCGGGTCCGATGCCCAGCGCATCGGCCTTTGCGCGCGTATTGCCGTCGGTGTAGGGACGATCGTCTATGAGCGCTCCTTCCGGGCACAGTTCGCGGCGGCAGTTGAGCACCATCGAGAAGCTGAATATCGTGCTGTCGCCGAAGCCGAGCCCGAACGCCCGGGAAATCTCCAGCGCCAGACCGAAACTGGCCATGGTGAAGAGGTAGACTTCCCGCCCTCCGGCCCGTGAAAGCTGGAGGATTTCCAGCGCCTCAGGGCGGAGTACGACGTCGTAGCCGCCGACCGCCTGGCAGGTGTGCTGCCGCGCGTCGGGGCGCTTTGACCTGACCCACCCTTCCCTTTCGCGGGCGGAGACGAGCGTCTCGTCAAGGTCCACAAACACTGGAGGTCTAGTCGTGCGCGGCATCTGAGGAGTGTATCAGTCCTGTAAACCCGCAGCCGCACCAAACGGCTCGCGCCCCCGCCGATCCACGCGAATCAATTCTCTTCATACGGCTGCTCCATGCCAAGCGTGTCGACGGCCGTGACCTCCGGGTCGCCCCTGGAAATCAACGCGGTAAAGGAGCAGCGCAGACCGTGCCCTCGGATCCATTGCTGCACTTCGAGGCGGGCCGCCAGAGTCATGCCTTCGAAATCGCTGCCGCAGCAAGCGAAACTGGGCACGTCGACATAGTGGTACAACTTGGACGCGCAGATATCGCGGAACGACGCCCAAATAGAAGGCGTCAACACGATGCCTTTGGTGGGGCGACCGTGAGTTTCCATCGCCGCCGCGAGCGCCCTCTCAATGTAGACTGCAGGCGTGGCCCCGTGCGGGATTTTCTCGTAGTAGAGGAACGCACGAGAGGCGGCGTCGACCACCGTCAAGATGGATTGGAATCGGCGGAGTTTTCCTTCGTGCCAGGTGGGCATCGAAATCGTGCCCCGCTGAACCCAATACCAATCGCGCGTGTAGCACTGGAGTTCGTCGTCATGGTATTCTCCTTTGAGAAACACGTCGGCGGGAGTTTGGATGTCTGGAAAGAAGTCTGTTTTGTTCATAGGAGTAGAATGCAATGGAATGCAGCCGCCCAGAGGACCTGCCTCTGGACGGCCAGTGAAAGTGGCGCGCCCGACGATCGAAGATCGTCAGGCGCGTGGTTCTCGTCGACCGACCGAACAACGGCTCAGCCTGGTGACGTCGGCATCAGCCTCATTGTGCCGGTGGCATGTTGGGGTCCACGACAGCCAGCGTGTCCAAGTGCACTTCCTCGCTGCCCCAGCAGAGTGCGTGTGTCGCCCAAAATGCGACGGAGCCTTCTGTCGCATGACGATCCCAGGGCTCCGGCTCAGCTGTCCCAGGGTATGAGGCAATGAGTATGAGCTCATTTGGATTTTCCTCCCTGCGCTTGAGGATGATCGTTACGATGCACGTTGGCTCAGGCGTCCGACCGAGCACAAATCGAGTCCATCCATTCCGTTTCGGCCGCTTCGCGAAGACGATCTGATCGCCGGCGCGTGTCGGTACACAGGTGCTCTTTGCAATTGGATGGTCGAATTCTACGAGATGCTTCGCGAAAGCTGGTGTCCCGTGATGAATCCTGAGTAGGGCGTCGACCAATACGACGCGATCGGTGTGGCAGTGCGATGTGGGTCGGTCGTAGACCTTGAACCCATCCGCGGTTATGCCGACGAGCCGCAGTGAGCCGAATGAGGACGGAGCGCCATAAAATCGCCCCGACGGTGAGATGTTAGTTATTTTAGACATTATCGAATGCGCGCGTAGCGCAGTTTATTGTTCACTGACGTGCCGGAAATCCGCCGGCGCGGTGCGGTGGACCGCGGTTGAGAGCGCCCTCCTGCGAGGTCGGGCCGCCGTTTGGCGCTCATGGCCCTGTGGGCTTCGCAGCTGCGTGTCGTGGCAGCCACGACCGTCCTGCGTTGTACGGCGATGGCGTGCAGCTTTGCTGCATAGCCCCCACGGCCGGCCTCATCCGGCACCACCGGATTCGGCGTCGCCCCAGAGGGCGACTTTACCCTGGACGCCTATGGCATCCAGGAGCTCGGCCCTTTCCGTGACCCTCGCGGCGTTCGCCGCTATCTCCACGGGCTACCGAGCTAGGCGTTTCAAGTTGGATCCCGCCTACTCCCCCTGTTTCATTTGCCGTTAGCCGGGAAACCCGGTTTACCGTCGGCACAGGTGCCGGCAAGGCGGCCATACCCCATCGACCGGTCCGGGCATAAAAAATCCCCGAACGGCCGACTTTCGGCCTTGCGTTCGAGGAGGATATCGCCCGTTTGGGCGGCCTCATTTCTGAGACTGCCGAGATGAGATCAGAAAGGATGACTGTTGTCAAGTACCGGGCCCCGCCCTTCACCGAGCAGGTGAGTGCGACTCTGGTTCGCTTCATGAAAACGCCAGCCACACGACGCCGTCAGACGCTCGAATTGGTATCGAATTCAGAAATGAGCAGCTGCCCCGGAACGTCCGTTCCACGCTGCGCGGCGGCGCGAACCTCGAGCTTCTTGAGGATGGATTGGCGGATCCTCTCGATCCTATGGCACTCGGTGCTGAAACCAATTGCCTGGGCGAGCAGGCTGGCCGCTTTCGAAAGGAGCGTAATCGCTTGAACGGGCTGGGAGGCAATGTTCCGTGTCGGCTTGCCAATGTTGCGCTTCAACAGCGCCGCCAATTCGGCCGGGTTGGGGAGTTCCGTCGGTTCCGCCTCAGCGTTGGGCTGCTCGCGCGCCGCCATGTCCTTGAGCACCTGCAGCAACTTGTCGGGGCAGGTCCGGTAGTACGGCAGGAGCACCCTGCCCTGGTTGGCGGTGCGAATGAGCGACAGCCCCGCGTCAGCAAGCCGGACCTGAAGCGCGAGGAACCGGCGAAACCGCTGGAACGTTTCGTACCTGACTCCGTAGTTTTGAGGCACCCACGTCTTCAATGAGCTCATTCGATTCAGTTCAGGGTCGCTCAAGGCGAACTCGACGTAGGCCGCGAGTTCCATTCCCAACGAAAAGGCATCCTTTTCCGCGGTCGCGTCCTTTTTCGCACCGTTTCGGCAAAGCTGCTTTATGTGGTTTTGGAGGTCTTTACCTTCGAGTGACAGCGCCGCAGTTTTGGCGATACCCAAGGCCTGCAGGGAGCGTAGCGACGACTTGCGGAGGTCTACAACAGGGGCAAACCGACGCGCTTTCTTAGGGGACGGTTTTTTGGTCATGTCCCTTCTCTGGGCCGATGTCGGCGCCAGAAAAGGGCCAGCCCGAAGAATGTTTTCGGCACTCGTCCGCTGAACCGACCCGGCCACTTCACCCGCCCTACGGGCACTCGCCGACGGCTGAGTTGACGGGACGCGCACAGGGGCAGTCATACCGTTCGCCTCTGACCCAATACCCCACGATCCCGCCGGCACAGCCGGTTGCGGCGAGTGCGTGTTCCCGTCGCCAATCACATCGTTTGAAATCATATCTATCCTTTCTCTGCAGCACCCCTGCGCTGCGGCAGAAGCGGAGGAACATCGCCGAAACCGCCGGCGCGGTCCTCCACTCAAAGGAATTGGTTCGTCCTCTGCAAACGCCAGGCAAGCAACTTCGCGCCACATCTGTGGCTTTTGCGGTACCCCGCTGCGGTCCCCGCCGATCGCTTCGGTAAGGTGCGCCGCGGACAGCCGGCAGGCAAAGGTGGCCCCCAGGCCACCTTTGCAGCCGAATGACTCCTTATCCGAGTGCCAGCAGGGCCGAAAACGCCTCCCCATCAGCGATGGCGAGATAGGACTCGGTCGTGCTGGAATACCGATGTCCCAGCACACGCTGGACGAGACGCAGGTCGTGTCCCGTGCGCTGGTACAATGACCTGGCCAGGGTCTTCCGGCAGGAGTGCATGCCATGGCAGCGGTCGGCCGCAATGCCGGCGCGCTCGAGCACGCGGGCCAGGATGGCGTTCGCCTGCCAGCGCGAAAGCGCCCCACCCTTCGAGCGACTGAGGAAGAGCGGCGCATCGGGCGAGGCTCCGCACGCAACGCGCGGGGCGACGTACGCCGCGAGCGCGTCCCGGACGGTTCCCGTGACGGGAACGGTGCGCGAGCGCACGTTGCGACAGTGCGGACCCCGGCCGCCTTTCAGGTGGCGGCGCTCGATCGTAATCGACGAACGAGGCGCGTTCCCCGCCCAGACGTCTCCGATCCGCAGGCTCAGGAGTTCGGAAACACGGAAACCGGTGCGCAGCGCAGCGACGATGATGAGCTGGTCGCGCGCGGGGAATTCGGACAAAACGGACAAAATCGCCCGTTCCTCTTCCGGACTGAAGGCAGTGGTGGTGGCCATGGCCGCCAAAGGAAGGCGGCGGGCACGGCCGAAGCGCCGTGACCGCGGCGAAGGTCCCGGGCGGGACCGAAAGCGAAGAGCGGCGCCCGAACTCCCCTGACTACCCGAAACGGTGGGTTCGAGGAGGGCCCTTTAGCAGACGGAGGCGGCCCCGGGGGGCGGAGCGGACGCGCTCGGTGCCGAGCGTTCGCGTTCAATCCACAGCGGGCGACCTTTCCAGCGCACACGGTCGGAGCGCCGCGGTTGATGACACCGCAGCGCAGGACCGCCAGGAGAATTGGGCCCGGCGAAGCTGGCTTCGCGCCTTGCCTCCGGCGGTGGAGCTTCTGGCGTGGGAGTCGAGGAGAGCAGGTCGTCTAATGGGTTGGTCGCCTTGACTACGGTCGCGTGTCGGTAGCCCGCCGTCGTTTCTATTGAAAAGTGTCCCATGAGCTCCCGCAGGCACTCGATCGGCTCTCGGGAATGCGTCGCGTAGGCGTGGCGGAGCACGTGCGGCGTGATCAAATAGCCTAGGCCGGCAGCGATGGAGGCTTCATGAACGGCGCGCTGTAGGGCGTCGTGCAACAAGTGAAAGCGGACGACGCGCGATGTCAGCGGGTCGCGGCAATGGCCCTGCGCTGGGAACACCCAGAACCATCCCCAGGAATACGGCGCGATCGGATACTTGGATCCCAGCCGTGACGGAAGCGGCACGCCAACTTCGGGCTGGTGCTTGCGGTCCCACTCCCACACGGCACGCGCGCAATGGATCTGCTGACGGAGCGGTTCGATGCAGCCGGTTGGGATCGGAACGCGTCGATCCTTGCCGCCTTTTGCAGATCGGACCAGCAATTGATTTTCTCCCCAGAGCACATCCTGGATGCGCAACTCCAACGGTTCCGAAACTCGGAGTCCGCATCCGTAAATCAGATCGACCAGCAGGCGTGCGGGAGTGTTGGGGCGGTCGCGGACCGCGGCTCGAAACCTGATTACCTGTTCGCGCGATGGCGCCACCCGTTCCTGAATAGGACTTTTGGCACGCATCGCATCGATGTTGCTCAGCGGCCTTCCCAAGACCTCCTTGTACAGGAATAACAACGCGGAGAGCGCCTGGTTCTGTGTTTTGGCTGAGTAGCAGCGCTGAGCCATTTGCGTCAGGAAGGCCTCGGCTTTGCGCTCCGACGCATCGGATCTCGGCCTAGTTTGACAAAAGTCAAAGTACCGTCCAGTCCAGTAGCAATATGCATCCTGCGTACTCAGGGCATAGTGGCGTAGCCGAAGTTTTGCCCGCATCCTCTCAACAGCGTCGTGCCGAGTGTGCATGTCGCGGTACGAGCTTGCGCCATGCCAGTCGTGCAACCGGGGGCCATCGGATAAGCCGACCGGTTAAACCCGCTCGGCCGGCCCGGGTGCGCGAATCTGCAACTGCCTAATATCTGACAACTAGGGCGATCAGATAAACCACCCATTTGGTACAAACAACGTTAGGCGATATGAAGCGCATCGACCCCAAGTGGGACCGGATCCTTGGAGACCGCTGGTTCCTCACGTCCGCGATATTAGCCATCGTGTTCACGGGAATCGCCTCGTTAGCGCTCCGCGCCTCGA
>JAEWKR010000157.1 GCA_023457715.1 Verrucomicrobiota bacterium
CCTTGGACCGCGGGCGGCCCGCCCGCACCTACCGATGGGTCGGGCTTTTCCGGCTCTCGCCTCTGCCTCTAGCCTCTAGCCTCCAATATAACTCATCTCGATCTTCGCGCGGGGGGTGCCGGCGGAGATCAACTCGGCCCGCTCGTCGCTGTAGCGATCGAGCCGGCCGCGCCAGATTCGCGCGATGAACTGCTCGAGCTCGGCGCCAATGACGCCGGCGCGCACCGCGCCAAGGACGTCCCAACCGAGCGAGGCAAACAGACAGGTGAACAGCCGGCCGTCGGCGGAAAGGCGCGCCCGATGGCAGTCGCGGCAAAAGGGTTCCGTCACGGAGCTGATCAGGCCGATCTCCCCGCGTCCGTCGCGGTAACGGTAGCGTGAGGCGACCTCCCCGCGGTAGGCGGGCCCGACGGGTTCGAGGGGCCACTCGGCGTGGATCCGTTCCATGAGTTCGCGGGCCGGCACCACCCGGTCCTGCGCCCAGTGGTTCGTGTTGCCCACGTCCATGAACTCGATGAAGCGCAAGGGGTGCCCGCGCTCCCGGAAATAGGCGCACAGTTCCAGCAGCTCGCCATCGTTCACGCCCCGCTGCATGACGCAGTTGATCTTCACCGGGAGACCGGCGGCGGCGGCGGCATCGATCCCGCGCAGCACGCGCCCAACCTTGAACCCGAGCCCGTTGAGCCGGCCGGCGGTGGCGTCGCGTACCGAATCGACCGATACGTTGAGCCGGTCCAGTCCGGCGGCCTTCAGGGCCGGGACCATTTTCTCCAGCAGCCAGCCGTTGGTGGTCAGCGCGACATCGCGGACCGCCAGTTCCTGCTTCAGGATCCGGATCAGCTCGGGCAGGTCGCTGCGCAGGAGCGGTTCACCTCCGGTGAGGCGGATTTTCTCGACCCCCAGGGCGCGGAAAGCGCGCACGATGTGGGTGAATTCCGCGGCGCTCATCAGGTCGCGCGGCTTGAGAAACGCGTGACCCGGCCCAAAGACGTCCGCCGGCATGCAGTAGGGGCACCGGAAGTTGCACCGGTCCGTCACCGAGATGCGAAGATCCCGGAGGGCGCGATGAAACGGATCGGTGGGCGTGTCCATGACGGGCTTGCGGGTGGGAAGGGAGGGGTGCCACTGTGTTCGTCACCTCCTTCCCTGCAAGCAGGCACAACAACCTTCCCATGGTCACTCCCGCCGAAGCCGACCGGATCATTCGTGAGAGCGTCGTTCCGTTTCATCGTGAAGACTGTGCGCTCGCCGACGCGCATGGCCGGGTGCTGCGGGAGGATCTGGTGGCCGACCGGGATCTGCCGCCTTACGATCGGGTGACGATGGATGGCTATGCGGTGCGCGCGGCGGCGGTGGCTGGTGGACAGCGCACCTTCCGCGTCGAAGCGGTTCAGGCAGCGGGAATGCGCGCGTTTCGACTCGGGGCGGCGGCGGAATCGGCGGTCGAGGTGATGACGGGTGCGGTGCTTCCCGACGGAGCGGACTGCATCGTGCCGTACGAGGACACCCGCCGCGAAGGAACGACGATCGTCCTCCGTGAGGAAGTGGCGCAGCGGTTGACGAGCGGAAATGCCATTCATCGCCGCGGCAGCGATCGCCAGGCGGGCGAAACGATTCTGCGGAGCGGAACCCGGCTGGGCGGCCGGGAGATTGCGATGGCCGCGTCGTGTGGACATGGCGTTCTCACGGTGTCGAAGCAACCGAAGATCGCCGTGGTTTCGACCGGCGACGAGCTGGTGGAGGTGGATATGCCGGTTGCCGCGCACCAGATCCGCCGGAGCAACGACTACGCGCTGCAGGCGGCCCTGGCCGAAGCCGGGTTTCCGGCGGTCTCACGTTTCCATCTGCGAGACGTGCCGCACGAGATCGAGCGGGTGCTCTGGAACCTCATCGCCGAGTATGACGCCGTGGTGCTCGTGGGGGGCGTATCGAAAGGCCGCTTCGATTTTATCCCCAAGGAACTGCAACGGCAGGGCGTAACCCCCCGTTTCCATGGGGTCAGCCAGCGGCCGGGGAAACCCATGTGGTTCGGGGTCAGCGCGCGGCAGACGTTGATCTTCGCGCTCCCCGGTAATCCGGTGTCCTGCTACACCTGCCTCCATCGGTACGTCATCCCGGCTTTCAAGATCGCCCTGGGATGCGAAGCCGCGCGGCCCGGGATCGCGTGTCTGGCGCATCCGGTGACCTTTGCACCTGCTCTCACCTACCTGGTGCCCGTGAAGCTCACGGTAGGACCGCAGGGCGAAGCGCTCGCGACGACGCACGCGACGAATACGTCCGGCGACTTTGCCGGCCTGCTTGGCACCGACGGATTCGTCGAACTGCCCGCGGAGCAGAACGAGTTTCCGGCGGGTACCGTGGCCCCCTTCTGGCGTTGGGCGTAAGAGGCATTCGCGTGCGCAGGCCCCTCGCAAATGAATTTGCTCCTACAGGCGAACGCTTCCCGTGGCGGTATGCTCGCCTTCATTCCTGAAATCTGAAATCTGAAATCTGAAATTCCGCCGGAGGCGGCTCCCATGTTCTCCCATCTCGATGCTCAGAACCGGCCCGCTATGGTCGATGTCGGTGACAAAGCGATCACGCGCCGCACGGCCGTTGCCGCTGCGGTGGTGGCGTTGCCTCCCGAGTTGGTCGCGCTGGTGCGCGAGGGTGAGATCGTGGGCAAAAAGGGCCCGATCTTTCGCACCGCGGTACTGGCCGGGGTCATGGGCGCGAAACGAACCAGCGACTTGATCCCCCTCTGCCATCCGCTGGCCTTGAATAATTGCCAGGTCACGGTGACGCCGAACGCCGATTCCCGGGAAATCACGATTCGCTGCATGGTTTCGACGGATGGGAAGACGGGCGTCGAGATGGAGGCGCTGACGGGGGCCAGCGTGGCTGCCCTGACGTTGTACGACATGGCCAAGGCGGTGTCGCACGAGATTGTGATCAAGGAAATCCGGCTGCTGGAGAAGACCGGAGGCAAGAGTGATTATCGTGCCGACACCGCGAAAACGGAGACCGTGGAGCAAGCGGGAGTGGCGGAAATGGGCGCGGTGGGACTTGGGGCCGTTGCCGCTGGAACGGAGGGATCGGCTTCACCCGACAGCGCAGGGTCGAAGAAATCGCGGGGCAAGCCCGCTCCTGGACCCAAAGCCGCGCAACCCAAAGCGCGCGCCGGCAAAGGGCGCCGATGACGACGGTGCGGGTTCAATACGTTGCGATCCTGCGCGAGCAGCGGGGCGTGTCGGAGGAGCAGCTCTCGACTCCCGCGGCTTCGGTCAGCGCGCTGTACGAGGAGTTGCAGCGCCAGCACCGGTTTACGCTGCCGGCGAGTCGCATTCGCGCCGCGGTGAACGACGAGTTCGTTCGTCCTGACACCGCGCTGAAGCCGGGAGATCACGTTGTTTTCATCCCGCCGGTGGCGGGTGGCTGACCATGTTTGGCATCTCACACCAACCGCTGGATCCGCGTCAGCTGCAGCAGCAGCTCAACGATGCGCGCGCCGGCGCTTGCGTGACCTTCGAAGGCTGGGTCCGCAATCGCAACGACGGACAGCCGGTTTCGTCGCTCGAGTACGAGGCCTACGCCCCGCTGGCGGAGAAGGAAGGGAGGCGGATTCTTGACGAGGCCGCCGGCCGGTTTGCGCTTACCGGTGCGCTTGCGGTGCATCGCGTCGGCCACCTCGCGCTCGGCGACATCGCCGTTTGGGTCGGGGTGACAGCGGAGCACCGGGAGGCAGCGTTCGACGCGTGCCGTTATATCATCGACGAAGCCAAGGCGCGGCTTCCGATCTGGAAGAAGGAGCATTACGCCAGCGGCGCCACGACGTGGATCAATTGTGCGACCCGCGGCGACCACGCGGAGGGTTCGCCGCCCGTGTGAAGGAGGGTCCCGGGCGCGTCGTGCACTCTCTGTCACCTCCGTTTGCTCCTGCAGAAGATGACTTGGAGATTGTGGCGATCGGATCCTGCGGGCTGGACTAAGGCTGGACCCCCGCCATCGGTTGCGTAACGTCCCCGCCATGCTGCTTCTCGCTGCTGCCTCGAGCGTCACCGACAAGGTCTCCGGGATCCCGGCTGGCGTGTGGCTCCGGTTGGGCATCGGTCTGCTGGCGTTGATCGCGACCGTGGTCGTTCTGCGTAAGTTGGCGAAGATGAACAAGGTAGTGCTCGGCGTCGTCGTGTTTGTCGTGTTGTCGATCGTGGGGTTCAACTGGATCTACGAACGCAACGAACCCGCTTGGGCGACGCCCGTGGTGGAGAAACTCGCGCAATTTTTCCCGACCAAAGGTCGCCAGAACTAGACGTCCGAGGCGGGTGATCGTGGGCCGCCTTTCGCGCGCACTTTCACTTTTGTGACACGTGTCCGCGGAAACGAGTTGGTTTTGGCAGGCAAAGAGCTAGTGATCTCCACTTTCCCCCTCACCGTCATGGCTAAACAATCGGACATCGGACTCATCGGCCTCGCCGTCATGGGCCAGAATCTGGCTCTCAACATAGCCGACCACGGCTTCCAAATTTCGGTGTACAACCGGACCACGGAGAAGACGGATAAATTCGTCGCCGAGAATCCGAACACGCCCGGCGGCGTCGTGGGCACGCAGTCCTTGCCGGAGTTCGTCAAGTCGCTCGCGAAGCCCCGCAAGATGGTGATCCTCGTCCAGGCGGGAAAGGCGACGGATGCCGTGATCGACGGCCTGGTGCCGTTGCTGGACAAGAACGACATCATCATCGACGGCGGCAACGCGCTGTGGACCGACACGATCCGCCGCGAAAAAGCGCTGCGCGAAAAAGGCCTGCGGTTCATCGGTTCCGGCGTGTCCGGCGGCGAAGAGGGCGCGCGTTTCGGTCCGGCGCTGATGCCGGGCGGCGATCCGGCGGCGTACAAGGAGCTGGAGCCCATCTGGAATGCCATCGCCGCGAAGGTGGACGCCAAGACGGGCAAGCCGCTGCTCGGCGCGACGCCGGGCAAACCCGTGGTGGGCGGTGTGCCTTGCGCCACGTACATCGGCGAAAACGGGGCCGGTCACTACGTGAAGATGATCCACAACGGGATCGAGTACGGCGACATGCAGATGATCTGTGAGGCCTACGCACTCATGCAGGGTCTGCTCGGCCTGAAGGCGGAGGAGATGGGCGCGATCTTCGCCGAGTGGAACGAGGGCATGCTCGGCAGCTTCCTCATCGAGATCACGGCCGACATTCTGAAGCAGAAGGACCCCGCCACGAAGCGGAAGGCCTTCGTCGACGTCGTCCTCGACACGGCGGGCCAGAAAGGCACCGGCAAGTGGACGTCCACCAACGCGCTTGATATGGGCGTGCCCGCACCCACAATCGCGGAGGCCGTTTTCGCCCGCTGCCTTTCCGCCGTGAAGGAGGAGCGCGTGGCGGCCTCGAAGATCCTGAAGGGGCCGTCCAAGAAGTACCGCGGCTCGCGGAAGGCGCTCGTCGCCGCGATCCACGACGCCCTCTATTGCTCGAAGATCTGCTCGTACGCGCAGGGTTTCCAGCTCATGCGCACGGCGCAGAAGGAGTACAACTGGAAGCTCAACTTCGGCCAGATCGCGCAGATCTGGCGGGGCGGCTGCATCATCCGCGCGACCTTCCTGCAGAAGATCACCGAGGCCTACGCCCGCAATCCGGACCTGGCGAACCTCCTGCTCGATCCGTATTTCAACAAGACCGTGAAGAACGCGCAGGAAAACTGGCGCAAGGTCGTCGCGCTCGCCGCGGAATGCGGCGTGTCCGCGCCAACCTTCAGCTCGGCCCTCGCCTACTACGACGGTTACCGTGCGGCCCGGCTGCCGGCAAACCTGCTCCAGGCGCAGCGTGACTACTTCGGCGCCCACACCTACGAGCGCGTCGACCAGCCGCGCGGGAAGTTCTTCCACGTCGACTGGCCCGAGCCGTCCCGCCCGCAAGTCGAGGCGTAAGGCCCCAGGCAGTTTCTACAGGAGGAAACGGAGAGAACAGAGGATTCCGCCCTCCGTTCTCCCTGTTACCTCCTGTAAGCTGGTTCGGGGCTTGTGCCTGGTGGCCGCGCGGGCTGAATGGGGCGGCACCGCGTGAACCTGCTCGACCGCCATATTTTCAAGCACGTGCTCTACACCTGCGCGGGGGCCGTCGGACTGTTCGCGTTCGTGGTGGCTTTGGCGAATTTCGTGAAGGATCTGCTGGGCCCGCTGCTCGCGGGGCAGATCGGTTACACGATGCTGTTCAAGCTGCTGGCGCTGCTGTTCCCCTTTGCGATCTCCTATGCCCTCCCCATGGGCATCCTCACCGGCGTGCTGCTGACGCTCGGACGGCTTTCGGCGGACAGTGAAATCACCGCGATGCGCGCCGCCGGGATCGGATTGGTCCGGGTCGCACGGCCGGTCTTCATCCTGGCGGTGCTTGGCGCCGCCACCGCATTGTATGTCAATTACGAGGCCATGCCGTGGGCCCGAGTGCAGTACTATCGCCAGTTTGCGCAGGCGATGCGGACCAATCCGCTGAGCTTCCTGGTGCCCAAGACGTACATTCGGGATTTCAAAGGCGTCGTCGTTTACGTGGGAGACCGCACGCCGGGCACGGCCTTGCTGCGCGATATCTGGATCTGGGAACTCGACGGCCAATCACGCGTCAAGCGGCTGGTGCGCGCCGAGTCGGGCCGCGTGGATTACGACGAGGCCACGAACAGCCTCGTGCCCACCCTCTTTCGCGCGAAGGTGGAGGAGCGCGACGGCGACAACCCCGAGGATTTCAGCAAATCACCCCGCGCGCCGTCGGTGGAACGGGCTCAGGACGTCCGACTCTCGCTGGCCGGCAACCTCGGCCAGAACCGCATCCGGTCCAAACCGGAATGGATGCAGTACGAGGCCCTGCAGGCACGGCGGGCTGAGCTTGCGCGCCAGCAACCCGAGCCCGGCCGGGAGCGGGAGCTGGGACTGCAGCGGATGAAGCTGGCGATGATCGTGCAGGAGAAAACGAGTCTTGCGCTCGCCGTCCTGACCTTTGCGTTCGTGGCGGTGCCCTTGGGAATCAAGGTGTCGCGGCGCGAAACGTCGGCGAACCTCGGCGTGTCGGTGCTGATTGTGCTGGGCTACTACGTCGCGCTCACCGCGGTGAAATGGCTCGACGGACGTCCGGACCTGCGCCCCGACCTTCTGCTATGGCTGCCGAACCTTGTGCTGTTCGGCTTCGGCCTTTGGCTCCTGCGCCGGGTGGAACGGTGACGGAGGGCCAGAGGGCCAGAGGGCCAGAGGGCCAGAGGGCCAGAGGGCCAGAGGGCCAGAGGGCCAGAGGGCCAGAGGGCCAGAGGGCCAGAGGGCCAGAGGGCCAGAGGGCCAGAGGGCCAGAGG
>JAEWKR010000158.1 GCA_023457715.1 Verrucomicrobiota bacterium
GCCAGCGATTCGAAATCCGAGGAGGGACGTGGCGAAAACGCGGGCTCCGCCGATCGACTCGCTGGCGCTCCTCGCTACGTTCGGATAGCCGCGGACTCGTTCGATGTTCGATGTTCGATGTTCGACCCGGTATTCAGGCTCAATGTTCGGTCCCTCGCAATCCCTGCGTAAGTCCCCGCAAAATGGGAGTGGTCCGCGGCTGCCGCCGGGTGTAGCTTGGAGCCTTCGCCATGCCTGATTCCACCCGCCTCGACCTGACCCATCGTCCGCGCCGCCTCCGGCGCACCGCCAGTCTTCGTGCCCTGGTGCAGGAGACGGTGCTGCGTCCCGACGACTTCATCGCGCCGCTTTTCGTCGTCGATGGCGATCCCGCGCCCGAGGAGATCAAGTCGATGCCAGGCGTGTTCCGGTTCAATCTCACCGACCTGGTGCGCGAGTGCCGGGAATTGCACGCGCTGGGCGTGCCCGCGGTCGCGCTGTTTCCCAAGCTGGATCCGAAACTCAAGGACGACGAAGGGACACAGGCCCTGAACGAAGACGCCCTCGTGTTGCGCGCCGTGCGGGCGGTGAAGCAGGAAGTCCCGGAGCTCACGCTCCTCACCGACGTGGCCCTGGATCCCTACACCACCCACGGCCACGACGGGGTGCTGACCGCCGGACGCGACGACGTGGATAACGATCGTACCGTGGAGATCCTGGCCCGCATGGCGGTCCTCCAGGCCCGCGCCGGCGTCGATATGGTCGCCCCGAGCGACATGATGGACGGCCGGATCGGTGCGATCCGAAAGGCGCTCGATGCCGCCGGCTTTGCGAGCACCGCCATCATGGCGTACTCCGCCAAGTTCAATTCCGGTTATTATGGTCCGTTCCGCGACGCAGTCGGCAGTGCCCAGGCCGCCGGCACGCGGCTCCTGAGCAAGGCGACCTACCAGCTCGACCCGGCGAATCGGCGCGAGGCGGTCACCGAAGCGCTGCTCGACGAGGCCGAAGGTGCCGACATCCTGATGGTGAAACCCGCGGGCATGTACCTGGACATCATCCGCGACGTGCGCGAGGCCACGCGCCGCCCGGTGGCCGCCTATCAGATCTCAGGCGAGTACGCCCAGATCCACGCGGCCGCCCGCCTGGGCTGGCTGGATCTCGCACGTTGCCGCCACGAATCGCTGCTCGCGATCAAACGCGCCGGAGCCGACATGATCCTGACCTACTTCGCGAAGGAAATGGCGGCGGAATTGAGGAAAGGGACCTAAGGGAGGAAAGGGACCCAAAGGACCAAAGGGACGCAAGGGATCTCTGAAATCGGTTGTAGCTACGAGCGTGGGCGAGCGGAGGACGCCGGACCCCTCGCTCCCGCGCGTGGCCAAGCTACTTCGGATGCAGTCCCTTTTCGTCCCTTGGGTCGCTTAGGTCCCTTTTTCCCCTTTGGTCCCTTGCTCAAAAGGGCGACCGCGGCACTTGCAGCGAATCGCCGGGCACGAGTCGCGCGTCTTTCGCGGGATCGCGCTGCGCCGCTTTCACGTCGACGACGTACGCGGCGCGGTCACGCGTCAGGTTCACCGCAGTTTCCTTCGCATAGAGGGTGAAGCCGCCCGCGGCCTGGATGGCCTTGGCCGCCGTCAGATCGGGGGACCAGGCGATCCGCCCGGGACGCTGGACCTCGCCGCCGACGTACACGTAACGCTCCGTCACACTCACGGAAACATCGACGTTGTGATAGATCTTCTTCGCGAGATATGCCTCCCGAATGCTCTGCGAAAGGTCCGCCGTGCTCTGCCCCGCCGCCGGAATGGCGCCGATGTAGGGGAGGGTGATGAGCCCTTTGTCGTCCACCGTGACGCCGTTCGCCGACGGATCAGGCACCCCTTGCAACGCCACCGTCAGGCTGTCGCCCGGGCGGAGCTGGGTCGTGGCCATGTCGCTGGGGATGACGGTGGATGCCGGGGTCACCCGGTCGGTCTCACAGCCGCTGAATGCGCTCAGCGCAAACACGGCCATCAGCAGACGCGACCAGAGGGAGCGGAGGACAACCATGGCAGAGCTTTTTGCGAGGGTGGGAGAAAATTGCAAGAGGGGGCTCGGTTCGTTGTCCGCCGCCGCGTCGCGTGACCAGGCATCAAAAGAAAAGGCAGCCGGTGAGGGCTGCCTTCGAAAGGGCTGGGGGTGGAGGCGCTCAGCGCTTCTTCTTGGTCGGACGCTTTGGCTTCTCGTCCTCTTCGTCAGCGTCCTCGTCCTCCTCATCCTCGTCGTCTTCGTCCTCGTCGTCGTCGCCGTCCTCATCGTCGTCGTCGTCGCCACCGGCAGCCTTCGGCTTGTCGCCGTCTTCGCCCTCGGCCTCCTCGTCTTCGTCCCACTTGAGCGACTCGTCGTTCTTGAGCTTCTCCTCTTCCTCGGCGTCGAGTTCGGGCAGGTCGTCGTCCTCCTCATCCTCGATATCCTTGGCGGGTGCCTCCTCGTCGGTGTCGTAACCGGCGGGCATGTAGTCGAGGATCGCGGTGAGCTCCTCGAAGGTGTGGACGGCCTTCCCTTGGATAAAGTGGGCATTCTGATCCTCGCGGATCTCATCCTCCACCTCGTCGACCGACAACTTGGACTCAAATGCGAACAGGTCGTTCAGCATCTTCACGCGGCAGCGCGTGAGATGGTCGAGCAGGTCGGCATACGGCCCGTTTTCCTCGTCGAGGATGTCGGGCAGGCCGAAGAGCTTCTCGTCCGAATCGAAGATCGACTCCTTCACCCGCTTCAACCGGACTTTCCCGTTGCCCTGGTCCTTGTCGATGCGGAAGGGAATGAAGGCGGATTCGAAGGTGTCCTGGTCGAAACCATAGTCGCGCAGGGGATCGACGAGCTCGATCAGGTGCTGAATCTGGCGCGGGTCGACGATACTCAAACCGTCTACGTCCCAGCGGACAGGATCGCTCGTTTCAGCGACCCACCAGTTGTGGTCGTCACCGAGTCGGACGATGCACCAGTCGAGAGTGTTAGGCTTCGGCATGAACGGAAATTTTGGCGCAGCGTGCGTCGCGACTTCGAAAAAACAAGCACAAAACGACCAGTTCTCCCCGGGTTATTTGGCCGGCTGGCGGACCGTGGAAACTCCTCTTCGAAAGTTGGTTGGAAAGCGTCGCACGCTTGCGTTCCCGCAAGCGGGATTTAACCGTGCGCCTCCATGGGGAAATACTACGAACGCGTGGTTCGGCCGGTGTTGTTCCGGAACGATCCCGAGCATGCCCATGAAGCGGCGGTGAAATGGTTGACCCGGCTCAGTCGTGTCCGCCCCGCGTGTGCCTTGCTGGAGAAGGCAATGCAGCTTTCGGCGACCCATCATCGTCCGGTTCACGCCTTCGGCCTCACCTTTCCGAACGCTGTCGGGCTGGGGGCAGGTTTCGACAAGCACGCCACGGCGTGGCCGGCGGCGGCGGCCCTGGGCTTCGGCCATGTGGAGATCGGGACCATCACCGCGCAGGCCCAGCCGGGCAACGAGCGCCCCCGGGTCTTTCGCTATCCGGCCGAGGAGGCGGTGATCAACCGGATGGGTTTCAACAACGCGGGAGCGGAGGCGATCGGGCGTTCGCTCGCGGGCCAGCCGAAACCCGGGCACCGCCGGATCCCGGTGGGCATCAACCTGGGAAAGTCGAAGGTGACGCCGATCGACGAGGCAACGCAGGACTACCTGACCAGTTTCGGGCTGCTGGCGGACTATGCCGACTATGTCGTCCTGAATGTCTCGAGTCCCAATACGCCGAACCTGCGCCAACTGCAGGATGAGTCCAAGTTGCGTGAACTCCTCGCCGCGGTCACGACGGCCAATCGAGCGCGCCCGGCTGCCGGCAAGCGTGCCGTACCCGTGCTGTTGAAGATCGCGCCCGATCTGACCTGGCCGCAGATCGACGCCGTGCTGGGAGTCATCGCGGACCATGGGTTGGACGGCATCATCGCCACGAATACGACGCTCGCCCGCCCGGGCTCGTTTGCGGCCGTGAACCAGGCCGGCGGGTTGAGCGGCGCACCGCTGCGCCGCCGGTCCACCGAGATCGTGAACTACATTGCGCGCACCACGGCGGCCCGGCTGCCCATCATCGGCGTTGGCGGCATCACCGATGTGGCCTCGGCGGCGGAGAAGTTGGACGCCGGCGCGACCCTCGTGCAGGTCTACACTGGAATGATTTACCGCGGTCCTTTCTTCCCGGCGGAACTCGCGCGCGGGCTCGCCGACCGCCAGGGACGGACCTGGAATCGCTGAGCGCTTTTTTTCCGTTTCCGTGCTTTACACGGCGGAGGCGTTTCCTCTTAGTGCGCCTTCCGCGCTTCATTACTGCTCAGGTGGTGGAATTGGTAGACACACACGTTTGAGGGGCGTGTGCCGTAAGGCGTAAGGGTTCGAGTCCCTTCCTGAGCACCATTTTCGGACCCGCAGGCTCCCTAGGCTGCGGGTCTTTTGCTACCCGGCAGGAGTGATCACGACCGGTGCAACCGTGCCCACGCCCGGCCTCGGGCCTCGAAGTCCAAGCCTCACGCAAAGGTCGCGAAGGTCACAAAGGACCAACGCCGTACCTTCGTGACCTTTGCGACCTTTGCGTGAGGCAAAAACTCCTTCACCCCCACGCACCAGGAGGAATACAGACTGGGACACGGCAGGCTCTGCCCGTCTCGCAGGACGGACTAGGGACAGGGACGGACTGGGGACAGTGCATCTACAGACCACGCTCACGTGCGCACACCTGTCGACCTCACGGTTTTCGACCTTCGTCGACTTCCCAGTACTCGAAGAAGGTTTGGATGTCTCTGCGGTCCGCGAGACCGCTCTCGGCTTTGAATTTTTCCAGGAGCGGCGAGACGGCGTCGTTCCAACCGCGTTTGGCGGCGAAATCGTTCCAGATCAGCCGTGTCACGTCGTTCAATGGCCGGCCCTTCTGGGCGATGTACGCGGCGCATTGTTCATCCGTCGCGCCGGTGAGCACGAATGCGGCGAACTCGGCATAGTTGAGTTCGAGGTACGCCATGATGCGTGCGTCGTAGCCGTCGCCCATGAGGGCGAAGAAATCGGGCCGGAGCTCGCCGGCCTGTTTCAGCCGAATTTTGTCGATCGTGCGACCGAGGAAGTACAGCCCGGCAACTTTTTCGTAGGGGGAGCGCGGTGTCTTCATAAGAGGATCAGGTCACCAAGCGATCAAGGACGCCAGGAATCTCAACATCTCGAAAGGGGGACAGACCCCGAAATCCGTTCTCTTCAGGCGCCACCGCCTCACGCAAAGGTCGCGAAGGTCACAAAGGACCCAAGCCGTACCTTCGTGACCTTTGCGACCTTTGCGTGAGGCAAAAACTCCTTCACCCCCACGCACCAGGAGGGATGCAGACTGGGACACGGCAGGCTCTGCCCGTCTCGCAGGACGAACTAGGGACAGGGACGGACTGGGGACAGACCCCGTATCCCGGCCTGAAATCAGGCCAGTCAGCCAGATCGCGGGGGCCCAGCGAAATCAATGGGCGGCATTAATTTTTTCGATTAACGCCGCTCACGACGCTGCTGGTACGCTCGGGGCCATGAAGATTCTACTGCTGCAGTCACCGCTCGTCGCCCGGATTGTTGTCGTGGCCGTGTGCTTGGTCACGGTGAGCCAGGGGCGGACCGGGTTCGCCGCGGCTGCGACGCCGGCGGCGAGGGTCCACCTGGTGAATGCGCGCTGGCCGGCACTGATACCGCCGACGGGCGCGGTGAATCCAACGCCGGCGCTGGCGGTGGTCGCCTCCGGGCAACGGATCGCGCTGACGGTTCTCACCTCGGACGCGACCGTCGAGGCGCCCACGTTCATCGTAACGGTGGAGGGAACCAGTCAGCGCTGGGAGATCCCCCACGCGCGCCGGACGGCGGCACGGCAGCTCAAGGCGCAAGGCCTCGATGCCGCCGTGGGGGCCCTGCGCGCCGGTGGCGTAGGCGAAAAAGAGCTGCAGGCCCTGACCACGGGCGCGAGTGCGACGACGCTCCACCTGTTCGCGGCGGCGGAGTGGACGATCCCGGAGGTCGCGGATGGCACGGTGCTCAGGGTCGCGGCGCACAACGGCGGGGGCCGCGGCGAAATCGAACCGGCGCGCGTCACGGTCCGGTCCAACGAGACGCTGCTGCGCGAGCCGGGAGCGGAGCTGGATATAAAAACACCTCGTTTCCACGCCGAGACCCTGTCTGCCCAACGGATTGCCTGGTGGCTGGCCACCGACGACCGCGGTCGGAGAACGCCGCCATTGCAGGGCTACTTTGTCGCCGCTGCGCAAGCTGACACCGGTTTGGCGGAAACCGCGGTGTGGCTGTTTCCGTCCCTCAACCCCAAGGAGCAGCGTGACGTCGCAGCGCTGCTGGCTTCCGCCGGGCGCGATGTCGCCAGGCTCCTGCCGGGCGCGTCGGTCGACGCCGTCACACCGCCCGACGACCCGCGCCGGTTTCCCGCGCTCGCCGATCCGGTCCGGCCTGAGTCGATCCAACCTCTGGCTCACCAGATGGACCGCTGCTGGGGGGCCTGGATGGCCACCGGCGACCGGACGTACCTCTGGGCGTTGGTGGAGCACCTGGTGCACGCAGCGGATCACGAGCCGTACCAGCGCTGGGCCGAAACCAAGGGCGGCGCGGCCGGCTTGAATGCCCCGGTGGCGCGGGGACTCCTTTATCACATTGCCGGCTGGTCGCTGGGTTCGTTCCTACGCACCGATCCGCTGGTGGCCGACTGGCTCGGCTACTGGCAACAGGACCCCGCGGTGGCACCGAGAATTCGGGAACAGCTTGCAAGCCTTGCGACCAATCCCGCGTTCCGCCGGGCAGGAAAGTAAGGGTGGTGGCCCGCGCGCGACGTTCGGGCCCGCGCTCACCCGCCACCCTATTTCGCCAGGTAGAGTTCTACGAGACCGACGCCGGCCGGGCCGGCGGTGGTGGCATGGGCGGTGAACGGCGTGGGCGGTGCCGCGAGGAGCAGCGCCGCATCCGCCGTGGAATCGCCATACGGGAAAGCGCCCAGGCGGGCGAACTCGGTGCTCAGGGCCGGCGTCCAGCTGTCGTTCTCGGCAAAGGCCGTCTGAGCCTCGTACAGAACCAGGCGGGGGTCCCCCGCGGCATCGGTCACCCCATGCGGCCGAAGCGCGGGCCCGGCGTTGCGCACCAACACCGGGGCGACCGCATCCAGGGTGAGACCGACGATGACCGGCGCGCTTCCTTCCCGAATACGGCAGCTGACGTTGACCAGGTCCGTGCCGGCGTCACGGGACAGGTCGTAGATCTCGAGCAGCGCCTCGGGACTGCCACCCCCGCGGTTGACCACGTGAACGGTATAGGCCCCCGGGTCCAGGGTGAGCAGCGCCGCGGCATCCTTTGAACCGTCAGCCCAGGAGAAGGCATGGGCATGGGCGGCGTAACGCGCCAGATCGGGATCCCAGTCGTCGTTCTCCGCCATCAGGGTCCGGTCGGCATCATAGATTCGCAGCAGGGGATCGGCGAGGGCGCCAGGCACGCCCGCGGCGATCAACGCCGGGCCACCGGCACGCAGCAGGACAGTCTTGCGGCCCGTACCGGCGATGGTGAAGCCGCCGATCAGCACATCCTCGCCCGACCCAGCCGGGCCACGGACCGACAAATTGACCGGCCGCTGGCCGACCACGGGTTGGAAACCCGAGATCGCCGGCAGATCAGCGATCAGGGGCGGCGGCTGGCCCTGCCTCAGCGCGGCGAGCCAGGCCGCCGCGCGAACACGGTAAGGTTGATGCGTCGGCTCGACGCCATCGGAATGCTCGGCGCGCGGCATGATCAGCATCTCCTTTTCTCCGCCGAGCCGATTGTACGTGGCGAAAACACCGGGCGGTGGACAAAGGGTGTCGAGCAGCCCGACGCCGATGAGGACCGGACACCGGATCAAGGGGGCGAAGTTGGTCACATCGTAGTAGCGCGCCGCCTGCAGCACCTTGGCGGGATCGCGGTCCCAGGCCTGATAGGCCCACTGCGGCCAGCCCGGAACCCGGCCCGCGTCCAGTCCGGTCTGGTCGCTGCCCGCGGGTACCTCGGCGAGCACGGCGGTGATGCGGGCATCGAGCGCGCCCGTGACCAGCGCCTGCAACCCGCCCTGACTCGTGCCCATGACCACGAGGGTGCTTCCGTCCCAGTCTGGTCGGCTGGCGAGATAGTCAACGGCACGCGCGCAGGCGACGTACATCCGCAGAAAATAGCTCGTGTCACGGTCCTCGTTGCCGATCCGCGGATAGTTGTTGAGCGCGCCATTCTGCAGGGCCGTGTAATAACCCGCCTCCGCCACCGGCGTGATGTCGTGGGCCTGGATATTCAGCGTCAGCCAGCCTTCCGCCGCCCGGTCGGTGGCCCAGCGTTTGTCCAGCGAGTACACGCCGGCCCACTGGACGATGAGCAGCGCGGGGAAGCGCGCGCCGCTGGTCGGGCGGGCGAGCTGCCCCTGGATGCGAGAACCGCGAATCGTGTCGAGCGTGACGGTGGCGTAGTCGACGCCCGCGCGACCGCTGACTCCCGGTGTCATCACCGGATTCATCGGCACGGCGGCCTGCTCAGCCAGCTTGGCTGCCCAAAAAGCGTCGAAGTCCGCCGGCGGCGGCGCCGAGGGTTGAATCAACTCGGGCGATACAATGGCCCCGCCCAGCGCCTGGAGCAGGGCGCCGGCGGCTGATCGTGCTTCCACTTCGAGAAACAACCAGCCGGGCTGCTCAAGCTTGGCGGTCACAATGGCCTGGCTGCCGGTGAAGGTCAGCGCGCCGGAGCCTACCGTGTTCAGGTTGCCGCTTTTGATGCGATAGGTGGGCGACTGGAGGCTGGCCGCCGCGGAGGAGCTGACCACCCAGCGAATCTCTTCGCCCTTTTCATACCGGCCGGAGCTGCGCTCCGGCGTGACCGTGAGGGTCTGGGCCGCGAGGGTGGCGCAGAAAAATACGGCGATGAGGGGAGCCAGGGTGAATCGCATCGGATCGTCTCGCTGGCGCTCCCCGCTACGCTGAGAAATGTTCAAAGGGCAGGGGGGATGCCATTGACGCCGACGAACATTCAGGGCCCGGCGACTTCGGGCAAGCGTAGTCGCCAATGAATTACGCGGGGGGCGTCGACCTCCGATCACGGTGGGCCCCTTCGTTCCCGCGTTAGCGCGAACCGGGTGGGGGATAATTCCGGCTTTTGTCGTCGAGCACGAGCACCCAGTCGAGATCCTCGCCGGGGTTCGGGGAGATGAACCGCATGATCGGTTGCTTGGGGAGTTCGCCGTGGCGCAGCGCCTGCCCGGTCCGGGGATTGTACCACCAGGCCACCAGCGTCGTCCCGGAGAGCGCGTCGGTGCGGATCGAGAATGGGCGTCCGACGGGGACATACACCATCGCGTAGCTGCCGTCGCGATCCCGCGTGGCGACAAAACGGTAGCGACCCGCGCCTGGGACAGCTGTGGCAGGCTCCGCCGGCACAAGCAGACGATCGTCCGGGATGCGCGCGAGGTAAGGCCGGGACTCGATGAGTGAGCGTCCGTGCTGCATCTGCCCTGCGCCCGGCTGCTGTAGGGCCTCATACCAAGGCATCAGCGGCCCGTTGATCGGCGCACGCCCGGGAGCCCACATCTGCCAAACCGAGTGGTGGCCATAGGTGTGTCCGCAGGCTCCGCTGAACAAATTCCAATACAGCGGTCGGCGGATGTCCGCGGCCGTGGAGTAACCATTCTCCTCCGCCTTGAACGCCAGCGGATGATCCTCGTAGGCGGGTTCGCCATCGATCACGGGCTTGACGGGCGTACGCGCGTAATCGATGGCCGTCTTGCCGTAGCCCGGGTAGTTCGGACCATGTCCGTTCTGGCGCAGATTGAAGTCGAGCCAGGCTGCGTCGTGAAACCATTCGGATGAACCCATGCCCCCCTGGGGATGAAAGGTGATCAGCCGGGATCCGCCGTCACCGCGCCGCACGCCCTCGGCCATCGCTTCGATGATCGCGCGCTGCTCCGGGGTCTCGACGTTGCGGTCCCCGCCCAGGATCCAGAGGATGCCTTTGTCGCGATAGCGGCGCCCGATCCATTCGCCGTAAACTCCGGCGTTCTGCGGAGTGAACACCACCGGCCCTTCGCCCCATTTCTTGTTCCATTTGTCGCCCCAGGTGGGCAGGAGCGCGATGATCAGGCCGCGCCGGTTCGCTTCGTCGATGATGGCGTCCACATGATCCCAGTAATCGTCCCGCGGACCCGGCTTCACGTCGGGCCGGGTCGGGTCGAGATCCAGCAGCGGCAGGTGTCCCTGCGCGTTGGGGTCGGTCAATCCCTTCAGCTCCGCCAGCGCGACTGCCTGGATGGCGGTGAACCCCTTGGCCGCCCGGTCGTCGAGGTAGTGGCGGGCCTCCTCGAGGTTGAGCCGGTGAAACAGCTCCCACGCGGTGTCGGCCAGATAGAAGAACGGCCTGCCGTCCTCCTGCACGAGAAAGCGACCGTTCTCGTGAACCCGGAGCCGCGTCGCCGGCGGCTGGGCGGCGAGCGAGAGCACGGCGGCAAGGGCGAGGCAGCAGGCAGCGAGCACGCGGTACGGGAAATGCACGAGTCGAGAGGGGATCATGGTTCGCGGTGCTTTGAGCCCGGGAACCTGAATCGCTGTGCTGCCGGCCGCAACCGCGGCTTGCCGCTCCGGTGCAAAAAAACGCGGTGGGCGCCGGGGCGCCGCACCGCGTTCAAACCGAGTCGGAACTAGGCGGTGGCCACGCCCGCTTTGCGGCGACGCTCCTCCAGTTCCGCCGCCATCTTGAGGGTGACATTTTTCGTCAGTCCGCAGGTGGCGATCATGGCTGCGCCGCCGAGGAAGAAGACGGCCACGCCGATGCTGCTGGAAAGGAAATAACCGCGGACCGCATTCTCCGCGGTGGGCGCGGTGGTTTCATAATTCCAGACCCCCGCCATGACCCACAGGAAGATGGCCGAGCCAAGCGCCAGGCCGGTTTTCAACCCGAAGCCAATGGTCGCGAAGACCATGCCGGTGAAGCGGCGGCCGGTCTGCCATTCCGAGTAATCCGCAGCATCCGCGTACATTGCCCAGGCGACGGCGATCGTGGGTGCATAGACCACGGACCCCAGGACCGCGAGGACGAGCATGCCGGTGGTGTTTGTCGGACTAAGCAGGTAGTACGCGAAGGAATTCAGGGCGGCGAGGAAGAAGCCGGTGAAGATGACGGTCTTCTTGCCGAACCGCGCCGAGAGTCCCGACGAGAGCATGATCACCACCACGGTCGTGGCGAAACCGGCCATGTTGATGATGCTGTTGAACACGTCGGCGACGTTGGAGGTGGTGAGATTACCCGGCGTGCCATGAACGACGTAACCCAGCCATTCGAGGATCCCGCCTCCGGAGGCCGTTTCCGTGCTCGTCAGGCCGAGCTTGGCCAGGAAGTTGTACATGGCGTCCTTGTCCGCGTAATGGTGATAGAAATTGTAGTGCGCGCCCCCGCGGTACGTGAGCATCGCGAAATTGAAGAGGGTGTACGCGAACAGGGCCAGCCAGGGACGATTCCTCAACAGGTCGAGCAGGTCCTGCTTCGGCGAAGCCTTCACCTCGCTGACCGGCTTGATCCGCTCGTGGGTGGTGAAGAACGTGACCGCGAAAAGCACCAGACAGACCACGGCCCAGAGGGTCATCGTCATCTGCCAGCCGTGCTGGCGGTCGTGCCCCTGCGCAAACTTCGCGACCAGGGGCAGGGTGAAGCCGCCGACGATGAACTGCGCGATGTTGACCGCCACGAAGCGGTAGGAGTTGAGGCTGGTCCGCTCGTTGAGGTCAGCCGTCATCACGCCGCCCAGCGCCGAGTACGGCATGTTGTTCATCGAGTACAGCGTCATCAGGATCGTGTTCGTGATGGCGGCATACGCGATCATGGCGGTCATGCTCCAGCCCTGCGGCGTCGTGTAGGCGAGCACCATGCACACGGCCCACGGGATCGAGGTCCAGATCACCCAGGGGCGGAACTTGCCCCAGCGGGTCTGGGTTCGATCGGCCAGCACACCCATGATCGGATCGAACAGGGCGTCCCAAAGCCGGGGCCACAGGAGGATGGCCGCCGCAGCCGAGGCGCTGAGACCGAAGGTGTCGGTGTAGAAGTTCAGCTGGAACAGCACCATCGTCATGAAGACGAAGTTGGCGGCCGCGTCGCCGCAGCTGTAACCGGCTTTCTCGACGAAGGAGAGTTTCTGATGGGGTGCGCTCATGAAAAACGGGGAAGATCGCCGCTGCGACGGCAGCGGACGTGAAAGGGGAGGAGGGCTAATGGGGAGAGGCGGGGGCGGCGATTCGGCGCCTGATCTAACGTTGGATTGAAACGGGAGTCCGGCGCGACGCTAGTTCCGAATTGGCGTCCCACGCACCCTTAGAGTCGGATGAAGACCCGGCGGCAGTACAGAACATAGACGGGGATGAAGATGATGCCGGTGTAGAAAAGGGCGAAGGTCAGGGAGGCCAGTTCCAGCGACCCACCGAGCCACCGTACTCCGTCCATGATGCTCTGGGCAATCGACCGATCGAGCCAGGCCAGGCTGAAAAGCCGGTGCGACATGCCCGCCAGCGCGTAGGCGGTGATGGCATTCATGCCGAACGCAACGGCTGGGATGAAGGGGCGGCGCCATCCGCGATCGTCGATCCACCAGACACAGAGCGCGAGGCAGAGCAGGCACCATCCCGCTGCGACCAGGACGAAGGAACCGGTCCAGAGATTCTTGTTCAGGGGCCAGACCAGACCCCAGGCGTAGCCGACGGCCAACGCCGCCACGCCCGCGCCAGCCAGCGTGATCGCCCGCCGCGCGCGCCACTCGGGACGGGTAAACAGGAGGCCGGCGAGTATCCCCAGCAGCGCCGTCGCCGCCGATGGCAGCGTGCTCAGAATCCCTTCCGGATCCCAGGTTCGTTCGTAACGGCGCCCGGGCAGAAACTGGCGGTCCGCCCAGGCCTGGAGGTTGATCCCAGGCTGCAGATTGGGCTCGATGTGGCCGGGTCCACGAGCCGCGGGCGTCACCGCGACGGTGCCATGCGCGCGGGCCACCGCGCCGGTGGCGAGCGCCTGCTCGACGACGGCGTCGCGCGGGACGGGAACGAGGGTCAATGCGCCCCAGTAACCGACGAGCAAGGCGACGGTCACCGCGGCCAGCGTCCTGCGTCCCAGGTGCAGATGAAGCAGGGCCGCCACCACGAACACCACTGCAACGCGTTGCAGCACACCGGCCACGCGCAGGTCGGCCCACGCGAAGTCGGGCCAGAGATTGAGGAACAGCCCGACCGCAAAGATTTTGACACCCCGCCACAGGATCTTCCTCCGCGCGGCGGCGCGGTCCGGCGCCGTCATCGCGGCCGGGGCGTACGCCAGCGCGATCGAAACGCCGACAATGAAGAGGAAGAAAGGAAACACGAGGTCGGTCGGGGTGAGTCCGTGCCAGTCGGCATGCCGCAGCGGCGGATAGATGGCGCTCCAGGTGCCGGGCGTGTTGACCACGATCATGCTCGCGACCGTCAGGCCGCGGAGCGCGTCGACCGCGACACTGCGTTCACGGGGCGGGTTCATCGGCGGCGGAAACCGGACTGGACGTGAGACCGCGGAGGAGAAAGACCGACGCGACGGTGGCCAGCCCCAGCAGGACCAGGCCCGTCACCCACCGGCCATAGAGGCAGGCGCCGAAGCCGAAGAGGGCTGCATACACCGCGGCCACGCCGATGACGGTGTTCAGGATGCCGCGGCTGACGGAGGTGCGTGGGTCGCCGGCCGGAAGAGCCTCGCCCAGGGCGAGAAGCTGGCGGCGGGTGCGCGCCCAGCCGGGACCGCCGGGTCGGATCCGCCGGTAGAACCCCTGAAGCGTGGCGTCCTCGGTCGGCGGGGTCAGGAAGGTGACCAGCAGCCACAGCGCCGTGGTCACCGCAACGCTGACGATGAGCTGCAGCGGCCCCCCGAGCGGCGGCAACCCCAGCCGTGGGTATCCAAATTCGAAGAACACCGCCACGAAGAAGGAGCACACCATCCCGGCGATCTCCGTCGCGGCGCTGATCCGCCACCAGAACCACCGCAGGATGAAGATCAGGCCCGTGCCCGCGCCGATCGAAAGGAGGATGTTGAAGGCCTGGAGCGCGTTCTCGAGCGCCAGGGCGACGACCGCGGCCACCGCCATCAGGACGTAGGTGGTGACGCGGCCGACCCGCACGAGTTCGCGCTCGGACGCGGCCGGCCGGTAGAACCGGCGATAGACGTCATTCACGACGTACGACGCACCCCAGTTCAGATGGGTGGAAATGGTCGACATGAACGCCGCGATGAGGGACGCGACGACGATGCCGAGCACGCCGGAGGGCAGGAACACCAGCATCGCCGGGTAGGCCAGATCGTGCCGGACGAGGCCGGCGGGGACGGAGGGGAAGGCCCGCTGGATGGATTCGAGATTCGGATACATGATCAGCGACGCGAGGGCGACCAGGATCCACGGCCAGGGCCGCAGGGCGTAGTGGGCGAAGTTGAAGAAGAGCGTCGAGCCGACCGCGTGACGCTCGTTCCGGGCCGAGAGCATGCGTTGCGCAATGTAGCCGCCGCCGCCCGGTTCGGCGCCGGGGTACCAGACGCTCCACCACTGCACCGCCAGCGGCACGATGAACACGCCGACAAAGGCGCTGGCGTGGTCGAACTCCGGCAGGAAACTCAGTTTTCCCGCCACGACGGGGTGCGCGAGCAGCTGATCCAGCCCGCCGACCTCGGGACGGTTGACCAGCAGGATGGCCGCCCAGACCGAGCCGATCATGGCGACGACAAACTGGAAGAAATCCGTGATGATGACACTGCGCAATCCGCCGATCGAACTGTACACCACCGTCACGAGGGAGGCGATTGCGAGCGTCTCCAGCGGAGACAACCCCAGCGTCGTGCCGCCCAGCTTCACCGCGGCAAGGCAGACGTTGGCCATGATCATGACGTTGAAGAACACGCCGAGGTACAGCGCGCGAAAAACGCGGAGGAAGCCCGCGAGCCGGCCGCTGTAACGCAGTTCGTAGAACTCCAGGTCGGTCAGCGCATTCGACCGTCGCCACAGCCGGGCGTACACGAAGGTCGTCAGCATCCCAGTGAGCAGGAACGCCCACCACACCCAATTCCCGGCGACGCCGTCCTGGCGCACGATGTCCGTCACGAGGTTCGGGGTGTCGATGGAGAACGTGGTCGCCACCATTGAGAACCCCAGGAGCCACCACGGCATCGACCGCCCGGAAAGGAAGTACTCGTCCGTGGATCGTCCGGAGCGGCCGGCACCAATAAGTCCCACGCCGAGCGAAGCCGCGAAGAACAAACCAATAATCAGCCAATCAAGGGAGGAAAGCAGCATGGGGTCGAAATTTGAGATCTGAGATTTGAGATTGGGCTGAGACCTGAGATCCGGAGGCCGCGGCGACGCGACTCATCTCAAATCTCATATTTCAAATCTCAGATCCCCTGGGGCCAGCGCACGAAGCACTCCAGCGCCTCGTATTCCGCCAGGCCGAGTCGATTGTACAGCTCGGCCGTCTGACGGTTGCGGTGCACCGCCTGTTCCCACGGCTCGGCCGGATCCCCTTCCGCCGCGGGGACCTGGCGGCGCTGGGAGCGATGCTGGTAACTCGCGTGGGCCTTCCGTTCGAGTTCGTCCGGGGAGCACGGCACCGCCATCTGAACTTCGTCAATGCCCCATTCCCGTCCGTCGCTCCGATACAGCCATACCCAGCAGTCTGCCGCCCAGGGCTCGTCGCGGACCAAGGTGAAAGCGGATTCGAAGAGGCTGAACGCGTGCGCCTGGACGGACGCGGGGTCGGCGCCGACGCCGGTGGCAAAAACCTGGTGCGGCTGCACTCCGGACAGCAACTCCGCCAGCAGCCGCACATCCTCCTGCGCGGGCCGGAAGCGGCGATACGCGCCGGACTCGTAGAAGGGGAGGTCGAGAAACCGGATCGCGGCGGCCGGAATCCCGCAGCGTTCGAGCGCAGCGCGCGCTTCGCTGCGACGCACGTGGCCCTTGAAGCGACGCAGCGCCGGGGAATCCTCGTCGAAGACACTCTTGCCTTCCAGTTCGCGGAGGAGCGCGTGGGCGTGCGATGCCTCGCGGCCCTCATTGGCTTCGACCACCAGCTGCGCCGCCCAACGCGCCTCCGCGTCAGGCACGGCGAGGTTGCCGGAGGTGAGATGCGCGACGGCGATGTCGTGCCCGTGCGAGACGAGACGGTTGAGCGTCCCCGCCATGGCCAGCACCGCATCGGCCGGATCCGGACTCAGCACCAGCACGCGCTTGCGCGCCGGTTCCGCGCGTTCGGGCCGGCGGGAATCGTCGGTTCCCGGCTTGCCGCCCGGCCACCCCGTGATGGTGTGCTGCACCACATTGAACAGCCGGATGTTGAGATCGTAGGCGGGGCCCTGTTCCGTGACGAGTTCCGCCAGGCCGTTCTCCTGATAATCCTTGTCGACAAGCTTGAGCAGCGGCTTGCCCAGGCGCAGGGACAGGTCGCTCACCGCCCGGCGCGTGAGTGCGGGGGTCCAGGCCGGGAAGCCCACGAGCCAGGGCGCGCGGTAGCGGGTGAGTTCCGACGCGGCGGGTTCGTCGAGGAAGATCCGGACATGGGGGTGTCCCTGCAGGAAGCTGGCGGGCACGCTCTCGGCGGGCGGTTCCTCAATCGCCTGGCGCAGCACCGAAGCCTTCGATCGCCCCCACGCGAGCAGGACGATCTGCCGGGCATCCAGAATTGTCCCCACGCCCATGGTGATGGCGTAACGGGGCACCCTGTCCTCACCGCGAAAATCGCGCGCGGCATCGCTGCGGGTGAGGCGGTCGAGGGTGACCAGACGCGTGCGGGAGGCGGGACCGGAACCTGGTTCATTGAAACCGATGTGTCCGGTGCGTCCGATGCCCAGCACCTGGAGGTCGATGCCTCCGGCCGCGACGATCGCCTGTTCGTACGCCATGCAATGCGCGGCCACGTCCTCACGCGGAAGGTCGCCCCGCGGCAAATGGGTCTGGCCGGCGGGAATGTCCACGTGGTCGAACAAGTGGGCCCGCATGAACCGGTGATAACTCTCCGGATGTTCGCGCGTCAGACCCTGGTATTCGTCCAGGTTGAAGGTCGTGACGTTTGCCAGGCTCAGCCCCTGTTCGCGGTGCCGGCGGATAAGTTCGCGATAAAGCGGGACCGGAGTGGAGCCCGTCGCAAGCCCGAGCACGGCCTGGCGGCCCTCGCGGGCGCGCGTGCGTATCAGATCCTCGATGACATCCGCCACCCGAACGACGGCGGCGGCCGAACTGGCGCAGACCTCGGTGGCGATGCGCTCGTGGCTGGACGAGGGGGGATGACTCATGGCAGCGAAGCCCCAGAATCGCGGCGCGCGCGGCGGGTGCAATGAAAGAGTAGGGGGCGGACCGATGCAGGATGCCAAGCCGATGCAGGTTTCAGGATGCACCCTGTACCCGGTATCTTGGATCCTGGATCCCGCATCCTGTTTGACACGCTCCGCGTTCCCGTAGTCGCATGCGCGCTCGCGCCATGCCAACCTCTCCACTCGCGGGCCTGAGCATTCTCGTCCTGGAGGACGAACTCCTCCTGCGGAAGCGGGTCGCCGGTTTCCTCGAGAAGGAAGGCGCGGAAGTCACCGCGCTGGCCACGGTCGCCGACGCGCGCCGCGCCGCCGCTTCGCTCGCGTTCGACGCCGCGCTGCTCGACGTCAACCTGCCCGATGGACGCGGCACGGACCTGCTGCGCGAGAAGCTTTTTCCCGGCACCACGACCGTGATTGTCATGACGGCGGAGGGCGGGATCGAGGGGGCGATTGAAGCCATCCGTGCCGGAGCGGCCGACTACCTGGTCAAACCCTTCGACCTGCAGGAACTGCCGGTCCGGTTTGCCCAGGCCCGCCGGACCCGGCAGTCCCGGCGGGCGGACGAGTTCCGCCGCGCGCAGGAAACGGAACTGGTCTTCGGGCAAAGCCTCGCCGGCGTGCAGGAGCAACTGTTGAAGATCACGGCGGCCGACCGCCGGCTCGGCCAGCACCTTCCGCCGGTGTTGATCGAGGGCGAGACCGGCACGGGCAAGACCGCCGTCGCCCGCTGGATCCACCGGCACGGGCCGCGCGCGGACGCCCCGCTGATCGAACTCAATTGCTCGGCGATGCCGGAAAGCCTGGCGGAGGCGGAGCTCTTCGGCCACGAGCGCGGCGCGTTTACGGATGCGAAGGCGGCGCGTATCGGATTAATGGAGGCGGCGGACGGCGGGACGCTGTTCCTCGACGAACTGCCGAGCCTCGCGTCGTCGCTCCAGGCCAAGCTGCTCACGGCCATCGAGGATCACACCCTGCGGCGCGTGGGCGCGACCCGCCCCATCGCGGTCGACGCCCGCATCGTTGCCGCGACCAATGCGGACTTGAACACGCTCGTGGCGGCGGGACGTTTCCGGGAGGACCTGCTCCACCGGCTCGACCTGTTCCGGGTGCGGCTTCCCCCTTTGCGTGAACGCGGCCAGGACATTCTCGTCCTGGCGCAGGAATTGTTGAACCGTGTCGCCAAGCGTTACGGGCTGCCCGCGAGCGAGATCCCGGAAGAGGGCAGGGCGCGGCTGCTGGCCCATGCGTGGCCTGGCAACGTGCGCGAACTTGCCCACGAGATCGAACGCGCCCTCGTTTTCGGCGGCGCGCAGGGCCTGTACTTCCGGCACCTCGGCGGAGGAGCGACCCAGGGCGGCGTGGAATGGCTCCGGCCCGGCTTCGTCCTGCCGGAGACCGGCTTTTCCCTGGAAGCCGCCATCGATCAGCTTGTGCAGCGCGCCGTGGACCAGGCTGGCGGCAATGTGTCGGCCGCGGCACGGCTGCTGGGCGTTTCACGCGACGTGGTCCGCTATCGTCTCAAAGGAAAGGGGACGGACGCCGATGGGAGCTAACTCACGGTCGCCGGGGGCCATTGGGGAAATTTCCACGTCCCGCGATCGCGCAAATCGCACGCAATCTCTCGCAAAAGGATGAACGTCAGCAGGAAGCCGGACTGGATGCACTTGGCACAACGCGTGCAGGAATAGCACCGATATTTCCATGAAATCTGCACTCAGACGCTCCGTTTTGCTGAGCCTCGCCCTCGCGGCGTGGGCGACGGCCGCGTTGGGGGCGGAATCGCCGCCTCCGAGTGTGCCGTCCGGTGGTGATCGCCCCGCGGTTTCCACGGATCTGCAGAAACTCATCGAGCAGTTCAAATCAGGCCGGGAGACGGTGCTGGCTGACCGGAAGGCGCTCGTCGATCAGCTCAAGAACGCGACCGCCGAGCAGCGGAAGGCCATCCTCGAGCGGATGCAGAGTCAGCAGAAGGAACTGGTTGAAACCCAGCGTGCCCTCGGGCGGCAGATCCGGGACGAAATGCGCAAGATGCGGCAGACGTCGCCCGGCGGCCCGCGTCGCTAACTCTTTGTCAGGCGTTATCTAAGTCGAAGGGCAGCCGCTCCCGGAGTGGCTGCCTTTTTCTTTGTTGCGGAAGGGCGGTTTTGGCTGGCTGAGTTGTCGTGCCATTGCTGGTAACCCCGCCTGAACCTGAGATCCGCATTGCCGCGAACCGTCACCCATCTCCGTCGACTCCTGTTGTGGGGAGTGTTTGGCTCCTGCCTGTGTGCCGGCCCCGCCGCGACGGACCTGGCGGAAAGCTCCGACGAGCGTGAGATCGAGGCGCTGCTGGCCGGGCTGCAACCCAGCTGGACGTTCACCGGCGGTGCGACCCTGGCGGCGGGCTACAAGGACAACCTCCTCCTGGGCCACTCCGACCCCGCGGCCAGCCCGTTCGTGCGCGCCGGCGTCGAGGCCCTGCTCTGGCGTGTCCCGCGCGGGCGGATCGATTACTTCGGCTTCGTGACGGCCGAGTACACGCGCTTCACGGAGGAGCCGAGGGACCGGGTGGGTCGCAAAGTGGGCCAGGAGGCGGAGGCGTTCGCCGGACTGGAATGGCGTTACCGCATTCCGGACCGGTTCAGCGCCACGTTTGACGTCCAGGGCTATCACCTGGACCAGGTGTTTGATGTGTCCGAGGTCACCGGTCGGCGCCGCATCGAGGCGCTGAAAGTCAACGGCGGCAAACTGGCCTCCACGGTGCGCTGGTCTCCGGTACGGTGGGCCTGGGTGGAGATCTCCGGGAGCGGCGATCGCCAGCGTTTCGCCAACGGCTTCAACGACGCGGATCTGACCGAGGGGTCCGCGCGCCTGGGCGGGTCGCCGGCGCGCTGGCTGGATCTGTCCGTGGCCGGCTCCAGGCGTCGGCGCGAATTTGATCGCCGGCCGCGGATGGCGGATTTCGGCGATCTGCCGGGCTTGCTGCAGATCCGCGAGTCGGAGGCGGAGGCCCGGATCGACACTCATTTCGGTACCCGCGCGAAATGGCGCACGCGCACGGTGGCCCTGCGCCGCGAGTATCGGGACAACGCGCTTGGCTTTCTCGATTTCGACCAGCGCGGCGCCAGCCAGGAGGTGGAACTCTCGACCGAACGATGGCTGCTTCGCCTCGACGGCGCGTACCGGCACAAGAAGTACCCGCACCAGACCGTGGGCCTTGGCATCGATCCGCCGATTGCCGTGCGCGAAGAGGTGTCCGGCAGGCTGCGCGTCGAGCGCAAGCTGAGCGCGCGATGGACCCTGCTCCTCGAGGCCGGACACGAACGCTCGCGTTCCAACGACGAGGTCGCGTCCTACCGCGCCAACGAAGGCTTGCTAGGTGCCCGGTGGAACTGGGAAAAATGATACGTCGCCCGACATCGTATGTCCGCCCCCGCCCATCCGGCCGTCCGCCGGTACACCCCTGTCGTCGTGCTCACCGTCACGCTGGCGGTGTTCGCGCTCGTGGTGGGCTATGTCAGCTTCTGGCTGCGTGACGGCCTGCGGGAGCAGATTCTGGCGCGCGAGGCGGAGGCGCTGACGGAAGTGGCCTCGCTGCAGCTGAGCAACGAGGCGGAGGCGCTGGCAGCCCTTGGCATCGCGGAGGCTCCCGGTGAACTGCTGCACGCCGTGCTGAAAACCTCCAAGCTGCGGGGGGTGTTCGCGCTGCGCGTCTTCGACGCGGAACGCCGTTTCAGTGGAGCACTGCCGATCCCGTGGTCGGAACAGCCGCCGGGCGAAGCGGACTGGCAAAGCCTCGCCGCGGGCCGCCCGCTCGCGCGCCTCCACCGGCGGGAATCCGCGGCGGAGGTCATCGGACTTGTCCCCGCGAAGAACCAGAGCAGCGGCGAACCTCTGCTTGAGACCTGGCTGCCCCTCCGTCGCGCGGAAGGCGAGGCCCTCGCCGGCGTCGCCCAGCTGTGGACCGACGGTCGTTCGCTGGCCCGTGAATTCGCCACGCTCGACCGCCGTCTGTGGAAACAGGCCAGCCTGGCGTGGCTCGCGGGCGCGATCCTGATTTCCGCGTTGTTGAGCTGGACCTTCCGTCGCATCGAGGCGGCGAATCATGACCTTCGGCTGCGCTCGGACGACCTGTGGCGGGCCAACCGGGAACTGGCGCTCGCGGCCAAGGCGTCGGCGCTGGGCGCGGTCACCGCCCACCTGATGCATGAACTCAAGAATCCGGTCGCAGGGCTCGAGGAGTTTCTTTCGACCCAGACCGAAGGCGGCGCACGAGGCGGAAGCGGCGGGGAGCTGGCCGCGGCTTCCGAACTGACCCGGCGGCTCCGGACCATGATCAACGATGTCGCCACCGTCATGCGCGACGAGCAGACCGGCGCGCAGTTCGAATTGACCGGCGGCGAAATCGTCGAGCTGGCGCTGGCCCGCGCGGCGGATCTCGCCGCGGCGCGGCGGGTGTCGCTCCACCCCGCGGGCGAAAGTGCGATGCCGGTGGACGGCCGTCGCGGCAACCTGGTCCGGCTGGTCCTGCATAACCTGCTGCAGAATGCGATCGAGGCGTCGCCGGCGGGCGCCGCCGTGCGGCTCGCCGTGGCCCAGTCCGGGCGGCAGCTCGTGTTTGGGGTAGAGGATGCGGGCCCGGGCCTCGCCGCGGCGGTGCAGGAGCGGTTGTTTCAGCCGGTGCGGAGCACGAAGGCGGGGGGGAGCGGTCTCGGGCTGGCGCTGAGCCAACAGCTTGCGCGCCAGGCGGGTGGGCGAATTCAACTTGCGGATACAGGTCCGTCCGGCACGCGGTTTGAAGTGGTGCTCGACCTCCACGATGAAACTTGAGGAAGCTCTGGGAGTCCCACCACGCTTCATGCCGCTTTCCTTCGTCCCCCGTGGCCGCCGCGCCGGCGTGCTGGCGTTCTGTCTGTTTCTGGTGACAGGGGCGGTGCTGTGCGGGGCCGATGGCAGCCTGAAGTTCGCCTTCGCCACGGGCAGTTTCAGCCAGCACCCGGTCATCCTCTCCTCCCCGGCCATCGACGCCGACGGGATGGTGTTCACCGGTTTTCTCTACGATCTGGACGAGGATTCGTCCGGCGGCGTGGTCGCGATCGCGCCCAACATCCTCGAGACCCCGCAGAAGAAGCACGCCTGGCTGGTCTCGACCGACCATCCGGTCGAGGGCTCGCCGCTGATCCACGAGAATCTGGTCTATTTCGCGGATTTCGACGGCACCCTTTACGCCGTCGACCGCCGCACCGGGGCGGAACGCAGCCGGGTCGACTTGTCGGCGGAGCTCGCCTCCACCGATGTCAGCGTCGCCAGCTCGCCGGTCCTGAGTCGCGACGGTGCGACCCTCTATCTCAGCTTTGCCCTCTGGCGCAGTGAAATCGGCGGTGTCATCGCCTTCTCCCGGGAGAACCTGCAGGTGCGCTGGATTTCGTTCCTGCCCGGCTATGTCCAGGCCGCTCCGGTGGTGGGGACCGATGGCCGCCTGTATATCGGGTCCGTCAACAACACGCTTTACGCGCTGGGTCCCAACGACGGCGGCATTCTCTGGCAACGCGCGCTGGAAGGATCGATCTGGACGGAGGCGGCGCTCGGACCCGACGGCACGATCTACGTCGGCACCACCAACATCATCGCCGCGGTAAGTCCGGACAACGTGCTGAGATGGACCCGCCCCCTTCAAGTCTGGGGTTCTCCCGTCGTGGGCCCGGCGGGGACGATCTACGTCGGCAACAACGCGGACTGGCATCTGTACGCGCTCAATCCCGGGGAAGGGGACACCAAGTGGAAGTCCCCCGGCCAGCCGGCGCCGGGGTCCACCCCGGCGATTCGCGCCGATGGGATCGTCCTCTTTGGCGGCAACGACGGCCGCCTGCGCGCGTACGACGCAGCGACCGGGGAGGTCAAGTGGACGAGCGACCTTGCCGCGCCCGCCGCCACCCTGGCCTCATCGCCGGCGATTTCTCCCGGCCCGGACCGCCGGATCGTCGTCGGGACGACCTCCGGGCACGTGCTCGCCTTTGAAGGCAACGGCTTCGGCCTCTCTCCGAACGCGAGCTGGCCCATGCTGCAGCGCGATCCGGCACATACCGGCCGCGCCCAGACCACGCCTGTTCGCGGCGGACGGCTGATCAATCTGGCCACGCGGGGAGTGACGGGACCCAACTTTAATTTCATCGGCGGGTATGTCCTCGGCGGAGTGGGGGCCAAGTCCATCCTCATGCGCGCCGTCGGGCCCACGCTGCAGGAATGGCTTACCACGCCGCAGCCGGATCCGAAGCTGACGCTGTACCGGCAGACCAGTCCCCAGCCCACCCAACTCGCGACCAACGACAACTGGGAGGAGAATGCGGAACGCGCCCGGATTCTGACGCTCTCATCGTCAGTCGGAGCCTTTCCCCTCCGACCGCAGAGCAAGGACGCCGTGTTGCTCAATGCGGCCCAGGCCAACCAGGCGTACACGGGCATCGTGGAGAGCGCCAGCGGCGCGATCGGCGTCTCCTTGTTCGAGGTGTGGGACACCGACTACCAGCAGACCCATGCCTCGCTGCTGAATTTGTCTACGCGCGGGTTCGCCGGCACCGGCGAGAACACCTTGATTCCGAGCCTGGTGATCGGCGGCGAAGGAAGGCTGCGCGTGCTGCTGCGCGCCGTCGGCCCGAGCCTGATGAAGTGGGGTGTGACCGATGTGTTGCAGCGTCCCGTCATCCAGGTGTACAGCGGCAACGCGCTGATCGCCTCGGCCTCCAACTGGTGGGCACGACCGGATCGCGGGGATATCGCGGCGATTGCGGAATTGGTCGGCGCCCAGAGCCTCGATGCCGGGAGTCGCGACGCCGCGATCATTCTCACCCTCGAGCCGGGCGCCTACACGTTCCAGGTTTCAGGCGAAGGCGGGACGACCGGAAACGCCCTGGTTGAGGTCTACGCCATTCCCTTCTGAGCCGTCCCGACATCGGGAAAAACCCGCCCCTGCCGCCATGGACCGCGCGAGGGGGAAACTGCTTGCCAGCAGGAGGCTGCCTGAGACACTGCCCTCCGCTACTGTACCGGCCCACGTACCTAAATTCGCTCACCTCGCGGGTTCCCACCCGCTTTTTTTGATTACATGGAAGACGACGCCCCCAAGCAGAATCCGCCCGCGGATTTCAACAAACTCGACCTGAGTCAGCTGCAAGGATTCAGCTTCGGCACACAGTGGACGCAGGACAAGTCCTCGCCGCGCCAGGATCGTGATGCGGGCGGAGATCGTCCGCGCCGCGACGACCGTCGCGATGCCGGCGGTCCCGATCGTCGCGATCGCCGCGTGTTCCGGCGTCCGAGCGGTGACGTTGGCTCCGGCCAGCCAGGCGGTCCGGGCGGTTCGGGTGGTCCGGGCGGCCCCGGTGGTGGCGGCGGTGGCGAGCGTCGCGAATATCCTCAGGGTGGGCAGCGGCGCGAACCGCGCGGTGACTTCCGCGGCGGCCCGCGCCGCGATTTCCGGGGACCCGGTGGTCCCGGTGGCGACACGCGCGGCGGCGGTTATGGCCGGCGCGAGCCCATCGAACGCGGCCCGTACGAGAGTCCTCATTACACCGTCACGTTTTACCCGGAGGACACCAGCTTCAACACGCTGGTCCAGACGATCCGGAAGTCGTGCCGCACGATCGAGCTCTTTGAGATCGCGCGCACGGTCGTGGCGAAGCCGGACCGTTTTGTCGTCGTGCTGGCGCACAAGTCGCCCGCCGCCGGCGACCAGCCCGCGCCCGCCGCGGACGGCGCCCCTCCGGCGGCCCGTACCAAGCCGGTGTTCTACATCTCCGTGCCCGATGGCATGCCGTTCGAGTCCGACGATGCCGCCATCAATTACGTGCTGAGCAACCATCTCGACAAGTTCTTCGAAACGGCCGAGGTCGAGGTCGAGGCACCCAAGGGCAACTTCCAGGTGATCAACCGTTGCGGCATCACGGGTGAGTTGCTCGGGCCGCCGAATTATCACCGTTACAACCAGATCGTGCAGCAGCACTACGCCGCGAAGATCGGCAGCCGGATGGCGTTCGAGGCCTTCCGCAGCCGCATCGAAACCGTGCGCGACCCCGAGGTCGTCAATCAGTGGCTGGCCAAGATGAAGAAGATCACGCGGTACACGTGGAAGACGGGCGCCAAGCCGGCTCCCGCTCCCGCGGCCGCGCCCGCGGTCGAGCCGACGACGGAAAACCCGCCGCCCGAAGCCGCGGCGCCCACGGAGGCGGCCGCGCCTGCGGAGGCCCCGGCGCCGTCGATGACGCCGACCTTCGACACGCTCGAGGATGCCCGTCTCTTCCTGCTCACGCAGGCCCGTGAAAAGGTGCTCCGCACCACCGAGACCGCGCGGTTCCCGGGCAAGGTGGCCGAACAGCTGCCGCAGGGCGAAATCCGCCGGGCCGTCGAGGGCGCGCTCGAGCGCCAGCGTCGTTTCCCGCTGGATACCGCGAACGCGTTGCGCGGCCGGCTCCGCCGCGAGCACTTCACGATCTTCAAGAAGGGCTCGAAGGGTGTCTCCTACGTCTGCGCGGTGAAGCGGAAGTTCCGCGTGCCGGGCCAGACGTTCTCCGACACCATCGGCGCTCTGATCGGTTTCATCGAGGCAAACCCCATGGTGCGCGCCAGCGAACTGCCGGCCCGGTTCCTCGGCATCACCGTGAATCTGGCGGCGGTCAAGCCGGTCGAGACTCCGGCGGATGCCGCCCCGGAAACCGTCAAACCCGCGGCGCCCGCCGAACCGGCGCTGAGCCTGGACGAGCGCGCGAAGATTTCGCGCCTGCAGGGGGATCTGCTCTGGCTCGTCCGCGAGGGCTACGTCACCGAATTCATCGACGGCCGCCTTTTCGCTCCGCCTCCGATGGTCGAGGCGCGCAAGCGCGAGGTCGAGTCGGCCGAGCACGATCCGGAAAACTTCCCCGAGGCGCCTTCCGCCCCGACGGCCGCCGCACCGGCGGTCGAGCCGGAGCCCGCGCCGGTCGCGGAGTCAGCCGCTCCCGCGGAGCCGATGCCCGTGCCGGCACCGGAGCCGGTCGCCGGCGATCCCGCGCCGGAGATCCCGAATCCCGTCGAGCCGCCGAAGGAGTGAGCCACGAGCGGTAGGCTTTAGCCGGAACTATGCAGACGGATTAACCACGAATGGACACGAATGAACACGAATAGGAGAGGAAACTCGAATGCAGCCCGTCCGTGGTCCCGCTCACTGTTTTGTGCCTACGCGGAAGTGATGCTTTTCCCAGGTCTTCATTCGTGTCGATTCGTGTCCATTCGTGGTTAACTGAATCGTTCCGGCTAAAGCCTACAGCTTCTCACTTCTCCCGCGTCTGCTCCAGCGGTAGTTCGTGAAGTTTCAGCTCCGGATTCTTCTCCTGGAAATACCGCATCGTCCACTCATTCGGGAAGAAGATCACCGGATGATCGAACTTGTCGGTGCCGAAGCTTACGCCGCTGGCCACGATCAGCCGGGTCGGATCCTTCAGGAGCGGGTGCGGCTCGATCCAGCGCATCACCGTCCACGACGTGGGCGTGAGCCGGGACTCGGCGTTGTATTCGCTCTGCAGGCGCCACTGGACGACTTCAAACTGGAGGGGTCCGACCGCCGCGAGCAGGGTTGCCCCCGGGGGCGCATTGCGCGCCGTGAAGGCCTGCACGACCCCTTCCTGCAGGAGCTGATCGAGCCCGGCCCGATACTTCTTCGCGTCGGCCGGCGTGGGGTTGGAGATGAAGGAGAAGACTTCCGGTGGAAACCGTGGGATCTCGTTGTACACGATCGACCGGTCCTCCGTCAGCGTATCGCCGATCCCGAATTCGCTGTGGCCCACGAGGCCGATCACGTCGCCCGGCCAGGCCTCATTCACGGTCTCGCGCTCCTGCCCGAAGAGCTTGTGGGAGGAGGAGAGACGCACGGTCTTGCCCGTGCGGGAGTGAACGACCGTCATGTCCCGTTCGAACTTGCCGGAACACACGCGCAGAAAGGCGATGCGATCACGGTGCTTCGGATCCATGTTCGCCTGAATCTTGAAGATGAACCCGGAAAACTTTGGGGCGTCGACCGGCACGATCCGCTCCGCATCGTCAGGACCGGTTTCGGTCGCCTCGGTGGCGTCCGTCAAGCCTCCGAGCGAGATCGCCTTGCGGCGCGGCGCTGGCGGCACCGAGTCGTGGAGGAAGCCGTCGAGCAGCAGCTGGATGCCGAAATTGTTCACCGCACTGCCGAAGAAGACCGGGGTCTGCTGGCCCTGACGCACCGCCTGGAGGTCGAAGGGGTGTCCCGCGCCATCCAGCATCTCGAGCTGCTCCTTGACCTCGCCATAGGTGACATCGTCGAGCTTCGCGCGGACCGCCTCGTCGTCCAGTGACGTGACCTGCACCGGCGCCTGGTACGCCCCGCCCGGCACGCGCTCGAAGAGATGCACCTGCCGTGTCCGACGATCGAATACACCGCGGAAGGAGGGTCCGTTGCCCAGCGGCCAGACGACAGGGGAGGACTGCAGCCCGAGGACCGTCTCCAGCTCGTCCAGCAGCTCCAGCGGATTCCGCGTGGGCCGGTCGCACTTGTTCATGAACGTGAAGATCGGCACGCCCCGGCGGCGGCAGACCTCGAACAGCTTGCGGGTCTGGGTCTCCACGCCCTTCGCCGCGTCAATGACCATCAGCGCCGCATCCACCGCGGTCAGCACCCGGTACGTGTCCTCCGAAAAGTCCTTGTGCCCCGGGGTGTCGAGCAGGTTCACCGCAAAGCCCTGATAATCGAACTGGAGCACGGTGGAGCTGATCGAGATACCGCGTTGTTTCTCGAGCTCCATCCAGTCCGACGCGGTCGACCGCTGGTTCTTGCGATCCTTCACCGCGCCGGCGAGGTGGATGGCGTTGCCGTAGAGCAGGAACTTCTCGGTCAACGTCGTCTTACCCGCGTCGGGGTGGGAGATGATCGCGAAGGTGCGGCGGCGGGCGATTTCGGCGGCAGGAGACATGGAGAACCCGTGAGGAAACCGGCTCGGGGTGACCCTGTCCAGCGGGGAACAACGAGGGATCGTGCTTCCCGCCTGCGCCTCACGCAAAGGTCGCAAAGGTCGCGAAGGAGGGCGTTTTGATCCCTGAACCATGGGGACCTTTGCGTGAGGCACTCAGCCGGAACGTGTGCTGCGCGTCGCCTGCTTGCGAAACGCGCCTCCGTTCCTAAACAGGTACGGCATGCCGATCTACGAGTATTACTGCCCGGAGAATCACACGATCTACCAGTTCTACGCGAAGACCCTGGCCCAGGGGCGGACGGTGCCGAAATGCCCGGACAATCCCAAATTCCAATTGCGCAAGATCGTCTCGAATTTCGCCGTCACCAAAGGCGGGAAAAGTGACGAGCCGCCGCCTCCCGCCGGCGCGGCTGGCGACCCGGCGGACGCCGCGGAGGACGCCCGGATGGAGGCCGCCATGTCGGCAATGGAAAACGAGTTTTCGACCCTCGACGAAAACGATCCACGGGCCATGGCACGCATGATGCGCCGGATGTCCGAGCTCACCGGTGAGCGCATCGATGGCGAGATGGAAGAGGTCGTGCGAAAGCTGGAGGAAGGCGCGGACCCCGAGTCGCTGGAGGAGCAACTGGGCGGCGCAGAAGGCGAGGGCGGAATGGACGATCCGTATGGCGAGGGACCGCCGGCCGGTGGCCCTGCGCCCGATCCCAAGGAGCCGAAACACCGGTTCAAGATCCGGCGGACCGCGCCACGGCGGGATCCGAAGCTGTACGATTACGAGGAGGGAAAGTGAAGGTGAGAGTGAAAGTGGGGAGAACCTGCGGCCTCGGCATGCGGCATTTCCATGAACGGGAGTGACAGTCGCCGCCACACCGGGTCATTCTGATCGTTTCCGCCCCTTTCACTTTCACTTTCACTTTCCCTCTCCCTTCCATGTCACCATCGCCTGAATTGCTGCAACGCGTCGAGGCCGCGAAACGGGCGGTGAGCGCGCAAATCGACCTCCTGCACCGGGAATTCGGCCGGGTGGAAAGCCGGTGGAAGAGCGACGGCACGCGGGTGACGGCGGTCGACATCGCCATCTCAGAAAACATCTTTGGCGAACTGGGCACCCAGTTTCCCGAGGACCAGTATTTCAGCGAGGAACTCGCGAACTGCGACTCACCCCTGCCGGTGACGGCGAGGTTTTCGTGGGTGCTCGATCCGGTTGACGGCACCAATAATTTCGCCCTGGGCATTTCCCATTGCGCCATTGCACTGGCGTTGTGCGAGCGGGGCGAACCGGTCTATGGCGTGGTCTACGATCTCAGCCGCCGTTCGCTCATGCACGGCGGCCCTGGCTTCGGCATGTTTGACGGTGACCGCAGCCCGCGTATTGCCGATGGGCCGCCGACAAAGGAGACGCTGGTGGGGTTTCACAGCCCGTTCGACAAGACGCTGACGCCGCTCGCGGCGGGCATCATCACCCACTTCAAGATCCGCGGCCTCGGCAGCGCCACGCTGCACCTTGCGTACGTCGCTGCCGGCCTGCTCGACGGCTGCGTCGATTTCAACGTCAAGATCTGGGACCTGGCCGCCGCCATTCCGCTGGTGCGGGCAGCGGGTGGCGAGGTTCACTTTCTCAACGGCGAGCAGCTGCCGATGAAGACCTTCAATTTGAAGATGGGCCGCATCCTCTACGTCGCCGGCGGACCGAACATGGCCGCGCGGTTGAAAGAGCTGATGACGGCAAAATAGCTGTCAGCGATCAGCGGTCAGCGGTCAGCTAGAGGGATGGCCGCAAGAACGCGCAGAAGGTGCAAGAACCAGGCCCACGCATGCGACCGTGTTTGTGCCTTTTTGCGGCTGTTTATCCGGGGCTGAGAGCCGAATGCTGATCGCTCGCCTCAGAGCTCGTAGGTCTGCAGCGGCACGGGATCGATCACCCTTGAGTTCGGTGCCTTCGCCTGGAGTTGCTCGATAAACCAGGCCCGGGCCGGCGGATCGCCGTGCGTCAGCACGATCGAGTTCGCGCTGGTCTGCAGGGCGAACTCCACCAGTTCCTCCCGATCCGCATGACCGCTGAGCTCATAGCGTTCGATCTGGGCGCGTATCCGGGTCTTGACGTGCACGGCCTCGAACAGGAATTCGTCGCCCGGCTTTGCCTCGAGGAGGGCGCCACCGGGGGTTTCGGGGTCGCAGTAGCCGACGAAGCCGATCGTGTTCCGCTCGTGGGCCAACAGGCCCGAGGCCAGAATGTAGCTTGGCGTGTTCTCCACGACCATGCCCGAACTCACCAGGTAGATCGCATTTTCGAGCTGGTCCTTGCCGGGCTCGATCTTCTTCGGCAGCGAACGCACGCGCAGATCTTTCAGGATCGAGCGGCTGAACTCCACGTGCTTGGTCTTCTTCGCGATGTCGTCGAAGTAGTCCGCCAGGTCCACCCCCAGGCCAGAGGCAAAAATAGGGCAGTCGACGAGTTTGCCGAACTTCCGGGCATCATGAAAGATCGCCAGGATTTCCTGCATGCGGCCGAGCGCGAACACGGGCACCAGATAGGAGCCGCCCCGTTTGATCGTGGCGTTGATCGAATCAATCAGCCGCGCCATCTCGTTCGCCCGGTCCTTTCCTTGCGGACGCTCGGTCAGTCCGCGCGTGGTTTCCATCACCAGGACATCGAAATGCCCTGCGGGGAATTTTGCCGCCGGCACGGTCCGCTGGGCGGTGAAGAGGACATCCCCCGTGAAGAAAATGGCCTGGCCACGATGGCGGAGTTCGATGGCGACCGCACCCGCCACGTGGCCGGCGGCGTGGAAGATGATCTCCACGTCGTCGCTCGCGCCGCGGAAATGTTTGGCATGGGCGAAGGGCAGGGCGGTGAAGCGTTTCGAGCACCGGTCAATCTCCTCATGGGTGAAGAGCGGGTAATCCGGGATGTTCTCCGCCTCGCGCTGCCGCAGCATGACATTGGCCGAATTGTGGAGCATTCGCTCGATCAGCAGGCGACTGGAGGTGCTCATCAGGACCGGCGTCTGCGGGTGCTCGCGCATCACGACCGGCAGGCTGCCAATGTGGTCCAGATGGCAGTGGGTGATGAGAATCAGATCCAGCGTCACCCCCCGCAGCGGCTTGAGATCGGGCGTCGCCGCGCGCCCCACCTTCTTCGGATGCAGGCCACAGTCGATGAGGATGTTGAGGCCGCCGAGCTGGACAAAAAGTGAATTCGCGCCAATGCCGCCATCGCGATTCAGGTCAGTAAGCTTCATGAAAAGGGTTAACAAGAACGAGAAGCCCGGCGGGAAACCAGTACGAAGTTTACGCCGGCCCGAACTCGCAGCCCCTGCGGCACGGGCAAATCACAAATCCCAAACTCCAAAGGTCCAAAGAAGCTCCAAAAACCAAAATCTCAAAAACAGCCGGCCTGCTTGGAATTTGGAGCCTGGGATTTATTTGAGATCTGGCCGTTTGGGATTGGGGATTTTTCGCCGGGTTGAGTTACGCCTCGCCCTAGGGGATCGTCATTTCAAACGGCGGCAGGATGACGTGGATCCGTTCGCCGAATTCGTCGATCCCGTGAAAACTGCCATGGGCGCAGGCGTCGAGTCCGGTGACGTGGTAACTGTTGTAGGAAAACTGTTCGCCCGGCGCGAGCTGCGGGGTCTCCCCGACGATCTTGTCCCCCTCAATCACCAGACGCGTGCCGTCACGGTGCAGGACCACCCATTTGCGTCCCAGCAACGTGACCGTTCGGTCGGAACCGTTCTGCAGGGTGATGAAGTAGACAAAGGCGTGTGGTTTATCCGGCGGCAGGCTGGCTCCGCCATGGTGATAGCAGAGTCTGTCGAGGCGGGCTGTCAGCCCTGGAAGTTCGCGGGAACTGGACACGTCTGTCGAAACAGAGTCGGGATTTTCCCGACAGCAAGCGGCTTCGCGAGTCCGTACCGGCCCGACGTCGGTGTCTCGCCGTGATCGTTGTGGCAACGGCACGGTTCCGGCCCTGATCCTCGGTTCGCGCTTGCTGAACGTCCCCGCGGCCGGGAGAAAGCAGGGCGCATGGCTAAACTCGCTCTTCTCTCGGTCTCCGACAAACAGGGGTTGGTGGAATTTGCCACCGCGCTCGTCAAACAGCACGGGTACACGCTGCTCTCGACGGGTGGCACGGCCAAGCTGCTCGCTCAGCAGGGACTGCCCGTCACGGAGGTCAGCCAGCACACCGGCTTCCCGGAGATCATGGAGGGCCGCGTCAAGACGCTGCACCCGAAGATCCACGGCGGGCTGCTCTGCCGCCGCGACAAGCAGGACCACCTCGACCAGGCGAAGAAGAATGGCATCGAGCTGATCGATCTGGTGGTGGTGAACCTGTACCCCTTCGAGCAGACGGTCGCGAAGCGGGACGTCCACTTCGAGGAAGCGATCGAGAACATCGATATTGGCGGCCCCTCCATGCTGCGCAGCGCCGCCAAGAACCACGAGAGCGTGACGGTCGTGTGCGATCCGGCCGATTACACCGAGGTGCTCGGCGCATTCGGCGATACGGCGAAGCTGCAGGCCCTGCGCCGCCGGCTGGCGCTGAAGGTATTCCAGCGGACCGCGTCCTATGATGCCGCGATTTCCCGCTACCTCGAGACGCAGGTGGGGGAGCCGGATATCGAGGCGCTGAGCGGATTCCCCGCGTCGCTGAACCTGTCCTGGAAGAAGGCGCAGTCACTCCGCTACGGCGAGAATCCGCACCAGAAGGCGGCGCTGTATGGCACGTTCCACGACCATTTCCAGCAGCTGCAAGGCAAGGAGCTCTCGTATAACAACATTCTGGATATCACCGCCGCCACGTACCTGATCGGCGAGTTCGAGCGGCCGACGGTTGCGATTCTCAAGCACACCAACCCGTGCGGCATCGCGAGTTCCGACCGGTTGATCGACGCCTGGGACAAGGCCTACGCGACCGATCGGCAGGCCCCGTTCGGCGGCATCATCATCGTGAACCAGACGCTCGGCGCGGATCTCGCCAAGGCGATCGCCGACATCTTCACCGAGGTGATCATCGCGCCGCGTTTCGATGATGAGGCCATGGCGATACTATCGAAAAAGAAGAACCTGCGGCTGATGGTCGCCAAAGGCGGCATCGGCGCCGATGCGCTGCAGGAGATCCGCAGTGTGGTGGGTGGCGTGCTGGTGCAGGACCGCGACCGCACGCTGGGCAAGGTCGACGAATTCAAGGTCGTGACGAAACGCCAGCCGACGCCGGAGGAATGGTCGGCGATGCTCTTCGGCTGGAAGGTGTGCAAGCACGTCAAGTCGAACGCCATCGTGTACGCCCGCGGCGAGCAGACGCTTGGCGTCGGCGCCGGCCAGATGGCACGAGTCGACAGCTCGCGGATCGCGGTGTGGAAGGCCGGCGAAGCGAAGCTGGACCTCAAGGGTTGCGTGGTCGCGAGCGAGGCGCTTTTCCCGTTTGCCGATGGCCTGATCGCCGCGGCGGACGCAGGGGCGACGGCAGCGATTCAACCCGGCGGCGCCATCCGCGATGCCGAGGTGATTGCGGCGGCCGACGAGCGCGGCATGGCGATGGTGTTCACCGGCATCCGGCACTTTAAGCACTAAGGCGATAGGCTGTAGGCGGTAGGCGCCGAGCCGGCGAGATGGCCGCAAAAAGGCGCAAAAACGATCCGAATTTTACAGGAGGAAACGGAGAGAACAGAGCGCTCTGGTTCCTCCGTTACCTCCTGTAAAAAGGGATTGGTGGGGCTGTTGCCTAACCTCACTACGCGGATCGCCGTAGCGTAGGCGTCCCGCCTGCGTAAGGACGGACGTTAAAGCGATCCTCGGCGGTTCATGAGCAATTGTCGCGGTCGCTTATTTTGTCAGCGTGTCACGTCCTGAGTGCGCAAGCGGGACGCTTACGCTACGGCCAAGCGGGACGCTTACGCTACGGCGGAGGTCGAAAGGTGTGCGGCGCATTAACGAGGGAGGAGGCCAACGTGGCGCAGGAAGTTGATGTGCGGGCACTTTGCGCGGCCGTCTCGCAACCACTTCAGCCAGTGCGGATCGCCGTAGCGTAGGCGTCCCGCCTGCGTAAGGACGGACGTTAATGCGATCCTCGGCGGTTCATGAGCATTTGTCGCGGTCGCTTATTTTGTCAGCGTTTCACGTCCTGAGTGCGCAAGCGGGACGCTTACGCTACGGCCAAGCGGGACGCTTACGCTACGGCGGAGGTCGAAAGGTGTGCGGCGCATTAGCGCGGGAGGAGGCCGACGTGGCGCAGGAAGTTGATGTGCGGGCACTTTGCGCGGCGGGGCGGGTCCATCGCGTGAGTCTTACCCACATGAAACGATTCGCCTTTGCCTCGATCCTGTTCGCCACTGCGCTCTCCCTGGCCGGGTGTTACACCAACCCGGTGACGGGACGTCGTGAATTGGTGCTGGTCACGCCCGAACAAGAACTCTCGTTGGGCGCACAATCCTTCGCCGAGGTTCAGAAGACGGAGCGGGTCTCAACCGATCGCTCGGACACGGAGCGGGTGCGCCGGGTGGGACAACGGATAGCCGCCGCGGTCGGGAACGACCTCCCGGGCGCGCAATGGGAGTTCGTGGTGTTCGACTCGAAAGAGGTGAACGCTTTTGCCCTGCCGGGCGGCAAGGTCGGCGTCTACAGCGGACTCCTGCAACTGGCATCGAATGACGATGAACTCGCCACGGTCATTGGCCACGAGATCGCGCACGTCACCGCGCGGCATGGAGCGGAGCGGGTTTCGCTTGCCATGGGCGCGGAGATGCTGGGTCAGGTCGGCGGCCAGGTGCTGCAGCGTTGGGTCGAGAACCCAACCTGGGCACAAGGCATCATGTCTGCGTACGGCGTCGGCGCGCAGGCGGCCATGATGCCTCACTCGCAAAAACAGGAGATGGAGTCCGACTACATGGGGATCGTCTACTCCGCGCGCGCGGGCTACGATCCGCGGGCCGCCGTCGCCTTCTGGCAGAAGATGGCGGCGCAAAAGGGAAACGGTCAGGCGCCGGGCTGGCTGGCGAAGTTTCTCTCGACGCATCCCACCGACGCCGACCGGATCGCGCAGTTGAATGCCCGGATGCCCGAAGTGCTGCAGATTTATCAGCAGACGCGGCGCTGAACCCGCTGCGCGGGATTTCAGATTTCAAATTTCAGATTTCAGAATTTGGAGCGGCTCGAGAGTAGGGGCGGTGCTTGAGTCCGCGAAGCACCGGCCTAAATTTGAGCCGCCTTCAGCAATTCCAGCGCGGCCGCGAGGGCCGGCATCCGCCCGTTGCCCACGGCGGATTCGATCGCCGCGAGACGCTCCTTCACGGCGGGAGAAGTGTAGAACTGCGTGCGCAGCCCTTCGCCAACCAGCGCGTGCATCCACTCGACCGCCTGCAGGCGGCGCCGTTCGGCGAGCGCGCCCAGCGACTGCACGTGGTCAAAGAACCTTCCGGTGGTCTCCCACACGCCCGGCACCCCGTCTCCCGTCAGGGCGGAAGCCAGCGTTACCGGCGTCTCCCAGCCCGGGGTGGTGGGGTGGAGGTAGTGTACCACCCGCTTCATCTCGGCTTGCGCCGCCGTCGCCCGCGGGCGGTTGTCGCCGTCGGCCTTGTTGATGACGATCGTGTCCGCGAGTTCGATGATGCCTTTTTTGATGCCCTGCACCTCGTCGCCGGCGCCGGCGATCATGAGGACCAGGAAGTAGTCGACCATCGAACGCACGGTCACTTCGTTCTGACCGACACCTACGGTCTCGACGATCACCACGTCGAAGCCGGCTGCTTCACATACCAGAATCGCTTCTCGGGTCTTGCGCGCCACGCCACCCAGGGAACCGCTCGAGGGCGAGGGGCGGATGAACGCGCGTGGCTGCTGACTCAACTTTTCCATCCGGACCTTGTCGCCCAGGATGCTGCCGCCGGTGATCGTGCTCGACGGGTCGATGGCGAGGACCGCGACGTTGTGCCCCTCCGACGTGAGGTGGCAGCCGAACGCCTCGATGAACGTGCTCTTGCCGGCGCCCGGAATGCCCGTGATGCCGATGCGACGCGAGCGCCCCGTCCGGGGCAGGAGGCGCGCGAGAAGCTGTTGCGCCATGTCCTGGTGCGCCGGCGCGTTGCTTTCAATCAGCGTGATGGCGCGGCCAAGGATCGTGCGGTTCCCCGCGAGAACGCCGGCTTCGTAGTCGTCCAACGTGAGGACGCGACGCCGCGGGCCGTGGTCTGGCTTCGCGGTGGGCACGGGTGTCGCACCCTGCAGCACGCGCGTAGCGAACTCCGGCCCCGCATTCGGCGGCACCCAGTCCGGGCGCGGCTGCGGGCAGTAGTCAGCGGGAGGACGTGATTTGGCGTGCGACACGGACGAGGGAAGGGAAGGTTAGTGTGGTTTGGGTACGTTGTCCCGCCTTCAGGCGGAAGTTTGGGCGTATGCGGGACAAATCAAGGCATTCCGCCTAAAGGAGGGACAACGTACCCAAGCACAGACAAACGGCTGCACGACGGGATGCCGTGCAGCCGTTGAATGACATGACGCGAAGTTACTTCGTGCCGGCGGGCTCGATCCGCTCGAGGAGCAGTTCGAGCACGCGTTCGGTGCTCTTCGGGATGACCGTGCCGGGGCCGAAGATCGCGGTGGCGCCATTCGCCAGCAGGAAGTCGTAATCCTGCGCGGGGATGACGCCGCCGCATACGATCATGATGTCCTCGCGGCCGTGGCTCTTCAGCGCCTCGCGCAGCGCCGGGAGCAACGTCTTGTGGCCGGCGGCGAGCGAACTCATCGCAACCACATGGACGTCGTTCTCTACCGCCATGCGCGCGGCTTCCTCGGGCGTCTGGAAGAGGGGCCCGATATCCACGTCAAACCCGAGGTCAGCCATCGCCGTGGCCACCACCTTGGCGCCGCGGTCGTGGCCGTCCTGGCCGAGTTTCGCGATGAGGATGCGGGGCCGGCGGCCCTCCGCGGCTTCGAACCGGGCGATCTGTTGCTTGATCTTGCTCACTTGTTTGTCCTCCCCGAATTCCTGGCGGTACACGCCGGAGATGGAACGGATCTGCGCCTGGAAGCGACCGTAAACGGTCTCCAGCGCCTCCGATATTTCCCCGAGCGTCGCGCGGGCCTGCGCGGCCGCGACGGCGAGTTCGAGCAGATTGCCCTGGCCGTTGCGCGCGCACTCGGTGAGGGCGCTGAGCGCGGCCCGGCAGTCTGCCTCGTTGCGGCTGCCGCGCAGTTCCTTGAGCCGCTTGATCTGCGACTCGCGGACGGCGGTGTTGTCGACCTCGAGAATGTCGAGCGGCGCCTCCTGTTCGAGGCGGTACTTGTTGAGCCCGACGATTGTTTCCTTGCCGGAATCGATCTTCGCCTGCCGGCGGGCGGCGGCCTCCTCGATGCGTAGTTTGGGAATACCCGCTTCGATGGCCTTGGTCATGCCGCCCATCTTCTCCACCTCGTCGAGGTGCCCGCGCGCCTTCTTGATCAGCTCGCTGGTCAGGTATTCGACGTAATAGGAGCCAGCCCAGGGGTCGACCACGTTGGTCACGCCCGTCTCCTGCTGCAGGTGCAGCTGGGTGTTGCGGGCGATGCGGGCGGAGAAGTCCGTCGGCAGCGCGATCGCCTCATCGAGGGCGTTGGTGTGCAGCGACTGCGTGTGACCGCAAACGCTCGCCAGCGCCTCCAGGGAGGTGCGCGCCACGTTGTTGAACGGATCCTGCTCGGTGAGCGACCAGCCCGAGGTCTGGGAATGCGTGCGCAGGGCACACGACTTCGAATTCTTCGGGTTGAACTGCCCGACGATCTCAGACCAGAGCGTGCGCGCGGCGCGCATCTTGGCCACTTCCATGAAGAAGTTCTTGCCGATCGCCCAGAAGAACGAGAGCCGCGGGGCGAAGGCGTCGACGTCCAGCCCGGCCTTGATTCCCGTGCGCAGGTACTCGAGCCCGTCGGCGAGGGTGTAGGCGAGCTCGAGGTCGGCGGTGGCGCCGGCTTCCTGCATGTGGTACCCCGAGATCGAGATCGAATTGAACTTCGGCATCTTTTGCGAGGTGAACGCAAAGATGTCCGCGATGATGCGCATCGAAGGGGCGGGCGGATAGATGTAGGTGTTCCGCACCATGAACTCCTTCAGGATGTCGTTCTGAATGGTGCCCGAAAGATCCGCCAGCTTGGCGCCTTGTTCGAGCGCCGCACAGATGTAGAACGCCATTACGGGCAGCACGGCCCCGTTCATGGTCATCGACACCGACACCTTGTCGAGCGGGATGCCGCCGAAGAGCGTCTGCATGTCGAGCACCGAGTCGATCGCGACGCCGGCCTTGCCCACATCGCCCACCACCCGCGGGTGGTCGCTGTCGTACCCACGGTGCGTGGCCAGATCGAAGGCGACCGAAAGACCGGCCTGCCCCGCCGCGAGGTTGCGCTTGTAGAACGCGTTGGACTCCTCGGCGGTTGAAAACCCGGCGTACTGGCGGATGGTCCAGGGCTTCTGGACGTACATCGTCGCATACGGGCCGCGGGTGAACGGCGCCAGGCCCGGCATGGTGTCGAGCGCGGGGGAGGGAGGAAGGTCGGCGGCGGTGAAGACCGGCGCCACAGGGATGCCCTCGTACGTCTGACCCGCCTCGGTCGACGCGGCCGCCGGTGCGGGGGCGTGGGTGAAGGCGAACGAATCGTACGCCAGCTTGGAAAAGTCGGGCAGGTTTTTCATGCGAGGACTCCGATCTGCTTCAGGAACTTGGCCAGGACGCTTTGCACGTTGGCGCGAAGGTGGATGAACTCATCGACCCCGGCGGCGCGAAACGCGTCCACCGTGGCCTGGTCGGCGGGCAGCCCCGCGAGCACGACCTTCACATCGGGCCTGGCCTGTTTCACGGCTCCGGCGAAGGCCGGGACGAGCTGCGGATAGGTCTCGTCCGTCGAGCACAGGACCACGACGGGGGCTCCCGACTGGATCGCGGCCTCGGCGGCAGCCTCCGCGGTGTCGGAGGCCTGCTTGCCCAACACTTCAAAGCCGCCGGGCGCGAAGAAGCCGGCGGAGAAATCGGCCCGGGCCTTGTGCTGGAGCGCGGGGCCGATCTTCGCGAGGAAGACCCGCGGCCGCTGCCCGGACTTCTTGGCGAAGGCCTCGGACGCGGCGCGCAGTTGCTCGAATCCGGCGGAGGCGCGGAACGGTTTCACGACGGGGACGCCGGCTTCGGGCGTATCCGCGGCGATGAGACCCGACAGCTGGTGCAGCGTCGCGCCATGTCGCGCCGCGGACAGTGCGGCTTCGAACCGCTCGGGCCAGCCGGCCACGGGGGCGATGGCCGGAACGGCGGCTCCGCCGGCGGCAGGCGGGGCGGCAACCGGGCCCTCCTTCATGACCAGGGATTTCTCCTTCAGGTTCGGAAACAGGTTCGTGCCGATGAGGCCCAGCCGGCGTTTTCCGACGGCGTCGCTCTTTTCGGCGGCTGCTTCGGCCACCAATTTCTGCGGTACGCCGTCCCGGAGCGCCGCCGCCATCCCTCCTTTTGCCTGGAGAGACTGGAAGACTTCCCAGGCTTTCCGCGCCAGTTCGTCGGTGAGCTTCTCGACGTACCAGGAGCCACCCGCGGGATCCGCGGTGGCGGTGAAGCTGAATTCCTCCGCCAGGAGCGTGTGGACGTTGCGGGCGATGCGGCGCGAGAAACTGTTGGCGGTTCCGCTGACCTCGTCGAAGGGGGCGATATGCAGGCTGTCGCACCCGCCGAGGGCCGCTGACAGGGCCTCCGTCGTGACGCGGAGCATGTTCACGTGCGGATCCAGGAGGGTCTTGTTCCAGCGCGCCGTCGCGGCGTGAACCGTGGTTTCACGCGCCACGTCGACGCTGGCGTTGAAGGCGGCGAGAACGCGCGACCAGAGCAGACGCCAGGCGCGGAACTTGGCCACCTCCATGAAAAATTGCGGCCCGACCGCGAACTGGATTCGCACCTTGGACGCCGCCAGCTCGGCGGGAACGCCTCGGCTCGAGAGCGCCGCCAGGTACTCGGTCGCCGTCGCGAGGACGAACGCCAGCTCCTGCACCGCCGTGGCGCCCGCGTCGCCCCAGACGCGACCGTTCACCCCGATCGTTTGCAGTTCGGGGGCGTGACGATCCGCCCAGGCGGTCCACCCGGCCAGCGAGTCGAAGTGACTGGCGAGGGAGTGGGGGAGCTGGCCGGCGGTGACGAGGGTGCCCAGGGGGTCCGCCGTCAGACTGCCCGAGAGCTTGTCCCAGCCCACGTTGCGTTCCTCCGCGAGCGCAAGGTAGGCAGAAGCGACGGGCAGGGCGTCCGGGCCGGCGTCCAGATGAACGGGAATCGAACTGAGTTCCACCCCGGCCAGCGCCGTCCGCAGGGTCTCCAGGCTGGTGACAGGCCCCTGGCCCACGTGCACGACCACGCTGTCCTGGCCCTGCATCAAGTCCTCGAGCACCGCGGCGTTGAATGCTTTGGCATCCGCCGCCGCAATCTCCTGCGCCACCTGCCAGGTTGCCTCGCGGTAACCCTCCGGCCGCGTGCCGCGCAGGAACGGAGCCTGTCCCGGCTTGGACTGCAGGTCCGGGAGCGTGGCTGTATCCGCCCGGGTGTACAGGGGCTGAAGGGACAGGCCCTCCAGGGTGCGGGTGACCAGCTTCTTGTCGAACGGGGCGCCTTTCAGCTCGGCTTCGACGGTCTTTTTCCATCGGGAAAAGGCCGCCTGCAGCGCATCGGGAGATCCCGCGTTCGTATTAGTATCGTTCGCTGATAGCATCTTTAGTGCGGATGAATGTTGTCAGTTGCCCTGACCTTACGGTTTTTCTTAAGATATTGCTGTGCAGATATTGCGAAACCGCATGCGTTGGCAGATCTTCAAATTTGTCTATAAGTTTATTAGCGCAAGTGGCTGCGCCAAGAAACAGCGGGCAACTAGCAACCGATGCGGCGCAAACCGCAAGAAGCTCTGTCAGTATCTTTCACAACTGGGCTTTGGCAGCTCAGCCAAAACATAACACGGCTATGATCACTCGAATCGACCACCTGGGCATCGCGGTCCGGTCCTTGGACGCGACAATCCCTTATTACGAAAAGGCACTTGGCCTGAAATGCGAACACCGGGAGGAAGTTCCGTCCCAGAAAGTTCGCACGGCCTTCTTTACGGTGGGCGAGGTGCATCTCGAGCTCCTCGAGCCGACATCTCCCGACAGTCCCGTGGCCAAGTTCCTCGAGAAGAACGGGGAGGGGGTCCACCATGTCGCCTTCGCCTCCAGCGATATTGCCGGCCAGCTCGGTCAGGCGGCTGGCGCCGGGGTGAAGTTGATTCACGAGCAACCCTTTGAGGGAGCCGCCGGGAAGCTGGTCGCCTTTCTCCACCCCAAGTCGACCTTCGGGGTGTTGACCGAGTTCTGCATGCCCAAGGCCTGATCGAGCCCAACGCCAAAAATCACACCATCATGGGTATTCCATCCTCCTATCTCACTGAACTCGAACAGCGCCGCAAAACGGCGATGGCCGGGGGCGGCGAAGACAAGCTCGCCGAGCGCAAGAAAAAGGGGCTGCTGTCGGCCCGGGAGCGCCTCGCCGTCCTTTTCCAGCCCGGCACGTTCCTCGAGTCGGGCATGCACGCGCAGCACGACTGCCATAATTTCGGCATGGAAAACAAGTCCCTGCCTGCCGACGGCGTGATCACCGGCGTCGGCTATGTCGACGGACGCCCCGTCGCGACGTTCGCCCACGACTTCACCGTCGGGGGCGGGGCGGTCGGCCGGATCCACGCCAAAAAGGTCTGCGATCTCATGGAGTACGCCATGGAGGCCGGCATGCCGGTCATCGGCATCAATGACTCCGGCGGCGCGCGGATCCAGGAAGGCGATGATTCCCTCTCCGGCTACGGCCAGATCTTCTTTCGCAACGTCCTCCTTTCGGGCGTGGTGCCGCAGATCTCGATCATCGCCGGCCCCTGTGCCGGCGGCGCCGCGTATTCACCGGCGCTGACCGACTTCATCATCATGACGAAGAAGAACGCGCAGATGTTCATCTGCGGTCCCGACGTCATCAAAGCGGCCACTGGCCAGACCACGACGATGGATGAGATCGGCTCGGCCGCCGCCCACGCCACCGTTTCCGGCAACATTCACTTCGTTGCCGAGGACGAGCACCATGCGTTCGACCTTGCGCGGAAGCTGCTGTCGTTCCTGCCGCAGAACAACCTGATGGATCCGCCTCATCGGCCGACGCCGAATCTGACACTCGATCGCGACGCGCGGATGAACGACCTGGTGCCGGAGGATCCCAAGGCTCCGATCGACATCCTCAAGGTCATCGCCCTGGTCGTCGACGACGGTGACTTTCTCGAGGTGCAGCGCGACTGGGCCAAGAACATTGTCGTCGGCTTGGGCCGTGTCGGCGGCCTGGTCGTCGGCATCGTGGCCAATCAGCCCGCCGTCAAGGCGGGCACGCTGGACATCGACTCGTCCGACAAGGGCGCGCGGTTCATCCGGTTCTGCAACGTCTTCAACATTCCCGTCGTCTCCTTGGTCGACATCCCCGGTTTCATGCCGGGCGTCGCCCAGGAACGCGGCGGCATCATCCGCCACGGCGCGAAGATGCTGTTCGCTTACGCCGCCGCCACCGTGCCGAAGATCACCGTGATCATGCGCAAGGCCTACGGCGGCGCTTATCTCGCCATGTGCAGCCGCGACATGGGCGCAGACTTCGTCTACGCCTGGCCAACCTCGGAAATTGCGGTGATGGGCGCGGAGGGCGCCGTGAACGTGCTCTATAAAAAGGAGATCTCCTCCGCCGCCGATCCGAAGGCGAAGGCGGCCGAACTCGCCGCCGAATACCGCCGCACGTTCGGCTCCCCGTATGAGGCCGCGGCCAAGGCGATGATCAACGACGTCATCGAGCCGGCGCAGACGCGCAGCTACATCGCGATGGCGCTGCGAAACACCCTGTCCAAACGCGAGACCCGTCCGCCCAAGAAGCACGGCAATATTCCGCTATGAGCCTCCTCTCTTCCTTGCCACTCGCCGCAACGAGCGAGTGGACCACCTGGGTGGCGGTGCTGGGCGGCCTGGCCGGTTTTGCCTCGCTGCTCATCACCCTTGCCCGCGGTCGTGGCACCCCTGCCGCCGTTCCGGCGCCAACTCCGCCGCCTGCGCCCGTCGCGCCGGCGCGGATCCAGGCACCGGCGCCGCCGCCCGTGCCTGCACCTGCCGTTGCCGCTCCGGCGGCGATCCCTGATGAGATCATGGCCCTCATCGCCGCCGCCGTGGCCGTGACCGTGGGGCCCAACGCCCGGGTCGCCTCGGTTGTGCCGACCCCGCTCGACCAACAACAGCAGTGGTCGATCGAAGGCCGTCGTCAGATCTACTCCTCGCACCAGATCCGCTGATCCACTCCGTCATGAAAAAGCTTCGTATCACCATCGAAAACAAGTCGTACGACGTCACCGTCGAGTTACTCGACGGCGGCGCTCCGCTCGCGCCTGCGCCGGTCCGCGCGTCGTCACCCATTGTGACGGCGAACGTCTCGGCCCCCGCCGCGACGCCGGCGCCTGCGCCGCGGGGCGACGCCGCCCCGGGCGACGTGATCAGCCCCCTGGCCGGGAAGATCGTGTCGGTCGACGTGAAGGTCGGCGACGCCGTCAAGGAGGGCGCCCAAGTGCTCACCATTGAGGCGATGAAGATGAACACCTACATCTATGCGCCGAAATCCGGCACGGTCAGCGCCGTGGCGGTTGCTCCCGGCGATGGCGTGCAGGAAGGCGCGCTGTTGCTGAAGATCGGTTGAGCTTCTTGCGGTGCGGGCGCGCCTGCGTCCGCACCGCCTGCCTTTTTCCCCGATGTTCATGGAGCGCGAAAGCACAGGGAACCCTGGGAGCGCCGGCAGCTCGTTCGAGAGGAGGGCGGTGCCCGTCCCTTCTCCCTGGGTGTACGAGGTCCTGCCGACGATCGATTCCACGAACACGTACGCGGCCCGTTTGCCGGCGTGGTCGGCGGTGCGCGCGGAGACGCAGTCGAAGGGTCGCGGCCGCAACGCGGACCGAGTCTGGGTTTCGGATCGCGGCGGGCTGTGGCTTTCGGCCGTGCTGCCGTGTCCGGGACCGCGCAGCTGCTGGGAGACGCTTCCGCTTGTCGCAGGCCAGGCGGTGATTTCAGCCGTGACCGCGCTGGGAGTGCCGGGTGCGCGTCTCCGCTGGCCGAACGATGTTATGGTTGGGACCGGCAAACTCGCCGGTCTGCTGGTGGAGCGGCACACGCCCGACACCGCGGTGGTCGGCATTGGTCTGAACGTTTTCAACGATCCCGCGGGGCACGACCCGAAGCTCTCCGGCCGCACGATCAGTCTCGGCCAGCTGTGGACCGCGGGCGGCCCGCCCGCATCGGAATTCGGTCGCCGGTGGACCGCGGGCGGCCCGCCCGCCCTGGACGCCGGAAGCGGGCGTCCCGCCCGCGGTCCATGGAGCGTGGACGACGTCGCGGCCATGGTGCTCGAGCACCTCCGGCAGGCGCACGCGGTCCTGGCGAGCGAAGGTTTTGCGCCCATCGGCCGCGCGCTCAACGACGCGTGGGGCGAGCCGCGGCGGGTTGAGGTGACCTTGAATTCCGAGGCGGACCGTCTCGCGGGCGCGCCCCGCTCCTTTCAAACCGCCGACTTCCGGTTCGATGCGAGGGGGTCCGATGTAGCGGGGAGCGCCAGCGAGACGACGAATGCCCCGCGGGTATTCTGGTTTCACGGCGTGGATGAGCAGGGCCGGCTTCGTTGCACGGTAGATTCTCAGAACCCCGCCGCCGACGCTGAATTTCTGTTCCTTACCGCCAACGACGTCGCGCTGTTCCGCGAACTCCCTCCTTCAGCCGTTCAGTCCTTTAGCCCTTCAGCCTTTTCTCCATTTTATGTCCAAGGTTGCATTCAATAACACCGTCCTCCGGGACGGACACCAATCGCTCGCCGCGACGCGCATGACCACGGCGCAAATGCTGCCGGCGGCGCCCATCCTCGACGAGCTGGGCTTTGCGGGTCTCGAGACCTGGGGTGGGGCGACCATCGATTCCTGCCTCCGCTACCTGGGCGAGAATCCCTTCGACCGGTTGCGTGCCCTCAAGAAAGCCGCGCCGAAAACGCCGCAGATCATGCTGCTGCGGGGCCAGAATATCGTCCAGTACACGAGCTTCCCGGACGATGTGGTCGAAGCCTTCGTCAAGGCGGACGCCGCCGCCGGCCAGGACATTTTCCGCATCTTCGACGCCTTGAATGACACGCGAAACCTGGCGACGGCGATCAAGACGGTCCGCGCATGCGGCAAGCACGCGCGCGGCGAGATCTGCTACACCACGAGCCCGGTGCATACCATCGATGCGTTCGTGAAGCTGGGCGTCGACCTCGAGAAAATGGGCTGCCACTCGATCGGCATCAAGGACATGTCCGGCGTGATCGCCCCGAAGATCGCCTACGACCTCGTGAAGGAATTGAAGAAGCGAATTGGCCTTCCGATCACGCTGCACACTCACGACACGGCGGGCATCGGCGCTGCCGCGTACCTGGCCGCCATCGACGCGGGAGTGGACGCGGTCGAGACGTCGATCGTGCCCTTCGCCAACGGAACCTCCCAGCCGGATACCGTGCGCATGCTCGCGCTGCTGGAAGGGCACCCGCGGTGCCCGAGTTATGACCGGGCGCGCCTGCAGCAGCTGCGGGAGTACTTCACCGGTGTGTACAAGGAACTGGAGAAGTTCACTTCGCCGGCCAACGAGCGCGTTGACACCGATACCCTGGTTTACCAGGTGCCGGGCGGAATGCTGTCCAATTTCCGTACCCAGCTGAAAGAGCAGGGGATGTCCGACAAGTTTGAGCAGGTGATGGCCGAGATTCCGTACGTGCGGCAATGCCTGGGCTGGATTCCGCTGGTGACGCCGACTTCGCAGATCGTGGGCACGCAATCGATGCTCAATGTAAAGTTCGGCCGCTGGAAGAATTTCTCCCAGCCGGCAATGGACATCGCGCTGGGCAAATACGGCCGCACGCCGGGACCCATCGACGCCGACGTCCTCAAGCTCGCGATCGAGAAGAGTGGACAGAAGCCGGTGGAGGGGCGCCCTGCCGATCTGCTGGCGCCGCGGATGCCCAAACTCCGCGAAGAACTCAAGGCGGCCGGCCTGCCCACGGACGACGAGGCGTGCGTCCTGCACGCCATGTTCCCGCGCGAATTCGCGGGGCTGTTCAAGAAGCCCGCCGTTGCGGCTGCGCCGGCCACGCCTGCCGCGGCGCCGGCGCCGTCAGCGCCGCCCGCGCAGATCATTGGCCCGGTGGCCAAGTACGCGCTGACGGTGAACGGCAGACGCAGCGAAGTGACGGTGGCTGAGATTGCGTAACGGCGCTGCTCGCCGAGTGAAAGTGACGCTTCGCGAGTGAAAGTGAAAGTGAGAGTGAAAGCGCGCCGAAGCCACCGACATTGTGATTATCGGGCCCGTCCTAACCGACGGGCCTTTTTGTAGCCGGGAGTGCCAGCGAGTGGGTCGGGGGTTTGCTCGATGCTCTTTTGACGTACGAAACTGCCCGATTCAGAATCGCGGGCGCTCTCCGCTACGCCCAGGCCCGGCTACCCCAAACCTCACACGCTCCCGCCACCCACTTTCACTTTCATTCTCACTTTCACTCCGAAGGCCACTTTCACTCCGAAGGTCACTTTCACTTTCACTTTCACCTTCCCTCCGTATGGTTGCGCCATGTTTGATCCTGTCGAAAAGCTGAAGGAATTCATTCGCCAGCCCAGCGTCTCCACGGACTCCAAGTTCCGTGAGGGGATGCAGGGCGCCCAGAAGTTCGTGTCCGACTTGCTCGGCTCACTCGGGTTCAAGGTCGACGTCGTGAAGACCGAGTTGCATCCGATCATCTTTGCGCAGCGCGGCGGTGACAAATCATGGCCCCATGTGGTGATCTACGGCCATTACGACGTCCAGCCAGCGGACCCGTTGAACCTGTGGAAGACGCCCGCTTTCGAACCGACGATCATTGGGAACCGGATCTACGGTCGCGGCGCGGCTGACAACAAGGGCCCGCTCATGACCAACATCGCCGCGATCGGCCGGCTGTTGGAAGCGAACCCGAATCTGCCGCTGCGGATTACCTTCTTGATCGAAGGCGAAGAGGAGATGGGAAGTCCCAGCTTCCCGAAATTCCTCGAGCGCTACGCGGACAAGCTGCGGGAGGCCGACTTTGTGTTCCTTTCCGATACCGCGCTGCCGAACGAGAACCAGGTGGTCATCACCGCCGGTCTGCGCGGTCTGACGCTGTTCGATCTGCACGTGACGGGCGCGAAGGGCGATCTCCATTCCGGTTTGCACGGCGGAGCCTTCCGCAACCCCATCCAGGCCCTCGCGGAGATCATCTCCACGCTCCATACCCCTGAGGGACGGGTGAACGTGCCGGGATTTTATGACGATGTGCTGGAAGTGCACCCGTGGGAACGCGACGAGTTGAAAAAGCTCGGCGTCGATGAGAAGGCCTACGGCGAATTCATCGGGGTCGACACCTTCCATCCCACGCCCGGATTTACGCCGTCGGAATCGATCCGCTTCCAGCCGACGCTCGAGTTCAACGGCATCGGCGGCGGATACCAGGGCGAGGGCACCAAGACTGTGATCCCGAGCAAGGCCTTCGTGAAGGTGAGCTGCCGGCTCGTACCGAACCAGCAGCCGGACAAGATCAAGCAACTCGTGATCGACGCGATCAAGTCCCGCGCGCCCAAAGGCGTTAAGCTCGAGTTTGTCGACCAGCACAAGGGCGACCCCTACGTGGTGGTGCCCCCCGGTCGGTCGAACACGCCGGCCGACCAGTCGCCCGTGCTCGCGAAGGCGTTCCGCGCCACCGATGCGGCCGTATCGGAGATTTGGGGACGAGCTCCCCTTTATCTCCGGGAGGGTGGCAGTGTGCCGATCATCGCCGAGATCAAGCGGTCAACCGGCCTGGATTCCGTGATGTTCGGGCTCTTCCTGCCGGAGGACAACCTGCATGCCCCCAACGAGAGTTTCAACCTGGACGTCATGAAGAAGGGGATTGCGACCACGGAGCGGATCTTCGCGCTCCTGGCGCAGAAGTGAGGGCGGGCCGGGGCGGCAAGCTTTGGATGGACAGGGGCCGTCGTCGGCCTGCGGCATGGGGGAGCGCGGTGCTTTAGCCCGCCATGGAGCGCGGCGGCGCGTTCGATGGCAGGCGGAGCACTTCCCTCCGTGTGCCGCCGGCTCCCGATCGCCGCTCCCCAGAACCCGAAAAAAAACGCCGCGAAAATCGCGGCGTTTTGGTCGGAAGGTTTTGCCTTCAGCTTACAGCATGGAGCCTGCAGCCTGCCCGCTTCACAGGCCGCCCGCGGGCGGCAGCGTGCCGGCCGGCGCGCTGCCGGGGAGGGGAGCCGTGCCGCCATTGGGCGAGACAACCACCAGATCGACGCGACGATCCTTGGCGGCCGTGGCATCGTCGGCGTTGGCGATGGCCTCGAGACTGCCCTTCGACAGGGTCTCGAGCCGGTCGGCCGGGACGCCGAGCGTCTGGGCCAGGAAATTACGGGCGGAATTGGCGCGGCGATCGCCGAGCGCGAGATTGTATTCCGCGGTGCCGCGCCAGTCGGCCCGGCCTTCGAGGAGCAGACGAACTCCCGGATTCTGCTCCAGGTATTCCTTCGCCGCCTGCAGCTTCGGACGTTCGGACGCCTTGATGTCCGAGCGATCGAAATCGAAGTAAACGGTGTTGGCGGCCAGCGCCGTGCGGTTCTGACCGTTGGCATCGAAACCGGCGTCGCGCGCCGACAGCTCGCCACCCGGCGTGCTGGTCGCAACGTCGAGGGGGTTGACGGACCCCAGACCCGCTCCGCCGCCAGCCGGCCCGATCGCCGTCTGCGACGGGTCCGGACGTGCCGGCTTCTTGGCGCAGCCGGCGAACACGAGCGCGGCGCTGGCCACAACGAGGAGAAGTCTCTGCGAAGGAAGTTTCATGGAGAGGAAAGAGGGACGGAGGCGACGATCAGGATTTGTCGAACCGGGCTACCCCGGCAAGGCTTTTAGAGCGTCTTCTTCGGCTCGATCAGCCCGACCTCCAAGGCATAACGCGTCAGGCTGGCAACGTCGTGGAGGTTCAACTTGCGCATCAGGTTCGTGCGATGGTTGTCGACGGTCTTCACGCTGATGGAGAGCTTGGCCGCGATTTCCTTGGTGCTGTGACTCTCGGCGACCAGCTGGAGGATCTCCCGCTCGCGGTCGGTCAGGAAGTCGGGAGCGCTGCTGGTGGCGGGATTGGCCACTACATTGCGAAGCAGCGATGCCACTGCCGGGCCAAAGTAGGTCCCGCCGTTGGCCACGGTTTCCAGCCCCTTCTTGAACTCAAAGAGTCCGGCGGTCTTTTCCACGAAACCATGGGCGCCGGCTTCGAGCATTTCACGCACCAGAACAGGATTCTCGTGCCCGGAGAAGACCAGCACGCGCATTTGCGGCAGCTTCTTGCTCAGCCGGCGCAGGATATCCACGCCGTTGAGACCCGGCAATTTGGCGTCGAGCACGCACACGTCCGGATGGGTGTCGAGGCAGAGAGTGACGGCGGCCTGTCCGTCTCCCGCTTCGCCGACGAGCTGGTAGTTGGGATCGAGCCGCAGAATTTCGACCAACATTTCCCGGATCGCGGTTTGGTCTTCGATGATGACAAGGCGCTTCATTAAGAGCGGGTAAATAGACGTTTTGCCGTGGTGGGTCGACTGGGATTCGAACCCAGAACCAACGACTTAAAAGGACGCTGCTCTACCATTGAGCTATCGACCCGGCCGGCGAAAACGAGGGTCGAAAATGGGTTTTCGCGACGAGGGTTTGCAAGGATTTTCCTGCCGCGACGCTACGCACCCGCGGCGGCAGGTAAAGGAAGGAACGGCGCGGACCGAAACTCTCTCGTCCATGGGGCCACCACCACCTTCCAAGGACACCGGCCCGCCTCGGCGGCGCATTGACCGGGAGCCCTTGCTGGACTATTGAAACCGCTTCTCAGCAAAGTCGTGGGAACAATTCAAAATTACACCCATCACAGCGAAGCAGAACGTATGTCTGCCAAAGCTCAGGAAGTTGCGCTCGATCGTTTGCTCGTAGACCGCTTCAAAGGAGGGGATCAAGCCGCCTTCGATGAGATGGTGACGCGCTACTGGGACCGTATCTATTCCATGGTCCATCAGCTGCTTCGGAATCCGCAGGACGCCGAGGAAGTGACGCAGGATGCGTTCATTCGCGCCCATCGCGGGCTCGCCAATTTTCGGGGTGAATCGGCCTTCTCAACCTGGCTTTACCAGATTGCGACCAACCTGGCCCGAAACCGGTACTGGTATTGGTGGCGGCGGAAACGTGACCAATCCGTCTCCATCGATGCCCCCGTGGGCCCCGAAAATGACATGACCCTCGCTGAGATCATCCCTGCTGAAGTCGAGTCGCCTGACGACATCACCGTGACGGAGGAGTTCGTCGCGCGGATCGGCAAAGGAATGGAGCGTCTGAGCGCCAAACACCGCGAGATTCTCGTCTTGCGCAACATCAAGAACCTATCGTACGAGGAGATCGCCGCGATTCTGGGCATCTCTGTTGGTACCGTAAAAAGCCGGATTGCCCGCGCGCGCGAAAGCCTGCGCTCCAAGCTCGGCGAAGACTTCAAATGAAAGACTCCGAGTTCAAAGAACTGCTCAACCTCTATCTCGATCACGAGATTACCGCGCAGGACGCGGCTCGTCTCGAGGCCGAGGTGCAGAGCAATCCGGCCCGTCGCTCCGTGTACCAGGACTACTGCCGGATGCAGAAGGCCTGCAAGATGCTGGCGGAGGACTTCGCCTCGGAGCCCGCCGCCGACCGCAAGGTGGTGGCCTTCCCGGCTCAAGCCCGGCCGGCTCGGCGCCAAGTTGCTGTATTGGGTTCACTTGCCGCGGCGGCTGCCTGCGTAGCCCTCGTTTTCGTCGTCCAGTCCCGAAAGCCGGCTCCCTCGCTGGACAACGGGGGGCTCGTGGCCGCGAGTCCCGCCCCGACGGCTGCGGCGACCTTCGCTTCGGCGACGGAGCAACCTACGGTGCCTGTCGCAACGGTGCTGACGCAGGAGGCGCCGGCCCCCGGCGGCATCCATCGCCATCCGGCGAACAACCTTTCGCTGCGGCAGGTCGCCGCCGATGCGCTGGTGCTCGCGAACACCGCGAACACGGACCCGAACTTCGCCTGGATGCAGAATCTCCAGCTCAAGCCGGTGGAGCTGCCGTCAAACGAGCTGAAGCTCCAGGTCGAAACCACCATCGCGCCGACTGACCGCACTTATCTCGGCCCGCGGCGTCCCAACGGTGAGGCGCTTCCGATCGGCTTCCGATTCCAGAAGTAATTCCAGCCCGCAAGATCACGCTGAAGCGTGTGCGCAACCCGAGCCTCACGGCGATCGTGCGCACGCTTACCCCGCCAGGGCCTTTTTGATCAGCGCTTCCGTGGTGACATTCGCGCCCAGGGTGAGGGCGGCGCGGCGGACTGCCTGGTCGGCATCGGCGCCTTTGTAGCCCAGCGCGACGAGCGCCGAAATCGCATCCCGGTGGGCGCTGGCCGGAGTCGGCGCCGCGGCGGAGTCGCCGGCGTCCGAGGGAAGCGTGACTTCTCCGGCGCCGAGCTTCGCCTTGAGTTCCACCACCAGCCGCTCGGCGGTTTTCTTGCCGATTCCGGGGCATTTCGAAAGCGAGCCGATATCTCCCATCCGAATCGCCGACTCCAGTGAAGCGAGTGACAGTCGGCTCATGATCGTGAGCGCCAGCTTCGGTCCGACCCCGGTGACGTTCTCGATCATCAGACGAAAGAAGTCGCGCTCCGCCGGCGTGGCGAACCCGTAAAGGGTCTGCGCATCCTCGCGGTAGATCACCAGCGTGTGCAGCTTCACCTTTGCGCCCGGTGCCGGCAGCTTTTCGGCCGTGGTGACGGGGACGTTTACCTCGTACCCAAACCCATTCAGCTCGATCACCGCCCGCAGCGGTGTGGCAGATTCAAGGGTGCCGGAGATGGAGGTGATCATAGGGAAAGTAGCGGGAAGCGAGTAGCGGGTAGCGAGTAGAAAAGCGGCCGCAAGACTCGCATCGAGTCCGCGTTCCTTCTCCTCACTACTCGCTACCCGCCACCCGCTACTTGAGCCCCAGTACGTCCTGCATGTCGTAGACGCCAGGCTGCTGAGCGACCACCCACTGCGACGCGCGCAGGGCGCCGCGGGCGAAGATGCCACGGTCGCTGGCCTTGTGGGTGAGTTCGATGCGTTCGCCGAGCGCGGCATACATGACGGTGTGGTCGCCGACCACGTCGCCGCCGCGCAGCGCGTGCACGCCCACCTCGGTCGGCAGACGTTCGCCGGTGATGCCCTCGCGTCCGTGGCGCAGCGCGTCGGCCGCGAGTTTCCGTTCTTCGAGAATGATCTCAAGCAGCCGTGCCGCCGTGCCGCTCGGCGCGTCCTTCTTGAAGCGGTGGTGCATCTCGATGACTTCGGTGTCGTAATCGGCGCCGAGCACCGCCGTCGCCCGGCGGGTGAGGGCGAAGAGCAGATTGACGCCCACGGAAAAATTGCCGGCCCAGACGCAGGGCACCTGCGCCGCGAGCGACAGCAGCCGGGCCTTTTCGTCCGCGCCGTGTCCGGTGGTGCCGATCACAAGGGGTTTCTTGTGCGCGACCGCAGTCTGGAGCACCTCATGCGTTGCAGTGTGGAAGCTGAAATCGATGATAACGTCGGCCTTGGCGATGGTGGCCTCGAGCGAGTCCCCGGCGTCGATCGCGGCACCGACCGGGAGCTTCATGTCGCGGGCGGCCGCGAGCAATGCCTGGCCCATGCGGCCCTTGGCACCATTGATGAGGACGGAAGGCATCGGGGAGTGAAAGTGACGGTGGAAGTGAACGTGAGAGTGAGAGAGTCTGAGGCGGGCGAGGGGGCCCGAGCGTTGGGCGCTTTTGAGCCTGTCGCTTACCGCCTACCGCGCTCCCTGGTCCAGCGCGGCCAGCACGGCTGCGAGCGTCTTTGCATTGGCGGCCGACATCTCGCAGAGCGGCGAGCGTACGTCGGTCGTGCCGATGATGCCGGCGCGGTGCAGCGCGACCTTGATCGGCACCGGGTTCGGCTCGATGAAGAGAGCCTTGAAGACCGGATACAGCTTGCGATGCAGTTTTGCCGCCTTGGTGAAATCGTTGCCCAGAGCCAGGGTCACGAGCTTGGCGATGTCGCGGACGTAAAGATTGGACGCCACGCTGATCACGCCCTCCGCCCCGACGGACAGGAAAGGCAGGGTGAGGGAGTCGTCGCCGCTGAGCACGGTCATGTCAGCGCCCAGGGCTTGTTTGATTTGGTCCACCCGGTCGACGCTGCCCCCGGCTTCCTTGATCCAGGCGACGTGACGGTACTTTGCCCGCAGTCGCTCGATGACCGGGATGCCGATCTCGATGCCGCAGCGGCCGGGAATGGAATAGAGAATGACGGGCTTGTCCGTGGCCTCGGCGATGGCGCAGAAGTGCCGGAACAAGCCCTCCTGGCTCGGCTTGTTGTAGTACGGCGCCACCACGAGCATTGCGTCGGCGCCGGCGTCGTGTGAAAGCCTTGTTAATTCGATCGCTTCGTGCGTGCTGTTCGATCCGGTGCCGGCGATGACAGGCACGCGGCCCTTCGTTTCGGCGATCACGAAGCGGATCACCTCCATGTGCTCCTCATGGCTGAGCGTTGGTGACTCGCCAGTTGTGCCAACGGGAACGAGGCCGTTCACCCCGCCCTTGAGCTGGTGCGCGACGAGCTTTTTGAGGTCGTCGAAGGCGATCTGGCCGTGGCGAAACGGCGTCACGAGGGCGGTAATCGTGCCAGTTAACGGGCGGAGTTTCATGGAAGCGGGCAATGAAGCCTTGATGAAGAGACGAGGGCGAATTACCGAATCCGCAACGCTTTTCTCCCATGGCGAACGTCACACCGCACACTGAAATGTTCAATGACCTGCTGAAGCTCGCCGTGGAGAGCGGGGTCAGCGACGTGATCATCAAATCCAACAAGCCGGGCTACGTCCGTATCGCGGGCAAGCTCAAGCCGGTGGACATGGATCCGATCACCTGCCCGGAAGCGGAGGCCTTCGTGCTCGAACATGTTCCGCGCGTCTTCAAGCCCAAGTGGGACGACGAGGGACAGGTTGATTTTGCGTACGCTGCGGAGGGGGTTGGACGCTTCCGCGTGAACGCCTTTCACCAGCGCGGTTTGGTGAGCATCGTGATGCGGCACATCAAGAGCACGGTGCCGACCTTCGGCCAGCTGGGCCTTGGCGAGACGGAGCAGGCGCTGATTCGGCTCTCGCAGGCGAAGGACGGCATTCTGCTCGTGTGCGGTGCCACCGGTTCCGGCAAGAGCTCGACGATGGCGGCGATGCTGAACTGGATCAACCAGAACCTCGACAAGCACATTGTCACGATCGAGGACCCCATCGAATATACCTTCCAGGACGACAAGTCGCTCTTCCAGCAGCGTGAGATCGGTCTCGACGTGCCGAGCTTCCCGTTGGCGATCAAGGCCGTGCTGCGCCAGAACCCCGACATCATCCTCATCGGCGAAATGCGCGATCGGGAGACCTTTGAAACGGCGATCTCCGCCGCGGAGACCGGTCACCTGGTCTTCTCGACCATGCACGCCGCCACCGTGGCACAGTCGCTCACCCGCTTGTTTGAGTTCTTCCCGGCCGAGGAGGTGGTGCAGGCCCGGCGGGCTATCGCCGGCTCGCTGCGCGGTTTTGTCTGCCAGAAACTGATTCCGAACGCGGAAGGCAGCGGTCGCTTGCCCGCCAATGAAATCCTCTACGCCGATGCGACGGTGAAGAACCTGATCCTCGAAGGCCAGAACGAGAAGATTCAGGGCCTGCTCGAGTCGAACTCCGACTCATCAACGTTCTCCTTCAACAAGGACATCTATCGTCTCTGGAAGGCAGGGAAGATCAACAAACAGGACGCCCTCAAGTACTCGCCGAATCCCCAGCAGCTCGAAATGAACATGAAGGGCATTTTCATAAAAACGTGAGCAAGTAAAGATAGTTACATTGGATCTTTACTAGGTAAAAGGCTACGTAACCAACTTTGGATGTGGCGGCAGAGATTTGGCTGGAGACCAGCCTGGAGACCAGTATCTTTCGGGAATGCCAGATCCGGTCACTTCTCCCCCGGCCCCCGCAGCCGCAGCTCCGAAGTATGAGAAGGTGTATGGCGTAGAGGGACTGTACGTTCGGCATGATCGGGGCGGGCAGTTCTACTCGCGGGTGAGCGTCAACGGGCGCCGGACGTGGAAGTGCCTTCGCACAGAAACGCTGACAGTTGCCAAACTCCGCCACCGGAAATTCCAGGTCACGGCCGAGCGTTCGAGGCAGGCAAAGGTGAACCTTACATCGGAATTCAACACGCTCGGCGCGTGCGCCGTTGAATTCGGCCGACGGTTGGAGCAGTCAAGCCTCGCGCACTCTTCGCGGCAAATCTACCGAACCAACCTGGAACGGTTGCGTCGGCATTTTCCGGCCGGGCGGTTCGACCGCTTTCCCGTGCGCGCGGTGACCCACGACGTGCTGTTCTCGCTTCGCGCCGCCCTCCAGAATGCGAAGGTGGCGAAAGGCCGGAAGGACTGCGTGCGGAAGGAGTATGTGTACACTGGTTACGCTCCGACGGCAGTGAACGATACCTTGGCGGTGTTGAGGCGGCTGTTGGATATCGCGATCGAGTACGACGCAATGGTGGAGAACCCGTTTTACGCGCGAGCAGTCCTCCGCGAGAAGGTCCGACTTCCCAAGCAATCCCGCCGTCCGAGCATTCCTGATCGAGCTACCCTGGAGCGGGTGCTCGCCGAGATTCGCCGGGGGGCGCAAAGCCAGAGCGCGCCGTCACAAGGCTGGGTGCGACGGCAGGCGGCCTACGCTGATAGCGCCGCGGACTTCGCGGAGTTTCTTGCCTATTCCGGCGCTCGCTGGAACGAAGCCAACGGCGTATTGGTGCGACACTATTCGCCCGCCCGTGGCGAAACGCCTGCACAGCTCACGCTCCTCGGCACCAAGACGGCCACCGCGCGCCGCACCATTCCCGCGATTCCCCCGCTCTGCCGATTGCTGGATCGCTTAGTTGCAGGGCGGAACGGTGACGAGAAGCTTCTCCGAACGACAGGATGCCTGTACCCGCTGCGAAAAGCGTGTGTTCGACTAGGAATGCCGCTCCTGACGCAGCACGACCTGCGGCATTATTTTGCCACGTTCTGCCTTGAGAAAACGCAGGACGTAAAGGCAGTCGCCGAATGGCTCGGGCACGCCGACGGTGGGCAGCTCGTTCTGGCCACCTATTCCCACCTCCTGCGAGGACGGTCGTTCGCCTTGGCGCAGCTCGTCGACTAAAGCTCGTTGGCTCGGGCGTCTGGTTCGGCCGCTTGGATTCAGGAAGTAAGTGCGACACTTCTGGTAGATGGCATACCGGCAACTGAGCATCGACGAAAGGTATTTTATCGGGGCATTGCGAGCGCGGGGCGCGGGCGTGGGTGAGATCGCAAGAGACTTAGGTCGGCATCGCAGCACGATCTGGCGCGAGGTGCAGCGGAACCGGTCGCGCTACGACGGGGCGTACCGCGCCCGGTGGGCCGTCGAGAAGACCAACGAACGCCGTCGCCGGTCGCGGCGCAATCGCTGCTATGGGCCGGAGCACTTCGCCCCGATCGAGCGCATGCTTCGCGAGGACTTCAGTCCGGAACAGGTTGTTGGCCGGCTGTCGAGGGGGTTCGGGCCATGAGCCACGAGACGATCTACCTGCATATCTGGGCCGACAAGGCAGGTGGCGGCACGCTTTGGCGCCATTTGCGAGGCGCACGCAAACTGAAGCGCAAACGCTATGCCGGCCACGACAGTCGCGGCCGCCTGGCCGGCAAGCGGATGATCACGGAGCGTCCGGCCATCGTCGAGCGGCGGTCGCGCTTGGGTGACTGGGAGATCGACACCGTGCATGGTAGCGGCAAGCCCGCCGCCGTCACCCTCGTGGAACGCAAGAGTGGCCTGCTCCGGGTCGGCAAAATCGACCGGGTCGGTGCCGAGGAGACCCTGCGTCGCACTGTCTCGCTGCTGCGCGGCGAGGCGCATCCGATCCGCACCGTCACCGCCGACAACGGGAGCGAGTTCCACATGTACAAGAAGCTCGAGCGCCAGCTCGGCACCACCGTCTACTTCGCAACTCCGCACCACGCCTGGGAACGAGGGACCAACGAAAACACCAACGGGCTGCTGCGTCAGTACCTGCCCAAGGGAACCAATCTTGCGGCGCTCACCCAACGCCAGTGCACCGCGTTCGCGACCAAGCTGAACGAGCGTCCTAGACGTCGCCACGGCTTCCTCACCCCCCACGAAGTGTATCATCGCATCCCGCTCGACCGCCGATGGGCCGCTTCCTGCGGCAAGCTCTTCGGCTCCTGTCCTCGGAAGCGGCCCATCGGCTGCCCTCAAGGTCATCAGACTATTTTGCGCCATCCGCGCCCCGATCGCGTTGCGGTTCAAACCTGAAACTATTCGGATCGGGGTCACTCTTTCCTCTGCTGACTCACGGTCATCACACGGATATCCCCGGTGGATTTATGCACCCAGACGAACTTCGGAAGTAACATCTCGAAGGTAATCTCCCGCGCCCGACGGGGGCCCGAACCCCAGCCATCCTCCTTTGGCGAGAACTCGACAGACCACTCGGCCCGTTCAGCCGGCTCCCTGACGGTCTTCGGCGCCGCTACAATCCAGTCGGAGTCGAATCCGCGGCTAAGCATGAATCCTTGGGCAAGCGCGATCGCCTCATCGCGGGAAATCCCGTTGGTTCGGTCGACGGCAGCCGCTCTAGCTTCGATCGCAGCCCTGTCAATCGGAGGAGGCGCTGAGACGCAACCGACGATGCAGAATAGTAGCGCAAGCGGAATGGCTCGGTAAGTTATGTGCTTCATGTCGTATGCCGAACGTCAAAGATGAGCCACGAGCGCGAACGGACAAGCCGTGGATCGCGAGCTACGGGGCGGGGTGGAGCGCTGAGGGAGTGTTCGAATCACTGGCAGTGAAGCTCGTTTATGTAAGCAGCCCCATGAGTGAACGGATGGGGACAGAGGTACGACCGGCCGGCGGGGAGCTCGCGGGAAGCGAGCCGCCGGTCCGGAGGTCGGGGTTGAAGGAGAGGGAGGGAGCGGGTAGCACGATTTTGCTTCGCGTTTGTCTTAGTCAGCTCGTGAGCGTCCGTGTGGAAGCACGGTGTCGTTGTGAGC
>JAEWKR010000159.1 GCA_023457715.1 Verrucomicrobiota bacterium
CCGAAGGCTCGCGTCGCGATCACCGCTTTGCTCGCCGCGGCTAACGCGTCCACCGCTCAACTCGAACGCCTCGCGGCATAGGGGAATCGTGCTCAAAAAACACGAAATGCAGGGATAGCACTGCAGAGCGGCTGCGCCGCAACCAAATCAATCCATTCAACAGAAGGAAACGAAGGATTGCGGGATCACTCAGCGCTGTAGTTCGGTTTTTGTGAAATCTGATTTGGAGGAACTGCTCCAATTCACTCAGCGGCCTTCGTTTCCTTCGTGACCTTCTGTTCAATGATTGGGACGACGCTCACCGAAACGGAGAATCGTGCTCAAAAAACACGAAATGCAGGGATAGCACTGCAAAAGGGATCTGGTACGTTGTCCCGCCTTCAGGCGGAAGGCTTGCGAACGTGTCGTCCAAGGCATTCCGCGTGAACGCGGGACAACGTACTCGATCCAACCGGGTTCCACCTTTTGCAGTGCTTTCGCTGCATTTCGTATTTTTTCAGCCCGATTTGTTTTTGGCTCCTCCCAATCCGCTCAACCACAGATGAACACCGATGGACTCAGATGTGGAAAAAGACCGGCCTGGATCCGTGTCCATCTGGGTTCATCTGTGGTTCAATGGGTTTGATTTGGTTGCGGCGTGCCGCTCTGCGCCTTTTTGCGCCTTCTTGCGGCCATTCCTCCTGCCTGAGCCTAAAGCCTACAGCCTAACCCGGAACCATGCAGACGGATTAACCACGAATGCACACGAATGAACACGAATAGGAGAGGAAACGCGAATGCAGCCCGTCCGTGGTCCCGCTCACTGTTTTGTGCCTGCGCGGAAGTGATGATCTTCCCAGGTCTTCATTCGTGTCGATTCGTGTCCATTCGTGGTTAACTGAATCGTTCCGCCTAACGCCTACCGCTCTCACCTCGTCCGCCCGGCCATCGACTCGACCAGCTCGCGCAGGAAACGGGTGTCACCGGGCAGCGCGGCGAAGGTGGCGATCGCCGCTTCGCTGAGTTCGCGGGCGATACGGCGCGAGGCGTCCAGTCCGTGAAGCTTCACGTACGTGGTCTTGTCCGCCTTCGCGTCCTTGCCGGCGGTCTTGCCGAGCGTGGCGCTGTCGGCAGTGGCGTCGAGCACGTCGTCGACGATTTGAAACGCAAGGCCGACGGCCCGTCCGGCTTGTCGCAGGGCGGTTTGGGTGGTTTCGCTCGCGCCGCCGACGAGGGCGCCCATCACGAGGGACGCCTCGATCATGGCCGCGGTCTTGTTGAGGTGAATGAAGTCGAGTTGGTCCGCGGTGGCGCTGGCGCTCTTCTCAGCCAGCAGGTCCTCCATCTGCCCGCCGATCAGACGGCGGCTGCCGGCGGCGTCGGCCAGCTCCGCCACCAGGGCCCGCGAGAGCGCGGGCGTGGTGGAGTAGGCGGTGGCCAGCAGGGCAAAGGCATGGGTCAGGAGCGCGTCGCCCGCGAGGAGCGCGGTCGCTTCGTCGAAGGCCCGGTGCGCCGTCGGGCGGCCGCGGCGCAGGTCGTCATTGTCCATGCACGGCAGGTCGTCATGAATGAGCGAATAAGTGTGGAGACACTCGATGGCGACGGCGGCCGGAACCGCGGCGTCCTCCGGGGCGCCGAACAACTCGGCCGCGGCGAGGACGAGCACGGGCCGCAGCCGCTTTCCACCGGCCTCCAGGCTGTAGCGCATGGCCTGGTGCAGCCGTTCGGGACGCGTGGCCGCGGGTGGCAGGTGGCGGTCCAGCCCTCGTTCCACGGTCGCGACATGGCGTTGCAGCACTTCGTTCATGGGAATTGGGGTCTGGGATCTAGGGTCTGGGATCTGGGGAGGGAAGGTCAAAGCCGACCTGGCCCAGAACAATGGATCAGCCGCAAAAAAGCGCAAAAGTCGCAAAAGGCGGACAAGCCAAACACGTCACTTCGCCGGATTCATTCTTGCGGCTCTTGCGGCCATCATTCCTGCCGCTTGCATCTTGGGTGGGGGGTGCCCATAAACGCCCCTTTTCCTCATGCCTACTTACGAGTACGCCTGTCCCAAGTGCGGCCACCAGTTCGAAGCCTTCCAGTCGATGAAGGATGCGCCGTTGAAAACGTGTCCGAAATGCAGGAAGTCAGGCGTCAAACGCCTGCTCGGCAGCGGCGCGGGGCTTATTTTCAAAGGCTCCGGGTTCTACATCACCGACTACAAGGGCAAGTCCGGCGGCGGGTCCTCAAAATCGGGTGAATCCAAGTCGTCCGACACCAAGGCTTCGGAATCGAAATCGACATCGGGCGGCGGCGGCGGCAAAGCTTCGTCAGCCTAAAATCCACATGAGCAGCAAAGTTGACCGGGCGGCACATGGCCCCAGCTGGGGCGAAGTCATCCTCGGGGCCATCCTGAGTCTCCTCCTGGGCGTTGTCCTGGGTGCGGCGTTGCTGATCTTCAAACCCGTCGTGATGGCGAAGGAGATGCCCCCGGCGAAAGACCGCCAGCCCGGTGCGGTTTATTACGTGGAAGGACTTCGCGGCGACGCCAGCCGGGCGAAGCAGGCCCTGGCCAAGCGGAAGGCGCTGATGGAAGGCCAGTCGATCAAAGTCACGGAGGACGAGGTGAACTCCCTGGTCAGCGCGTCCGCCGCGCCGACGGTCGCGGCAAAGCCGGGCGAAGCGCCCGCGGCGCCGGCGAGCGAGACGGTCAGCACCGGCACGCCGAATGTTCGGATCCGCGAAGGCGTGATGCAGGTGGGCGTGCCCGTGACGCTCAATGTGCTCGGTCTCGAGCAGAAGCTGATCGCCCAGGCGCGCGGCGCGTTCGAAAAGGACGGCGACCGGTTTGTCTACGTGCCGCGGGAGATGTATCTCGGGTCCTGCCCGGTGCACCGGCTGCCGTTCCTCGCCGGTTACGTGCGCGGAAAACTCCTCTCCTCGGAGCAGGTGCCGGATGACATCGCGGCGGCCTGGTCGCGCTTCACCACGGTGGCGATCGAAGGGAATGCGTTGGTCCTGGCGGCGCAGTGAGGTCGATGAATTTCAGATTTCAAATTTCAGATTTCGGATTGGGATCTGAAATTTGAAATCTGAAATTTGAAATGCCGCGCAGCGGCTCCTCTTGTCCAAGAACCTGCAGAACATCGGCCTGGTCTCGGCGCTGACCCTCGTGTCGCGCGTGCTCGGTCTGGTGCGCGAGAGTGCCACGGCGGCGGTGTTCGGCACCTCCGGGCTTATCTCGGCGTTTCTGACCGGCGTCACCCTGCCGAATCTTTTCCGGCGCCTGCTGGCCGAAGGGGGGTTGACCGCCGCCTATGTCCCCACGCTGCACCATGAGCTGGAAACGAAGCGTCGCGACGGGGCCTTCGCCCTGGTGAACCAGGTGGCCAGCTGGCTGGCGCTCGTGACGGGGACGCTGGTCCTGGCGGCGATGCTGTTGTTCAGCCAGCGTTGGGCGATCGCGGCGGTGGGGGTGCGGGTGGGCGCGGAGGCGGAGACGCTGGAGCGCTGGCAGGATGCGGCGCATTTCACCGTCATCCTGTTTCCCTACCTCCTCTGCGTGTCGCTCTCGGCGGTGTTCAGCGCGACGCTGCAATCGTTCCAGCGGTTCCTGGAGCCGGCGCTGTCGCCCATCTGGCTGAATGTGGCCATCATCGGGTTGTTGGGCGGGTCGGTGCTGGTCGCGGCGGGCGATCCGGCCGTGCAGGTGTACTGGCTCGCGGCGGGCTGGCTGCTCGGGGGCGTGCTGCAGATGGCGGTGCCGGCGTGGGCGCTGCGCCGCCAGGGTTGGACGCCGCGCGTCGACTTTGGCGTGAGCCCGCCGCTGCGGGCGATGGTGCGCTTGATGGTGCCCACGCTGTTCAGCTCATCGATCTACCTCGTGAACATGAGCACGTCGCGGTTGATCGGATTGTCGCTCAACGACCAGGCGGTATCCGTGCTTAATTACGCCCAGCGGCTGATGGAACTGCCGATCGGGGTGTTCGCGGTGGCCGTGGCGACGGTGGTCTTCCCCTTGATCTCGCGCCATGCCGCGGCCGGGGAGCACGACAAGCTGGCGGAGGCCTATCGCAAGGGGATGCGGTTGATCCTCCTGATCAATGTGCCCGCGGCGGTGGGGCTGTGTGTGCTCGCGGAGCCGATCGTGCGGGTGATTTTGCAGTACGGGGCATTCGGTTCCGCCGACACGGCCCTGATGACGCCGGTTCTGCTGGCGAATGCCGTGGGTCTTCCGTTCCTTTCCTTCGCCAGTCTGGCGCTCCGGGCCTTCTACGCGCACAAGGACACGCGAACGCCGGTCAACGCGGCGCTCTTGAGCCTGGTGGTGAACATCGGCCTGAGTCTTGCCTTGATGGGCCCGCTGGCCGAGGTCGGCCTCGCGCTGGCCGGGAGCGCGGCGGCGGCGGCGCAGGCGGCATATCTGCAATGGCATCTCGCACGGAAGCAGGCCGGACTGGCGTTCGGTGTGCTGGCGGCGGACCTGGTGAAGATAATCGCGGCTGCGGCCGTGATGGGCGCCGCGGTGTGGGGGGGCTGGCAGGCCTGGTCGACAGTCCTACCCGCAACGAAGCTGACCGCGGCGTTGGGCCTGGGAATCTTCATCGCCGCCGGAGCAGGAGTTTATGGCCTGTTGGTGTGGCTCATGCGCGTTGAGGGCCGGGACGAGCTGGCGGCAATGCTCGGCAAGGTGCGGGGCCGATTGGGCCGGCGCGTCTGAGGGACCGCGGGCGGCTCGCCCGCAGCCTCGGGTTTCCGAATGCGGGCGGGCCGCCCGCGGTCCACCAAGCCTGTTCCCGAGGGCACTTGCGGCCCGGGAGATTACGGCCTTGTTGTGCTCCATGAGCAGCGACCAGACCATTTCCGTGCGGCATAACGAGGCGGAGAGCCGGTTCGAAGCGTTCGTCGACGGCGAGGCGTGCGTGGCCGACTACCAGCTGCGCGGCGACGAGATGGTGTTTACGCACACCTACGTGCCGCCGTCGCTGCGCGGACGCGGCATCGCGGAAAAGATTGTCCGCGCGGGGCTGGAACATGCCCAGGCGAAGCAGCGCAAGGTGGTGCCGGCGTGCTGGTATGTGGGCGTGTACATTGAGCGGCACCCCGAGTTCGCCCACCTGCTGAAGTAGCCCGGCGAACCTCCCGGCGGTGGATTGCAGGTGGGATGAACCTGCAGGCGGAACATTCTGATCACTGAAATCACCAGGACCATGCCCTCTCTCTTCGATCGCTTCGCGCTCAAGTCCGTCACCCTGCGCAATCGCATCGGCGTCTCGCCCATGTGCATGTACACCGCCGAGGACGGCCTGGCCAACGACTGGCACCTGGTGCACCTGGGCGCCCGCGCGTCGGGTGGGGCGGCCCTGGTCATCGTCGAGGCGACGGCGGTCGCGCCCGAGGGCCGGATCTCGCCCGGAGATGTCGGGTTGTGGAGTGACCGGCATATCGAGCCCCTGGCGCGGGCCAACCGCTTCATCATCTCACAGGGGGCGGTGCCCGGGATCCAGCTGGCGCATGCGGGTCGCAAAGCGAGCGCCGGCAGACCCTGGGATGGGGGCGGCCATCTCGACGACGGCCAGGGCGGTTGGGCGACCGTGGCGCCCAGCGCGATTCCGTTTGGCGACGATCTGCCGAAAGTGCCGCGGGCGCTGTCGGCCGATGACATCCGGCGGGTGCAGGGGGAATTTGTCGCGGCCGCGCAGCGGGCGCGCACCGCCGGATTCGAATGGCTCGAGCTGCACGGGGCCCATGGGTATCTGATCCACGAGTTTTTGTCGCCGCTGGCCAACCAGCGGACGGATCGGTACGGCGGCACGCTGGAGAACCGCAGCCGCTTTCTGCTGGAGATCGTGCAGGCGGTCCGCGCGGTGTGGCCGGATAACCTGCCGCTGACGGTGCGTTTGTCGTGCACCGACTGGGCCGAGGGCGGTTGGGATCTCGACGAGTGCGTGGAGGTGGCGAGGCGGCTGAAAGCCGAGGGCGTCGACCTGGTCGATTGCAGCTCGGGCGGGATGCTCTGGAATGCCAGGATCCCCGTGGGTGCCGGCTACCAGGTGCCTTTCGCGTCGCGCCTGCGCCGGGAAGCGGGGATCGCCACCGCCGCCGTGGGCATGATCACCGACCCCATGCAGGCCGATCAGATCGTCCGCAATGGCGAGGCGGACCTGGTCCTGCTCGCGCGCGAGATGTTGCGCGATCCCAACTGGCCGATCCGGGCGGCGCGGGCCTTGCGGGCGAAACCGGCGGAGCTGATCCCGCGGCAGTATGCGCGGGCGTGGTAGGAGTGGTGATTTACGATTTATGATTTATGATTGATGATTTATGATTGGGGGGCGGGGATTTCGAATCGCTGGCGCTCTTCGCTACGAGGGAATTTTTGATTTACGATTTATGATTTACGATTGGGGACGCGGTTGGGCTGTGGGGGTTTCGAATCGCTGGCGCTCTTCGCTACGGGGAAGCGAGTGGCTCGCCAATCGTAAATCATAAATCGTAAATCATAAATCATGGCTGCGGGAGTCGGATCGTGAAGCTGCTGCCCTGGCCGGGCTCCGATTCGATCTGCACGTCGCCGCCCAGGCGCTCGACCGCCTTGCGCACGATGGCGAGGCCGATTCCGGTGCCGTCGTAGGTCCCTTGGTGGAGTCGCTCGAACACCTTGAAGATCTTTTCACGGTACTTCAGGTCGAAGCCGATGCCGCGATCGCGGATCTCGAGGAACGCGCCCGTCCGCGTGAGACCGGCGGTGATCGTGACGTGGGGCGGCTCGCCCTCACGCACGAACTTGAGCGCGTTGTTCAGCAGGTTGCTGACGATCTGCTGCAGGAGCACGCGACTCGTCACGAACGGGAGGGACGCCTCCGCCTTGACCTCGATCACCGCCCGGGTGCGCGCCACCTCGTCGGCGAGTTCGGCGACGAGGCGTCGCACCTCCACCGCCAGGTCCACCGGCTCCAGTTTCGCGTCGGCGTTGCTGACGCGGCCGTAGGCCAGGAGATCGAGGATCATCCGGTCCATCCGGGCCGCGGAGGCCCGCACCCGGTCGAAGTAGGCGCGCGCCTCGTCGTCGAGCTTGGGCGCAAGATCCTCGGAGAGCATGGTCACATATCCCTGGATACCGCGGAGCGGGGCCCGCAGGTCGTGGGCGACGCTGTAGCAGAAGGTTTCGAGCGCCTGGTTGCTCTCCTGCAGCCGGCGCGTGCGGTCCTGGACCTTGCGCTCGAGTTCCGCGTTCAGCTGGCGCAGGCTGGCCTGGGCCTTGGCGAGGTCGGCGTTCCGCAGCATCGCGACTTCATAGACCGAGAGCAGGAGGTCGAGGACCTGGCGGCGCTCGGCATTGATGAGGAAGGTTTTCCCATCGTGGCTGATCTCCACCCCGCGGTCGTCGCGCTCGCGATTGGGGAGGTCGCGGTTCGAAATGATGGCCCGCACCCGCGACAGCAGGTAGTCGTTCTCGAACGGCTTGCCGATGAACCCGTCGGCGCCGCATTCGAGCGCGGCCACCACATCGCGCGGATCCGACAACGACGTCAGCAGCACGACGGGCGCCGCCCGGTGCGCGGGCTCGGCCTTGATCGCCCGGCAGAGCGCGTACCCGTCCATGTTGGGCATGAGGATGTCGGTGAGGACGAGGGTCGGGCGGATCGTCGCCAGCTGTTTCCACGCTTCGGCGCCATCGTTGGCGCCGAAGACCGTGTACCCCGCTTCCTCCAGCGTATGGCGGAGCATCTCGCGCTGGGTGGGACTGTCTTCGACGATGAGGATGCGTTCCATGCTAGTGGGTCAGGGGATAGGCCGCGGCGGCGAAGGTGGTGAGCAGCGCCCCGATCTTCTCGGGCGGCAGGATGAAGTCGGCGGCGCCCAGGGCGATGGCCTCGCCGGGCATGCCGTGGACGACGGAGCTGGCCTTGTCCTGGGCGATGGTGAGGGCGCCGGCTCGCTTCAGGCTCAGGAGGCCGTCGGCCCCATCCCGGCCCATGCCCGTCAGCAGCACGCCGGCGGCTTCGTGGCGGTACACGTCCGCGACGGAAAGAAAGAGTTCGTGGGCGGAAGGACAAAGCATGCCCGTGCCGAGGCGGGCCGGACGCTTGAGGATGATGCGCTCGTCCACGCCGACGGTGAGGTGCGCGCCGTCCGGGGCGATGTAGACGGTCCCCGGCGCGAGCGGCTGCCCCGTCTCCGCGAGCTGGACCGTGAGCGAGGTGGAGTCGCGCAGCCAGGTGATGAAGCCGTCGACGAACCCCGGGGCGATGTGCTGCACCACGAGCATGGGAACGGGAAACGTGCGACGGAGGGTCGAGAGCACGGTCTTGAGCGCGGAGGGACCGCCCGTGGAGGCGCCGATCGCCACCACGCGGAACCCGCGGGGGCGCGTCTCGATGCGGGCGTTCGGCGCCGGGGTTGGGGGAACTTCCCGCCGGCGCAGCCGCCGCACCACCTTGACCTCCGACATCAGCCGGATCGTCTGCACCAGGTGTTCGGTGGCTGCGACGTGTTCCGGCGAGCCGCTGCCCGGAGGCCGCGGGACGATCGCGAGGGCGCCGCTTTCGAGCGAGCGGAAGGTGGCCCGGACCTCCTCGGTGATGGTGTTGCTCGTCACCACCACGATCGGTCGCGGGCAGCGGTTCATGATGATGTCGATGGCGGTGGGTCCGTCCATCAAGGGCATCATGATGTCCATGGTGATGATGTCGGGCTGCAGCCGTTCGGCGGCCTCGACCGCTTCCAGTCCGTTCGCCGCCGTGCCGATCACGGTCATGTCACCCGTGCGGTTCACCACGTGGGTAATGAACTCGCGCGCCACGGCGGAATCGTCGACAACGAGGACGCGGATCATGGCAGGAGGCGCTGGAGCGTGGCCAGCAGGTCGCTCTGATCGAAGCTGCTCTTCACGATGTAGGCATTGGCGCCGACCGCAACGCCGCGCTCGCGGTCCTCGCGGCTCGCGAGCGAGGTGATGAGCACGACAGGCAGACCCGAAAAGGCCGGGTCACGGCGCAGGCGGTCGGTGAGCTCGAAGCCGTCGAGCCGGGGCATCTGCACGTCGGTGATGACTAGATCCACGGCTTCGAACTTGAGCACCGTGAGCGCATCCATGCCGTCCACCGCCGTCCGGACCTGGTAGCCGGCGGTCTGGAGAATGCCTTTCAGCAGCGAACGCGAGGTGATCGAATCTTCCACCACGAGGACGGTGCGGCGACTGGGCGCGCGCGGGGACGGGGCTCCGCCGGAGGTCCCGGGCGTGGTGCGGGCCGCAGTGGTACCGCAGGCGACTTCCAGCACGTGGCCCACGTTGAGGACGGGGATGACGCGGCCGCCGCCGACGACGGTGGCGCCGATGTACTGGCGGGCGCCCCGGAGCATCGTGCCGATCGCCTTCATCACCACCTCCTGTTCGTGAGGGATGTCGTCGATGCGCAGCGCGGCCTGCAGGCGACCGGCCTGCAGGACGACGACAAAGGCGAGGTCATCACCGGCGGCGCGGGGCCGGCGGGGCATGCCGATCGCTTCCTCGAGCGACGCCAGGACCACCGCTTCGCCCTCCAGGTCCACGAGTTGGCGATCCTTGAGCGACCGCAACTCGGAACGCCGGACGCGCAGGACCCGGCGCACGTACGACGCCGGCAGCACGAACGTCTGCTGCTGCACCTGTACGAACACGCCGCGGAAGCGGGCAAGGGTGAGGGGAACGCGGATGTGGAACGTCGTCCCGCGTCCGCGTTCGCTTTCCAACGTCACGCTGCCGCCCAGCCGCTCGGCCTTTTCGCGGACAATGGCCAGGCCGAGTCCGCGGCCCGAGAGATCCGTCGCCTCGGTGCGGGTGGAGAAACCGGAATGAAACAACAGCGGGAAGATCTGTTGCGGACTCAGTTCATCGGTCGAATCCGGGACCAGGCGCAAGCGCTTGGCGTGGGCGAGCACCTCGTCGGGGGCGATCCCCCGACCGTCGTCCGCCACCGAGATTGCGACGGTGCCGCCGGCGCGGCCGGCGACCGCGATGGACAGCGATCCGCGTTCGGCCTTGCCCTGGGCCCGCCGTTCCGCCGCCGGCTCGATGCCATGGTCCACACAGTTCCGCACCAGGTGCAGCAGAATGTCCTTCACCTCGTCGAGGACCCGGCGGTCGATTTCGGTTTCGCTGCCCGTGATCGCGACCTCGATCTGCTTCTGCTGCTGCTCGGCCACCTCGCGGACAAACCCGGGGATGCTCTGCAACACCGAGGCAAAGGGCTGCATGAGGAGCTCCTTGGCATCGTCGAGCAGGTTGTCGACCAGCAGGGAGAGCCGCCGGTGATCATTGGCGGCGTGATGGGAGAGTCCGGTCACGTCGCCATGGAGTTCGCGGACAAACTCGTGGGTCCAATCGAAATAGTTGAGGAGCGACACGAGCTCGCGGGCGATGGGCGAGGCGGGGTTCGCGTCCACGAACCGGCGGAGGACGCCGAGGTCGCGCCGGCCGCGGTCCAGCTCGCGCTGCCAGGCCTGGCCCCGGCCGCGCAGGGCCGCGAGGGCGCTGGCCTGCTGCTCCGTGCTCAGCCGGTGGGCGGCGAGCTCTTCGGCGCGCAGCAGGAGCGTGTCGAGATTCCCCCCGCTCACCCGCACGGTGGCGGCCGCCGGGGAGGCGGTTGGGGAATCGTTGCCGACCGGGGCGGGGGACGAGGGGAGCTCGGGTTCGGCGGCCACAGTCGTGGGGGCGAGCTGGAGGCTGGCGGCGATCGCGGCGACCGCCTGCGCCGTCTCCTCGAGGGAGCCGGGCGGCAGGAGCGCACCCACGGCCTTGAGTTCGGCGAGCTGGCGTTCGAGTGCGTGGCAGAGCGACTCGGCCTCGAATTCGCCCACCATGCGGGCCGCCCCCTTGAGGGTGTGGGTCTGGCGGAAGAGGCTTTCGAGCAGCGGAGCCTGCGTCTGCGGGTCGGCCGCCTGCTGGAGGAGGCTCACGTCGCGGTTCAGGGCGCGCAGGTGGTCAGCCGCCTCCAGCTGGAAGGTCGCGAGCAGCTTGCGCCTGAATTCGACGTCGTTCATGTCGGCGGGCGGGCCGGGCTAGACCGAGAACTTGGCGACGGCGGATTTCAGCGTCTGGCCCAGCTGGCTGAGGTTGCGGGCGCCCGCCTCGGCCTGCTGCGTGCCGCTGGCGTTCTGGCGGCTGGCCTGAAGGATGTTCTGGATCGCGAGCGTGACCTGGTCGATTCCGACCAGCTGCTCCTGGGCCGAGGCCGTGATCTGGGTCGCAGCCTGGGCCGCGGCGACGATGCTTTCGGCCAGGGCGCGGATGGCATCTCCGGACTGGTTGACCTGCTTGACGCCGCCGTCGACGGCCTTGCTGCCCTGTTCGGCCGCCATGACCGTCGCGGTGGTCGCGCGCTGGATTTCGTTGAGGAGGTTGCGGACCTGCGCCGTCGACTCCTTGGATTGATTGGCCAGGTTGCGGATTTCGTGGGCGACAACCGCGAAGCCCTTGCCGTGCTCGCCCGCCTTGGCCGCCTCGATCGAGGCATTCACCGCCAGCAGATTGGACTGCTCGGCCAGATCGTTGACGGACGCGATAATCTCGCCGATCGCCTGGGTCTGCTCGCTCAGCCGGACCACCGTCTCGGCGATGGACTCCATCTGATCGCGGACGTGGTTCATGCCGGCGATGGATTCGTCGATGGCCCGGCGGCCGGTCTGGGCGGATTGCGCGGCGCGCTGGGCGATCTCGGCGACGTGGCCCGCTTTTTGCGCGGCGAGCTGGGCGGTCTGCTTGACCTCCTCGGCCGTCGACGTGGTCTGGCTCACGGCGGTCGCCGTCTCCGTCGCGCTGGTGGCAATCTGAGCGGTGGCGGTGAAAATCTCGCTCGCGGACGAGGCGAGGATGTTGACGCCCTGCTGGATCTCGCTGTGCACCGTCCGGAAGTTTTCCAACATGATCGAGAACGCCTGCGCGAGTTCGCCCACCTCATCCTTCCGCGCGGTGGAAGGCACGGCGACGCGGAGCTGACCGCGCGACACCTCGCGGGCGACGGACACGAGGTCCTGCAGCGGCGACGAAATCAGGCGGCTCAGGGCGATCAACGCGACGACGCTGATCGCAATCACACTCACCCCCAGGATGATGAAGCTGTTCTCGGCGCGTTGGGCGACCTCCTGGGCGTTGCCCAGCGCCTCGGCCGTGTAGCTGTCGGCGTTCGCGATCAGCCCATTGATGATGTCGCGCATGCGCAGGTAACGCTGTGCATTCTCGCCGAACATGATCTGGCGGGCCGCGTTGGTGTCCCCGGCGGACGCCAGCTCGATGGTGCGCGACCGGGCGGCGACGAAGTCGTCCCGGATCTCGTTGTGGTTGCGCAGGCCCTGGAGGAACACGGGGTAGGCGGCGTTGCGCTGCTCGAGGTCGGTGATGATGGCGTTGTTCTCGCTGTTGGACGAGCGGATCCGGTCGATCCACTCCTGCTGTTCGGCCTTGTTGCTGGTGGCGACGACCATCACGGTGGCGAGCCGCGCCTCGTTGTGATTCGAGAGCACCCGCGCCAGTTTCGTCGCGTTGAGCTGCTTGCCCCGCACGTCATCCTGCACCGCGAGGAGTTCGACGGTGGTGCGATAGCCCACGTACATCGCGACCCCGAAGAGGGTGACGATGGCGCCGAGCACGATGAGCAGCTTGGAACGGACAGGCAGGTCGAGAAACGACTTCATGGGGATTGGTTTGAGCTGGAAAGGAAACCGTCGTCGGAGAGGGCGAATTCGGCGGCCAGAGCGGGCACATCGAGGAGCAGGAGGCCGTCGTCGGCGACGCCGAGCACGAGGGCTTCGGCGGCCCCGGAGAACGACCGCTGGAGGGACGCCGGATCGACCGCCTGGATGCCTTCGAGCTGGTCGATGGGCACGGCAAACTCGCCGCGTTCGAATTTGATCAGCAGCAGCTGGGTGGCGGGTTCGGCACCGGCGGGCAGCCGGAAAAGCGGCAGCAGCGTGAAGACCGGGAGCACCCGGCTGCGGATGTTGGCCAGGCCCAGGACGTGCGCGGGCAGCCCCGGAAGGGGGGTGATCTCGGTGATCGTGACGGCCTCCTGGACGAAGCGGGAGGGGAAGCCCAGCCGCTGGCCGCCGAGCAGCGCCACCACGGCGGCGTCGCCGGTGGGCAGCGCCGCCATCACCGGGAGGGGACGCGCGAGTTCGGCCGCGCGGCGGGCGAGCGTCGCGCTGTCCTGCGCGTCACCGGCGCCCGACAGCAATGCGGGGTCGGCACGGCGGCGGGCGGCGCGGGGTGAGCGCCGGCGGTCAGGAGAGGATCCGGGGGTGCTCATGCGGTGGCGTGGCGGTTCAAATGCGACGCGACAAGTTCGCGCAGTCGTCCGGCGGTCAGCCCGTTCGCCCCCGGCACCGCGGCGTCCGGCGGGCGGTGCGCGAGTTCGGCGAGCACAAGGCGGAAGTGGTGGCGGGCCTGGTCGCCGTGTCCGGTCCGCTCCTGCAGGCAGCCGAGTGCGAACAGCACCGCCGGGTTGGCCGGTTCGAGGAACAAGGCGCGGCGGAAGGCCTGGGCAGCGGCGACAAGCTCATCCTGCTCCTGCAGGATGCATCCACGAAGGTAGTACAAGTCCGCGTTGGTCTTGTCGGCGGCGAGGGCCGCGTCGCAGGCGGCGAGCGCGGCGCCGAGTTCGCCGCGGTCCGCCAGGGCGTGGGCGTCGACGGCGGAGGCCGGGCCCGGGGAGCGGGT
>JAEWKR010000160.1 GCA_023457715.1 Verrucomicrobiota bacterium
GACGGTGTTAGCTTGCCCCTTCGGATGACGATGCTGGTCTAAACCGGCAGACCACCGCGCCCCAAGTTTCTTTTTGGAATGATCGCGCCGCCGCGGCGCGTGTGGGTCGCTCAAAACCCAAAACCCAAAACCCAAAACCAAAAACCAGCACTCAGCCACCCACCGCGTGCGCCGCCCCTTCCCATGAAGAAACTTCTCACTCTGGCCGCGCTGCTGCTCGCGTTGGGCCCGGTTCGAGCCGATTCCACCGCGCCGGCGGCGCCCGCTGACGCTCCGTCCTCCGCTCCGGCGACCGCGGACACCGTCAAACCGGCCATCGAAGACGAACTCAAACGGATCATCGCCAGTGTCCGCGCCAAACGTGAGGCGGGGCCGTTGACGGAGGCTGCGCTGGCGGACGAACTGAAGGCGTTCGACGAATTGCTGGCCGCGCATGCGGGCGACAAGTCCGCCGAGGTCGCCAACGTGGCGCTGATGAAGGCGATGCTGTACGTTCAGGTGCTGCAGGATGCGGACAAGGGTCTGGACGTGCTGCGCCAGGCGCAGGCTGATTTCGCCGGCACGGAGGCGACGACCCTGCTCGAAGCAGGTGGAGTCGCAGCGCGAGAATATGAAGCTGCAGGCGGCGCTCCGGCCGGGTGCCCCGTTCCCCGATTTCGACGAGAAGGACCTGAACGGGGAGCCGCTCTCACTGGCCAGATTCAAAGGCCGGGTCGTCCTGATCGACTTCTGGGCGACGTGGTGCGGACCCTGCGTCGACGAACTTCCGAACGTCATCGCCGCGTACCGCAAGTACCATGACAAGGGATTCGAGATCATCGGCATCAGCCTGGACCGGGACGAGGCGGCGCTGCGGCGCTTCATCGCCGAGCACGAAATGACGTGGCCGCAGTATTTCGACGGTCTCTATTGGCAGAGCAAACTCGGCCGCAAGTACGGGGTGAACAGCATCCCGGCCACGTATCTGGTGGACGGAGACGGCACGATCGTGGCCCGGGACCTCCGCGGCCCCGCGCTGGAAAAGGAACTCGAACGCCTGCTGGGGAAGTGAGCCAGGAATAGCCGCCAGGCAGGGATAGCCGTAAGGAGGCGCAGAAGGCGCAAAAAAGACGATCCCTGACGGTCGGCGTGCGCTGCTTGACGGATCGCCGTAGCGTAGGCGTCCCGCCTGCGTACCTCAGCATGTCCAATCGCTCACGCGTTCTGCCCAGACCCCAGACCCTAGACCCTAGACCCTAGACCCTAGACCCTAACACCTCCCGAATCCACCGCCGGTGCGGGCCGGACAGGGTCACCGAATCCAGGTCCGCGAGGGGTACCCAGACAAGTTCCGGATTGCGCAGCGCGCGGGGCGCCGGCGCCGCGTGGATCGTTTCGGTGATCTGGAAACGGGTGATCGCGCGGCGTTTTTCAGCCAGGGGCACGGCCTTCGCTGCCACGACGAAGCCGATGTGCTCCGCGGTGGGGAGTTCGTGCATGTCCGCGAAGCGGCGCGCGCCCGCGGCGGCACGATGGAGGAGGAGCTGCCCGTCGCGTTCACACCACACCCGGGTCACGGCACGCCGCTCAATCATTCTGGCCGCCAGGCGCGGATACTTTTCCGCGTCGCCTCGCCGTCCCGCCGTGCAATAGCTCCGAACCGGGCAGGTGAGGCAGAGCGGGTTCTGCCGGATGCAGACCGTCGCCCCAAGTTCCATCATCGCCTGGTTGTGGTCGCCGGGATGCGCCGGATCGAGCAGCGCTTCGGCGAGCGGTGTGAACGCTTTTGCCGCCGTGGCGGAGTCCCGGAAGGCCGTCGCGTCCGCCGTGAGCCGCGCGAGGATGCGCACGACGTTTCCGTCCACGCACGCCGCGGGCGCACCGAACGCGATGCTGGTGATCGCGGCGGCGGTGTACGGGCCAACCCCCGGCAACTCCAGCCAGGCGTCACGGGTGCGGGGGAGTTCCGGCATTGCGGCAACCGCCTGGGCCAGTCGGTGCAGGTTACGGGCGCGCGAGTAATACCCCAGGCCCTCCCACAGCTTCAGCACGCGTGACTCCGGTGCCGCGGCGAGCGACGCGAACGTCGGCAGTTCCTGCATCCAGCGCGCGAAATAGGGGAGCACCGTCTTCACCTGCGTCTGCTGCAGCATGAATTCGCTGACGACGGTCTTGTACGCCGACGGCGCGTCCCGCCACGGGAGCTGGCGCGCGTGGGTCCGATACCAGCCGTGCAGCGCGGCCTGAAACGGATGCTTGTCGTCGGTCAGTCGGGAAGGAGTAGCCACAAAAAACACCAAAACGCACAAAAACCGGCTCACCTGAAGCCTGCTTTCTTTTCGTGCGTTTTCCGTCGTTTTGTGGCCAGTACGGGCATGGCCAAGAAGCCGGACGCCGCTGACGACGCCCCGAAGAAGATCGCGAGCTACACCATCAAGCTGGACGACGCGCAGATGGAGAAGCTGCGCTTGATCCTGCAGGAACGCGGCTGGACGCCGTTCGAGGTCGCGTACACCCGGTTCGCGTTCAAGGCGGACCATCTGAAGGTAAACGTCTCCGCCTATACCAGCGGCAAGGTGGTGGTGGCCGGCAAAGGCACGGAGGATTTCGTGCGCGACGTCATCGAGCCCGAGGTCACCGGTGCGGCCAGACTGGGGTACGACGAGGTGCTCCATCCCGACTGGTTTGAGGCGCACGCCGGCCTGGACGAAAGCGGCAAGGGCGATTTCTTTGGTCCGGTGGTCGCGGCGACCGTGATTGCGGATCGACCGGCCATCGAGGGCTGGATCAAGGCTGGCGTGAAGGACTCGAAGAAGATTTCGGAGCTGCAGATCTTCAAGCTCGAGGAAATCATCAAACAGACCCCCGGCGTCGTCGTGCGCACGTGCTTCTGCGGGATGCCGAAATACAACGAGCTCATGGCCCGGGCCGGTGCGAATCTGAACCGGCTGCTGGCCTGGCAGCATGCCACCGCTCTCGAACAGGCACTTTCCGCCAGACGCGTTCCCTGGGGGCTGCTCGATCAATTCACCGAACAGCCGCTCACCCAGCGCGAACTCGCCAGGAAAGGCGTCACCGGCTTCGACCTGCGCATGCGCACCAAGGCCGAGGAAGACCCGGTCGTCGCCGCCGCCTCGGTGATCGCCCGCGCGGAGTTTCAGCGCCAGATCGTGGCGCTCTCGCGCAAGTTCGGCGGCAAACTGCAAAAAGGGGCCGGACCCCTGGTGAAGGACCAGGCGAAACAAATCATCGCCAACTTCGGTGCCCGCGCGCTGGGCGATTTCGCCAAACTCCATTTCCGCACCGCCTACGAAGTCGTCGCCGAATGCGGCAAACTCGACGAGCTGCCGCTGAAGGAACCGAGGGAACGGATGGAGTGGTGAAGACCCGCTGCGCGGGGATTTCAGATTTCAAATTTCAGATTTCAGATCGATGCAGACATCTGAAATGCGAGATTTGGAATTTGAAATTTGAAATCCGGGCGCCCCTGTCCGTCCGGGCTACCCTAGACGACTCGGCGCCGCGGTCTGGTGCTCCCGCGCCAAACCCTCCACATACCGCGTGAAATCCTCGTCCTCGCCCTGGAGGAGCTCCGGCAGCGCGGTGCGGAACTCAGGCCGCGCGATCCATTCGAGCATGTAATCTTCCCACGATTTCCACAGCCGGCGGGTCTGCTTTGACATATCCTCCTCGTACACGAGCAGGTAGGCGCGTTCGAACAGCGAGATCAGGATGCCAAAGATCGCCAGCCGCCGCTCATTCTGCTCCGGCGAAAGCTCCTGCGCCCGTGGGATCCGGCGCAAGAGTTGGAGGTCGGCGTTATCCAGCACCAGTTTAAGAAACTCGCGGTATTCGTCCGAAAGCCGCTGGTATATTTCCTCCTCCTCATTTTGCCGCTCCTTCCGCTGCTCCATCAGGAATACGAGAATCGCGAACGGCAGGCCGATCACGGTCACAACGTAGCTGAGGACTTCCCACGTTTCACGCATGTCCATGGCCTCCAATGAATGCGGAAGAAGGGAAAGGGAAAGTGAGAGTGAGGGAATAAGTGGAGGAGTGAATGACCCGTCGAGGGTTAATCCCCTCAATCCCTCATCCCTCAATCCCTCAATCCCTCATTCCCTTACTCCCTTACTCCCTCCATCCCCCCTTTCGCCTTCACTTTCACTTTCACTTTCCCTTTCACTCTGCCCCATGAAACGCCGCCAGCTGCGCGGCTTTGATCTCAAACAGATTGAAGGCGTCAACGGGCTCATCGGTGTCGATGAGGTCGGCCGGGGCGCGTTTGCCGGGCCGGTCGTGGCGGCCGCGGTCCTGGTGACGCGCGAGTTTCTCGAAAGCCGCTGGGCGCTGACCAAGGCGTCCCGCGTGAACGACTCGAAGGTCCTTAGCGCCGAACAGCGGGATGAGCTCTGGGCCGAGTTCGAGAAGCTTAATGCCGCCCGGCTGATTCATGCGTGTTACGGCAGTGCGACCGTGGAGGAGATCCATCAGCACAATATTCTCGGCGCCACCAAGCTCGCGATGAAGCGGGCCCTGCAGAACATCTACCCGGCCGAGGCCTTCCAGCCCGAACGCACCGAACCCGACCTGTTTGCCACCATGGAGGAACGGGCCTCGTTCACCCCCATCGTATCCGCCCGCGTGATCGTGGATGGGCTTTCGTTGCGCAATTTTCCGTATCCGCACCGGGCCTTCGTGAACGGCGACGCGCGCTCGCTGTGCATCGCGATGGCCTCCATCGTCGCCAAGGTCGCGCGGGACCGGCACATGGTCGAACTCGACGGCCGGTTTCCCGGGTACGGCTTCGCGCAGCACAAGGGCTATGGCACCGAGGAACACCGCGAGGCCGTGCTGCGGCTGGGCCGGTGTGTGGAGCACCGCGAAGCATTCCTGCGCAAGCTGCTCGCGGTGCGCACGGACCCGGCGCAGATGAATCTGTTCGTGAACCAGGAATGAGCGGCAAGAAGACAACGTCGCTCGACCGCGTGTTGGGCCGGCTGGATACGCTCGATGCGGTCAACCTTGCCAATCTCGTCCAGCGGCTGGCGCGCGAGCGGGCGCTTTTCGAGGAGATCTTCAATACGCTGCAGGAGGGGATCCTCGTCATTCGGGACGACGGCGCAATCGATTATGCCAATGCCGCGGCGCAACGCATCATCGGGCTCGGGGGCGACGACCTCGCGGGGCAGATTCTCTGGCGCCTGGTGCCCGGCCTCCGGTCATCGCTGGGCGGCGCGCTCGACGACCTGCGCGCGGCTTCGCCGGTCGCGACGCGGGAGTTCGAGCTGACGTATCCGGAGCCGCGGACGGTGCGGATGTACATGGTGCCGTTCCAGCAGCCCACGCGGGGCGCGCCGCGGCGTTTCGCGCTCATCCTTTCCGACATCACGCGCGAGAAGCAGAGCACGGAGGAGCGGATCGAGACCGAGCGCACGTCCTCGATCCTGCTGCTCGCCGCCGGCGTCGCCCACGAACTCGGGAACCCGCTCAACTCGCTCACGATCCACCTCCAGCTGATCGACCGGAAGCTCAAGCGGCTCGGCGCGTCGCGCGAGACCGCGGCGCTCGCGGAATCAGTGCGGATCTGCCGGGACGAGGTGTCGCGGCTGGACGGGATCATCTCGAACTTCCTCGAAGCCATCCGCCCCAGTCCGCCCGACCTGGCGGAGACGGATCTCAACGAAGTGCTCACGGAAGTGCTGCGTTTCCAGCATGGTGAACTCGAGAACCGCGGCATCGTGGTCGAAGCGGAAATCGTTGACGGGTTGCCGTTGGTGATGGCCGACCGCAACCAGCTGAAGCAGGTTTTCTTCAACCTCACGAAGAACGCCATGGAGGCGATGCAGCCGGGCGGAAAGCTGCGGCTGCGGTTCCGGGCGGACGACGATTCGGTCTTCCTGATGTTCGGGGACAGCGGCGCCGGCATCAAACAGGAGGACCTGGTGCGGTTGTTCCAACCGTACTACACCACCAAGACGGGCGGGAGCGGCCTTGGGCTCATGATCGCGCAGCGCATCATGCGCGAGCACGGGGGGGCGATCGGGATCGAAAGCAAGGAAGGCATCGGCACGCTCGTGACCCTGCAGTTCCCCCGCAAGGACCGCCGGGTGCGCATGCTGCAGAGCTGAAGAGCTGTCAGCGAACAGCGTTCAGCTGTCAGGCAAAAATTGGCCGCAAGAAGGCCTAGAGCGGCTGCGCCGCAACCAAAGTCTAGAGCTGAGAGTTGAGAGCCGAGCTTGCGGAGCGTTTGATTCGCGGTCGGGTGGAACGCCAGCGGCCGTGGCGTAACTTGAGGTTGTGCAAACAACAAACTACGCAAATCACGGCCGTGGCGTCGCTGCGTTCTTGGCGCGCCACGCGGAGAAAGTCACGGGTGTAAT
>JAEWKR010000161.1 GCA_023457715.1 Verrucomicrobiota bacterium
GGTACGTTGTCCCGCGTTCAGGCGGAATGTTGGTTCGGTGGCGCGCAAACCTTCCGCCTAAAGGCGGGACAACTTACCAAAGCCCCGAGCCACCTGGTTCGACTGTCTTGGGCGTCACGCGATGAACCGGTTTGTCCAAGGACCGAGCCTCCGTGTCCTCCTTGTCGGAGCTCTGTGCTCTCTGTGGCTACTTCGGAATCCAGGTTCGAGCTTTGAGACTCGGGGGAGCTCAAATCCCAAAATGCGTTCAAGCGCAGAGCACGTGGCGCTTGGCTTCCGGACGGGGGCGGGAGATCTCGAACCACGGGCCGTGCGCCACAAACTCGGCGAGGATGTCAGGGTCGGGGAATTTGAGAATGTACCCGTCGATCCGCATCTGGAGTCCACGCTTCACATCGAGCGGATCGTTGGAATACGTGAAGACGACGATCCGGGTATCGTCGAAACGAGCGTCCTCGCGCAGTTCGGCGATGAGGTTGTAGCCACCCGCCATGCGGATGTCCACGAACAGGAGTTGAGGCGGCGCATTGACGATGTAGGACGCGGCCACGTATTCGCGCGCCGCGACCGGGTCGGTAAAGGAAACGACCGGATTGGCGATGCCGCCCTGGCGCAACCGATAGCGCAGCAGGAAGGCATCGTCCTCGCTGTCATCCACAATCACGAACGGGGGAAGATTCGGGTCGGGAAAATTCATACGGGGTAAGGGTAGGGAAGGCGAAGTGGGTCTGGTCCAACGAAGTACGCCCTCCGAGGATTTCCCGCCACTACAACCGGCCGCCCGACCTCCGGAACGTTGCATGCAGCAATTCCCGATGGCGTCACGGAGACGATGAGGGGGGTGTTCACCCCGTTGGCGGGCTTGTGCCATGGCAGGCGCGTTCCCTCGAACGCAGCCACGGGTGGCGATCGCTGCGGCGAAAACGAAAAAGCCCTGGGGAGCGGCCAGGCGCTCCCAGGGCGGTTCAGCTAACACACTGACCGAGATTCAAATCTCCTCTTCCTCGTCGAGATCGAGGACCTTCATCTCCGCGCCTTCGAAAGCATCGTCCACGTGGAAGGCCACATCCTGCATTGATTCGAGCGACTCGAGCCGCGCACGGACCTCGGGCGGCATGGCGCGCCGCTGTTCGGGCGTGCTCACCGGCCCGGCAAACTGCTCCTTGCCAGCGGGGTCCCTGGCCACGAGCGACTTCTCGGCGCCGTTGACGGATAACTCGAGCGAACCGGCCTCGTCGGAGAACACCAGGTTGCTCTGGCCGCCGTCCACGCTCACCGCCCGCACGCCGGGCCCCTTCTCCCGGTCGATCCGGATGTTGACCGGCGGACGGCCGGGTCCATGGCCCCGCTTCATCAGCTGGAGCACGCGCTCGACTTTCTGCCGATCACCGGTGGGCGCGAAGTGGAAGCTGTGCGCCTGGCCGGGGGGGCCGTCCATGGGGCCATGGAAACGATGCCGGAGAACGTCGGCCGGTTTAGGCACTTCCCGCACCGTCAACTTCACCTTCGCGGTCGCCTGTTGCCCGGCCCGGACGTAAGTCAGGGTGACCTCGTCGCCGTCCTTGCGGTTTCGGGTCAGTACGCCCAGCTGGTTCTGATCGATCAGGATCTGGTCGTCGAACTTGAGCAGAATGTCATGGGGCTTGAGCACCGCGGCGGCGGCGCTGTCCGGGACGACGCGACGGACCACAAGACCCGCGCCCGTGGCGAGTTGGAGCTGCTCGACGAGCGTCCGGTTGACGGGGGTCGTTTCCACGCCCAGGAACGTGACCTTTTCCCTTGGCCCGGCCCGTTCGTGGCGGCGCACGCGTATTTCCTTTCTCACCTGTCCCGCCTCTTCGTCCGCGGCGTCCGAACCGTGGAGAACGCGCAGACGCGGACCGGAAGCCGGAGTCGCAGGGGTGGGAGAGGGCGCGGCGGGAGCCGGATCGGCCGCGAAGGCGGCGCAAGCGGCGACGAGTGCGAACGCGCCGGTGGTGATCGAGGTCATGAATTTCATGGTTGGGATGGGTTGGAAATCAGTGGAGTTGAATGGGGACCACGCGCACTTCCTCGCGAGGCACGCTCCAGGTGAGCGAAGCGTTCGTGCGCGGATGCTGCCAGGTGATCGTATCCACATAGCGGAGGCGTTCACGCCGGGCCGGAGCGCCGGTGGCGGTGACGACCTCCTCCTCGGTCCGCTCATAGAGCACGTTTTCCATGCGCACGGGCCGGAAGCGGTCCGGCGCAGGTTCGGGGACGGACGCGACCGCGGATGTTTCCTCGGGGGGATCAGCGCGGGTGAAAGAGGGTTGCCGGGCCAGCCACAGGACACCCGCAAACCCGGCGGCGGTCGCGAGGGGCAGGAGCGCCAGCCGCCACCACGGGAGGGAGACGGACCCGGCAGCCAGCTCGGCGGCGATGCGGCGCTCCAGGGTCACGGGAGGCGGCGAGGGCGCCAGGGCGCGCAATTCGGCCTCGAGACAGGTCAGATCTTCATCCATGGCATTCGGCACGGGCTAGCTGCTCACGCAAGGCGCCCAAGGCATAGCGATAACGGGAGGCGGCGGTGTTGGCCGCGACCCCGAGTTCCGCCGCAATCTGCTGAAAGGTGAGCTCACCCCAAATCTTGAGCACGAGCACCTCGCGCTGTTCCGGCGGAAGCTGGCGGACGGCCCGTTCGAGGGAAACGCGGCGCTCGTCCAACTCGAGCGTGCAGGCGAACCACGCCACGTCGCCCTCTGTCGCGCCGGCAAGGAGCCGATGCTCCCGCCCGGAACGCCGCCCGTCGCGCCGCGCGAGATCCAAGGCCGCCCGGCGAACCGACGTGACCAGGAGAGGCATGGGGTCGCCGCCGAGGTGACGCTGATGGCGCCAGAAGCGGACGAAAGCCTCCTGCACGACGTCTTCGGCGTCGCTGGCGTGGTGCGTCCATTGGCGGGCGCAGAGCAACAGCTTGGGGCCGTAGGTCTGGTACCAGGATTTCCAATCATCATGATCGCAAGCCTCCATGCGGGGTGATTCGGGCGTTGTTTCCCTGGAGAGCGTCACGGCGGTGGGGATTTGTCTAAAAAATGTCGCTTCCGTTCGCCTGATCGAGCCCCGAAGCCTGACAACCGGCGCAAGTTCGGCCTGTCGGCGGGCCGCGGAAATGGGGATCATGGCGCGCAAGGTCCCCGGGAAAAGGGCGGTCGGGCCGTCAACTTTCGGCGAATCGTTTGGAGCTTCTTACAGTTTCGGTTTCCCTTCGGGCGCAGGCTCCTACATCAGACGGCTTCGTCTCATCCCTGGTCCATGTCCCCCCGCGCCCCTGATCCCTCGATGTGTGTCGTCAGTCCCGACGGCGTCGTCGCAACGTTTCAATGGGACGCCCGGCTGGTGGCCTTCTCGGTGGTCATCGCGGTGTTCGGGTCGTTTGGCGCGCTGGAATGTGCCGAGCGGATGCGGTCGACGACGGAGGCAACCGTGCGGCAGCGGTTCTTCTTTGTCGGCGCGTCGCTGATGGGACTGGCGATCTGGACGATGCATTTCGTCGGAATGCTCGCGCTGGACATGGGACCGATGCATGTGAGCTACGCGGGGACGTGGAGCGTGGCCTCGATCGTGGCTGCGGCGACAGGTGCCGGGATCGCGTTCCTGCTGATTGACCGGGCCAGGGTCGGCTTTTTCCACCTGGCGACGGGATCCGTGGCGATGGGCCTGGCGATCGTCTCCATGCACTATCTCGGGATGAAATCGATGCGGATGCCGGCCGCGATCGATTTCGAGCCGCGGTTGTTTTCGCTGTCCGTGTTGATCGCGATCGTGACCTCAGGGGTCGCTTTGAAGATTGCCCACTCGATTCCAAAATCGGAGCGCTCGGCCTTCTGGATGAAAGGGGGCAGTTCGGTGCTGATGGGCGGCGCGATCGCCGGCATGCATTACGTGGGCATGGCGGCGGCGCGTTATCGGGAAACCTCGATGGCCGACAACCGGCAGGCGGATCCGCTGGTCGGGGAGTTTGCGCTCAGCAATGCGGTGGCGGCCGCGGGCATCGTGTTTTGCACCGCGTTGCTGTTGCTGGCGGCCCGCACCGCGGTCGAGCGGCAACGGGCGCTGGCGGCGAATGAACGGTTGATGGCGGAGCTCGAGGAGCGCGTCCGTCAGCGCACGGCGGAACTGGAGGCGCGGAATGCGGATCTGGCGTCGTTTTCGTATTCGGTGTCGCACGACCTGCGCAGTCCCTTGCGGACCATCATCGGTTTCAGTGACGCGCTGGTCGAGGGGCATTCGTCCGAGCTGAGCGTGGAGGCGCGCCATTATGTGAGCAGGATCCATGCGGCGACGCGCCGGATGGACATGCTGCTGCAAGGGTTGCTGACGCTGGCCCGGGTGACGCAGGCTCCCTTGCGGCATGAACCGCTGGATTTGACGGAAATGGCGCGGGCGATCGCGGCGGATCTCGCGGCGGAGAATCCGGGCCGGCAGGTGGCGGTCACGGTGCAGACCGGGATGACGGCGATCGGGGACGCCGGGTTGATGACCTCGGCGCTGCAGAACCTGCTCGAGAATGCCTGGAAGTTCACGCAGAGAACGGCACGGCCCGAGGTCGAGGTTGGCTGCCGGGCCGGTGACGGGGCCGAAACCGTGTACTTCGTGCGCGACAACGGAGTGGGTTTCGACATGGCCTATGCGCACAAGGCGTTTGGGATGTTTGAACGACTGCACGACTCCTCGGAGTTCAGCGGGCAGGGAGTCGGTCTGGCCGTGACGAAACGGATCATCGACCGGCATGGCGGGACGATTTCGGCGCGTTCAGAACCGGGAAAGGGCACGGAGGTCGCGTTTACCTTAGCCGGAACCATGCAGACGGATTAACCACGAATGGACACGAATGAACACGAATAGGAGAGTAAACTCGAATGCAGCCCGTCCGTGGTCCCGCTCACTGTTTTGTGCCTACGCGGAAGTGATGATTTTCCCAGGTCTTCATTCGTGTCGATTCGTGTCCATTCGTGGTTAACTGAATCGTTCCGGCTTAGGGTCCGGGGCCTGCCCGTAGTCGGTGTGGGTTCTGGAAACCGCGGGTCTCGTCCCGCACAATGAGCATTATGTAAAGTGTATAGAAGATGTTGCTGCGACGGGACAGGCACCGCCGAAGACATGGCCCAACTTCTTCGCGCGCGAAAACGCGACCAAGGATTTCATCGTCTGGGCCGGGCACGGCCACGCCGTGCATTTTCCGCTCACGACCTTCTCCCGCCTCGTCGAGGCTTCGCCGCGGCACCTGTGGGGCTTCGAGTTCGCCGAGTTGGAGGGCGTTGACGAGCACATGGCTGAGGTGGTGCAGGAGATCCTGCTCCCGCTCGCCGAGCTTTGCCGTGCTCGCGGGAAGAAGATTCTGTTCCGCAACAAAAACGTCTACTGGAACGCGACGTGTTATGTGCCGTTTCTGCGCGCCGTGCTGCTGGATCCGATGTATCGCGACGTGTTCGTGCCGGCGTTGGAGGAAACGAACTGCCGGACGCAGGAACTCAGTCTGGCCGGCCGCGTCGGGCTCTGGCAAGCTGGCACCTTCGACTCCTGGGCGGCACGGGTTGTCACCGACGAGGCCAACTGGGACCGCATGTGGGAATGGGGCGGGCAGCAGGTGCCGACGCATCACCTGCGCCACTTGGTGTCACGCGCCGCCCTCGGCTCCGACGTGTTCATGATTGACGTGCACCAGGGGCCTTTCACGGCCGCAGTCTATGCCAAGCTGAGGCCGTTCTACGACCTGATCAATCGGGGTGCGATCACGATCCCGGCGCGTGACGAACTGCTTTCGCTCAATGCGACGGCGGTGGGGATGCGCGAACCCGCCCCGGATTTCCTCGCGCACGGGATTAACGGTCACTCGTATCGGTTTCCCACCGACACGCATCCGGAACTCGTGTTCGACCGGCTGGACGGCTACTGGGGTGGCGCCCCCCTGGCGGCGCACGACGCCGCGGGTGTCCTGTACGGCTCGACGCGCCGGCAGTTGAATTTTCTGCCGACCGGCGAAAACGGGCTGGTGCCGATCGTGCCCGCGGACGCGGCCCACGGGGCCGGGCACCGCTTCCAACGTCTGCTCCTGACGGACGGACGCTACTGGTATGACGAGGCGCAGACGCGCATGCCGCCGGCAGCGTTTCTGCCCACGGTCGCGGCGGCCGTGAAGGAAGGCGGTTCGGCTCTGCCCGTCCGTGTCACAGGGGTGCACTGGTCGGCGTCACGGATCGACGCCACCCACATCCGCGTGGTGCTCGTCGATCCGTCCTATCTTGAGCCGCTCGACCACGAGGCCAAAGTCACCTTGCAGGGAATAAAGGCCCGCCACGTCGCGGACCTTCTCACGGGGGAATCCCTGCCGGTCGAAAACGAGCGATTGACGGTAAACGTCCCCGCCGGCCTGTTCCGGATTCTAGAGATCACGTTGGCTGGGCCGTGACGGGGGCGACGACCAGACGCTGTGACCAGAAAGCCATGCGACGGCAGATCACGTTGCACGCCGGCTGAGGCGCGGTCCGCGATGGGGAGCCGACAGGTAGCGCCGCCGGCTCAGAGGCAGCTACACCCCGGGCGCGGCGAGCCTCCGCTTCCGCTTTTCGTTTCCCCCTTCCCTCGTGTCACATCGAAGGTGGCACTTTTGTGGGACGCGTGTGGCCACCTTGTGGCGCGGCGCGCGAAAACGGGATATAGGAGCGAACGCTTCAACCTTGTGTCCACGTGGTTCGAAATGCCATCACCTTCAAACTGGACGTGATAATCCGTCAAAGTGCCGGAAGTTGCCGAGCGCTGGCGGGTTGCGATTGTAACCCAAAGGCAACAGATTTGTGGGCCGATCCCACCCGCGGGGCCCGGAACTGAAACATCACCACCCGCCCCGCGAGGCGGTCGAACCGGAGCGCGTTCCAGGGCTCTATGCGAACGTGAAGCCAACGCCTGATGATGCCTTTATCCAAAAAACCTTTCCCGAGGTTTCGTTGCCGCCGGTTCCCGCCGCCCAGCTGTTGCGCGGACAACGGGCCCTGGTGACCGGCGCCAGTTCGGGCATCGGACGCGCCGTCGCCATCGCCCTTGGCGAAGCCGGCGCCGACGTCGCCGTCAATTACGGCAGCGATCGAAGCGGCGGCGAGGAGGCGGCTGAGCTGGCCGCCCGGGGCGGAGGTCGCGCCCTCACGATCGGCGCGGATGTGAGCAAGGAGCACGAGGTCGAGGCGATGTTCGACCGGACGGTGCGGGAGTTCGGCGGCCTCGATATCCTGGTCAGCAACGCCGGAATTCAACAGGACGCCCCTTTGCACGAGATGACGCTCGAGCAGTGGCAGCGGGTTATCGACGTGAACCTGACCGGCCAGTTCCTTTGCCTGCGCGCCGCGGTGAGACAGTTCCGGCGCCAAGGCGTGACAAAGGAGCGTTCCCTCGCCGCCGGAAAAATTCTCTGCGTGAGTTCGGTCCACGACGTCATCCCGTGGGCCGGACACGTCAACTACGCGGCCTCCAAGGGAGGGCTGGCCATGATGATGAAGTCGATCGCGCAGGAGGTGGCGCCGGACCGGATCCGCGTGAACTCGATCTCCCCCGGCGCGATTCGCACGCCGATCAATGAACCGGCCTGGAGCACGCCCGCGGCCTATCAGGCGCTGCTGAAGCTGATCCCCTATCAGCGCATCGGCGAACCCGAAGACATCGGGCGCGTGGCGGCGTGGCTCGTATCCGACCAGGCCGACTACATCACCGGCGCCACGCTCTATGTCGACGGCGGCATGACGCTTTACCCGGGATTTGCCTCGGGCGGCTGAGCCGGGACGGATTGGCCGCGACGGTCGCGAAGCGACGCGAAGGTCCAGACGTTTCCGCCTAATGACAAATCCTTGCGCAAGTTTGGAACTTCGGTGCCGATAGTTGCGCATGGTTCGGACGCTTCACGCGTGCCCCCCGCAGGCGTCGCGGCCTTCCGCCCGCCCCCTCGCCCGCCGCTCCCCTCTCCCCGCCCCTGCCCTGGTGCGGTGCGTCTGGCTTGTGCTGAGCCTCCTGCTGGGGAGCGGCAATCTCAGCGCAGCCGAGAATTTCGCGCTGGCGAATTACAACGTTCACGACGGCCTCCCGACCAACGCCGCGCCGTTCGTGCGCCAGACTCTCGATGGCTACATCTGGATCGGAAGCGAAGGGGGGCTGGTCCGTTTTGACGGCGCGACGTTCCAGGTGTTTCGCACGGGCAATACGCCCGAGCTGCCCGCGAACCTCATTCGCGCCCTGGTCGACGATCCCGTCAACGGGTTGTGGATCGGCACGCAAGGCGGTCTGGCCCTGTATCGCGACGGCACGTTCACCCGCATCGGCACGGACGACGGCCCGGTGGGGGCCGTCGCGGTCGACGGCAAGGGCACGGCCTGGATTGCCGCGCTCAGCCGGGGGCTGCACGAATACCGCGACGGCCGCCGCCGGGTGCACGGGCCCGAGACCGGGGCCCCTTCCGGCCAGCGCGCAGACTTCGTGACGGTGGATGCCGAAGGCGTGGTCTGGTGGGGCGGCCAGGGGCTCCTGTTCCGCTACCGCGACGGCCGGCACGAACGCGTCGAGCCGCCCGAAGGGACCTACCGGGAGATCATTTCCATCTTCGAGAGCGTGCCGGGGACGCGGTGGCTCAACACCGACCAGGGTCTGTTTCGCCAACGCGGCGCCGAAATGACGCGATTCGGCGCGGCGCAGGGATTTCCCGGCGGCAAGATCGAGAGCTTTCATCTCGACCAGGATGGCCGGTTCTGGGTGATCGGCAGCGGGCTGTTCGTGTTCCGGGACGGGAACGAGCCGCATTTTGAACGGCTGCCGCTGCCGGCGGTGCAGAATCCGCGCAGCCTCCTGCGCGATCATGAAGGGAGCCACTGGGTCGGCACTGCGGGTGACGGCGTCTACCGGGTCCGTCCGTCCGGCTTCCGCATGGCCTCGCCGCCGGATGGACTTTTCGGCAGCAACACGCGGACCGTCGCGATCGCCCCGGACGGCGCGGTGTGGGCCGGCCTGCCGCGGGGCGGCGTGGCGCGCATCGCCCCCGACGGCACCACGACCACGATCGCCACCGGCAACACCCCCGAGGACCTGGTGTGGTCGGTGTGTCCCACGCGGGATGGCCGGGTGTGGATCGGCACCCGCAGCACGCTGCGGGTGTGGGAGAACGGGACCCTGCGCGAGCTGCCCGAGTTTGTCCGGATCCGCGCGCTGTACGAGGACCGTCGAGGCGTCCTCTGGATCGGCTCCGAATCGCTGGGGGTCACGACGTATCGCAATGGCAAGTACACCACCCTCACCGAAACCATCCGCCGCCGCCATCCGGATCCCAATGCGATGCCTCCGATCGGCATGGTCTTCGCGGAGGACGCCAGGGGCCGGGTGCTGGTCGGGTTGCGGGAGTCGGCGCTCCTCGTCATCGATGGCGACGATTACCAGTTTCATGTCGGGCGCCACACGTTCGACCTGCGCGCCCTTTACGAGGATGCCTCCGGCGACCTCTGGGTCGGCGGGAAAGGACGCGGGCTGGCCGTGCTGCGCAAGGGCCGGTGGCTGAACCCGGAAGGCCTGACGGCCCCGTTCAGCGACCTGGTCTCCTCCATCGCGGAGGATGCGGCCGGGCGGCTCTGGCTCGGCTCACCGCGCGGGATCATCTGGGGTTCGAAAGCCGAATTGCTCGAGGTGGCCGAGGGGCGGCAGACCTCGACACCCTTGCGCCAGGCCGTCGAAGGCGACGGGGTGCGGCCCGCGGAGGTTGGGTTTGGCTCCTCGCCCAACACGGCGGTGGGCGCGGACGGCACGCTCTACTATGGGACGCGCGGCGGGCTGACCATCGTGACTCCGGGGGCGCTGGTGGCGAATCCCACGCCGCCGCCGGTGCACCTCCAGCGGTTGACGGTCGACGGACAGATCCAGGCCGTGGCGTCCGAGAATATCCTCGCCGCTGGCACGCGTTTCGTCGCGCTGGATTACACCGCGTGCAGTTACATCAGCCCTACCCATGTGCGCTTCCGGTACCGGCTGGAAGGCTGGGACAAGGAGTGGATCGAGGCGGGAAACCGGAGGTCGGCCGTGTATGCCAAGCTGCGGCCGGGCACCTACCGGTTCCGCGTGATCGCGTGCAATGACAACGGCGTGTGGAACGAGACGGGCGCGAGCGTCACCCTCGTGCAGCGTCCGGCGTTCTACGAGACCGTCTGGTTCGTCGCCGCCACGGTCCTTGGCCTGGTTGGCGTTTCAGCCGGGTTCTATCGCTGGCGGGTGGCGAGCCTGCGCCGGCACAACGAGGAGCTGCGCCAGGGCATCGCCGCGCGCACCGCGGAACTCGCCCAGTCCTACGAGGAAGTCCAGGCCTCCCAATACTTCTATCACTCCCTGGTGGAGAGCCTGCCCCAGATCATCGTGCGACGCGATGCGGAGGGGCGCTGCACCTACGCCAACGAGGCGTATGGCCAACTCGTCGGCCGGGCCGTGCGCGACCTCGTGGGCCGGGACCTCGGCGAGATCTATCCGGCGGAGGCCGCGGCCAAGCATCGCGCGTCCGACCGCCGGGTGATGGAGACGCGCACGCCGCTGGAGTATGAGACGACGACGGGGGACGACAGGCGCGGCCGACGATTCCTGCACGTCAAGAAGGTGCCGCTGCACGACAACCATGGACGTCCGCTGGGCGTCCAGGTGATTTTCTGGGACATGACCGGCCTGCGGGCAATCGAGCAGCAGTTGAAGGAGTCGCAGCAGCACCTGATCGAGGCGTCGCGCCGCGCCGCGCTGGCGGAGATGGCGACGGGGATCCTGCACAATCTCGGCAACGCCCTGACCAGCGTCACCACGACCGCGAGCCTGGCGCTGACCCGGTTGCGCGACCTGCGCGTGGCGTCGGTGACGCGCATCGGCGAGCTCCTGGCGGGGCAGAAGGACAATCTGCCGGCGTTTTTCGCGCAGGATCCGCGGGGCCAGCAGGTGCCGGATTTCCTGAGCCAGCTGGGCCGTCATCTCGACGAGGAACGCGGGCAACTGGTGCGCGACCTCGAGGCGTTGCGCCAGAGCGTGGAGCACATTCGCGGCATCGTGTCGGCCCAGCAGGACCAGGCCAGGGCCCGCGGCGTGGTGGAGACCGTGCCGCCCTCCGAGCTCGTGGAATATGCGCTGCGGATCGAGGAGGCGTCGCTCCAGCGCCATGGCATCCTGCTCGCGCGCGAGTTCATGCCGGTGCCGCGGGTGCAGGTGGAGCGGCACAAGGTGCTTCAGGTGCTGAGCAATCTGCTGCGCAACGCGAGGGAATCGGTGGACGCGGCCAATCCGCCGGAGAAGCGAATCACGGTGAACCTGCAGACTTCGCCGACCGGGGGCGCGGAGATCGCGGTGAGCGACAACGGCGTCGGGCTCTCCGAGGAGCAGATGACCCGGATCTTCGCCTTCGGGTACACGACGAAGTCGAATGGACACGGGTTTGGGCTGCATTCGAGCATTCTGGCCGCGAAGGAGCTCGGCGGGACGCTGACCGCACGCAGCGACGGTCGGGGGAAAGGCGCGACGTTCGTCCTGCACCTGCCCGCCGCCGACGAGGCACCCGGCAAGGCCGCGGCCCGGGCGCAGTAACGTCAGGCGACGAGCGCGGGCAGATCCATCCGGCCGGCGGAGAGGGCGACCTCGGCCAGTTGCGGGGGCGTGGAGTGAGCAAGCCCGGTGAGTTGCGCCACGATGTCGGCCAGCGCGTCGAGTTCGCGCTTGCCCTGCCCGACCTGGTCGCGGAGCTGGGTGAACGAGGCGCGCAGATCGTCGGCCTGGGGCAGACGGGCGACCTCAATCAGTCCGGAGATCTGGACCACCTGAAGATAAACGATGTCCTGGCGGAGCTGCTCATTTCCCGCGCGAACCCGCGGGATGTGGCTGGCGAGGGCCTCGAGGGCCCGCTTCGACTCGGCGAGCATGTGGCTGAGCGCCGCGCACAGGTGACCGCACAGACCGCGAAGCCGCTCCTGCTGGTCCGACTCGGCCGGGGTCACGGCGATCTCGGCGATGAAGCCGAGCAGGACCTCGATCAGCACGCGTGAAGATGAGATATGCGCGGCGATGCCGGCGGCGGCCTGCGTGGTGACGGTGATGGCCTCGGCCAGCGTGGACAAGTTGCGCGTGACGACGCGACCGTGACCATTGAGCGCGCTGGCCAGGGTGGCGACGGTGACCCCCTGGTCGCCGAGCGGATGCGCGGCAATGTGGGCATTGAGCGCGCCGAGCCGCAGGTCTTCGGCGAGCGAGGCGACGGCCCGCTGCCGCTCCCGGATGGATTGATGCAGCTCGACGAAGGCATCGAGACTGCCGAACAGCCCGCAAAGCCGCTCATAGGCGGACAGCGCCTGGCCATGAAAGCGGGCCAGGCCGGAGGATTGGCGGCCCTGGAGTTCACGGCGGAAGAGCGTGAGCCCGAGACGACGGAGTTCGGCGTCGCGCGACTTGATCTCCCGGTTCAGGGCGTGATGCGCAAACGATTCGTAGTCTTCGAAGTGGAGCCCGGCGAGCAGGCTGGGCAGCAGCGCGGCGGCGGCGGCACAGGCCTGGGATTCGCTCGCTCCCTGGGCCAGGGCGGCGTCCTCGGCCGACAGCAATTCGCGATAAAGCAGCTCGACGGTCTCGAGCAGCGAGGACGTCGGCTTGATGCGGACGGAAAGAATTTCGTCCTCCACCGGCACGAGGAGGGCGAAGACCCAGTAGTGATTTCCGTTCCTGGCCTGGTTCTTGACGTAGCCGGAGAAAGGCCGGCCCGCCTTCATGGCCTGCCACAGGCGATGAAACACCACCCGCGGCATGTCGGGATGGCGGATGAGGTTATGAGGCTGGCCCACCAGTTCCTCGAGCGCATAGCCGCTGGTGCGGGCGAACACGGTGTTTCCGGCCGTGATGATGCCCCGACGGTCCGTGGTGGAGAAGAACGTCTCGTTGGCGGCAAACGGCTGGACCTTCCCCGTCGGTCGGGTGGCGTGGATTCGCATGGCGGCTTCCCCTACGGTCGGCTCGTTCCGGGGTGGACTTCAGCGTATTCGCCTGCCTGCGGATGGTTTGCAGTTGAATGCCGTCCCGGCACGAGCAGAGACGGATCAGCCGCGGAGCGGCGAAGCAAACGGGCCGGACCTTGCTCCGCTAGCGCTGCCCGAGCCACTTCAAGGCGGCCGCTTCGGAATTGAAGACCGCGTACTCGACGGGGATACCGGTCGCCAGGGCGGCGTTCAGATATTTGCACATTTTCACGAAGCCGGCGGCGTCGGGCACCACTAAGGCCGTCTTCGCGCGACCCTCCGGTGGGATCACCTTCCGGCTGATCGCCGCGATGCGGTTGAAGTCGTCGAGCGACAGCGCCTCCACGCTACCGTAAGGCAGCAGCCACATGACGGGGCGCCCCGCGGCCTTTTCGTAGTGCTCCCAGATCGCAGCGATCACGTCCTCCACCGAAAGGACTCCCTCCGGCTCGAAGACGAGACGGTCGGCATGGTCGTGGACGTTGATCGGTGGCATTAGGTGACTGCGGCAAGCGACCGCCGAGGAGGCCCTGGGCATCCTGGGTGATTAAAGTCAGTGTAACCGCACCCGCCCGGACGTGGCTCTCCGTAGATTACAGGAGACAATGCATTTCTTGCGATGAACAGGGGTGTTGCCCGGCAGATTGGGCGGTCACGGCAGGTTGAGGTGGAGCTCAATGCCTACCCTACTTGATGGCGTCACGATGTCCTGCAGAATGACCGACAAGCGTCTGCCGCCTGTTTCCGGCCCAGAGACACAGGAAGCCGTGTCCGAGCAGAAGGCCGGCGATTATCCAGTCGATGAACCGGGTTTCGAAACCGAGGGCGATGATGATGACCGCGACATGCACCGCGTTGGCGCAGTAAAACAGGACGAGTGCCCACAAGCCGCCGCGCTTGAACCCCACCCGCACAAGACTCGCCGCAGCTGCGCCGTAAAATATCACGTCGCCTAGCACCACCATCGGCTGGGCCCGGAAGATAGCGACGAACGATCCAATCGCACCGATGACCAGAACGACGGACCATTCGGTCCAGAGGCGGAGTGATTGGGTGGTGCGACACCTCACGGCCCCGCCGGTTGCAGTTCCGTTTTCCAATCCGTCGGTGGCAGCGCTTCCTCCGGTTTGAGATCACTGGTGCCGGCACCGCCGCCCAGCGCCAGCTGCAGCCCCGCCGCCAGCAGTCCGTTCGCCTCCGCCACCATGATGTCGGGAAGACCGCGCAGGGCCGCCGCAGCGTCGTCATGGGTGTGCTTCGGGGCGGCGGGTGTAGCGAGGCCATTCGCCGCCGCCAGCGCTCGTTCGGCTACCCGTTGTGTGATGGCGTCGAGCACGTGTCCCTTCGCCATGCCGAGCGTTTCCGTGTTCATGAAGCGGTCGCCCGTGTCGTAGGCGGACCAGAACCGTTCGGAGGCAAGGAGCTCGCTCCCCTTCGCCACGCACCAATCGACCGCGGCCAGCGCGGCGATGCGGTTGTTCGTGGCGGTCGACGCGAAGTAGCGGATCCGGACGTGGACCTCGTGCTCCGCCCGCGATGGTACGGCCAGGCTGAGTTCAAGCGATCGTCGCAGCGTTTCGCGATCGGCATCATCGAACCGTCCAAAGCTAAACGCGCCAATCGCCTTGTGTCTCACCGCACCCGGCGAGGTCAGGACGGTGCCCACGGCGACGTTTGACCTGGTCTGAACGTTGCGCAAAGCGGGGCTGAGCGGCACCGCGCGGGCGTAGGTACCGCCGGTCACGCCGCACCCCGTCGAAAGCAGGACCCAAATCACCGCCAGAACACAACACGTTGAGCGCATCGGGAAAGGAGTTATGCCCAGCACAACCGGTGCAATATACTCCGTCAATTCCGCTCCGCCGAATGGGCACCACACGGCCACGGAACACACAGAAGCCTGTTTTGGGGTCTGTCCCCTCTCCGTCTTCCTGTTTTGGGGTCTGTCCCCCTTTCCGTCTCCCGGAACCGTGAAACCTCGAATCGCGGCGCAGCCGCGGCTGGCGGCTTGAGCAGACACCGGCAATTCGCCTATACCCCACCCATGGCCAGCTCCTTCGCCTTCATCTCCGCCGGCAAACTGCTCGTCCACAATCCGCCAGCGCCTCTGCAGACGGTGGAGAGCCGATTTGCCCAGGAGATGGAGGAGCGCCATGCGTCCGCTCGGCGTCGCCATGGCTGGAAAAGCGAAAGCGATGAGCGGGTCGCGGGCATGCCGGACGCCGCGGTGTGGGGCAAGCAGGCGATCGCCCATGCCGCCCCCGTCCGCGTCGAGTGCAGTGCGATCACCCGCGGCAGCACCTCTGGCGCCCTGACGTTCGCGATGCGGATCGGCGACCTCGGCGGACTGTTCGAAAACTCCGCCCGCCTGGATGAGGAACGGCGGTTGCTGCATCGTCCCCACCTGCAGGTCGACGACATGGAGCGGCACGCCGAAACAGGCGTCCTGGCCTTCACCGAGACGGGGGAGAACGGCGCCATCCACCTCGCGCTCAAGCATCCGCTCGAAAACAACACCCGGCAGGTCACCGAAGGCGACTCGCTCGACCAGGCTCCCTCCTGGGTGATCGGGCAGCGCGACCGGCTGGTGTACCAGTCCGCCGGCATCGCCCGCAACGCCCAGGGGTGGCACGTGGGCACAGGGCCGTACGTGCTGCACGAGCTGAACCTCGATTCGGGAGAGGTGACGACGCTGTTGGAGGACGCCGACCACGATCTGCTGCTGCCCCACAAGCTCGCCGACGGCACGCTGCTCTTCATCCAGCGGCCCTATGAAAGCCACCGCCGCGTGCGCTACGGGCGGGTGCTGCTCGACTTCCTGCTGTTGCCCGTCCGCCTGGTGGAGACGCTTTTCCACTTCCTCAATTTCAAGTCGCTCATCTATTCGGGCAAACCGCTCACGCGCAGCGGCCAGGTGCGCACGGCGAATGCGGATGTCCGCCAACTCATCCTCTGGGGCCGGGTGGTCGAGGCTGAGCAGGAGGCGCGGCGGGCCAATCCCGACGAGCCCCGCCACCTCGCGCCGCCGACCTGGCAGCTTTTCGCAAGGTACTCGAGGTGCTGTGGGCGCCGGACAACCGTTTTGCTGCGATCACCGTCCTCACCGGCAGCAATACCGCCGCAGTCGTTCTCTTCCGAGTCCGCGACCTGCACGTGAGCGATCCCGTATCCGCCGAGTTGGCGCTTCGCGACCATCTGTCGCCTTACCTTATCGCTGCACCTCAGTTCATCACCGCTCAGGGCTGGACGAGCACGGGAAAGCTCGTGCTGCGGGCACGCGGCAGCGAACCCCTCGCACCTTTCAGCGGCTTTGGGTACGAAGTGTTGGTCGATCCGGATCGACATGAGGAAGCCGACGGCGTGCAGTTCCTCCGCGGCTACGACAGTGCGCCCGGTCGAAGCCGTTGAATGACGGGCTGCGGCGCGGTTCGAGCGACCCTGGGGCGTGGCCTACTGCGTCTGGGACCGCAATCGGTCCGCCGGCCATTCACCGATTGCGGCCAGTCCGCGAAATGGGGCCAGAGTGACGATGGCTACAATAGGGCGCAAAATGCGCTGTTACTTGCGCATCATCCGTGACATGCGAATCCGTGGACCTGTGCCACATCCTAAATGGCGAGCCTATGATTCAGGTCGAGGTCAAACCGACCGTATGGATTCACATGGCTGTAGATCAAGGGCGTGAGAGCGCGGAGCTCTCTGTGGCCCATCCTTCGCCACCATGCTTGTTCGCGAAGCACGTTCTGGATCATGAGGGTGTTGACGTAAACGAGTGATAGTTGAAGCAGGTGAAGACTCAGAAGCGAAATCTCCTGCTCTTCTATACGGTTCGTCGCCACCTCCCCGCCCTTCCCGAAGAAGATGAAGGAATTCGTGCTGTTCCAGTTCTCGACGACATTGAGTCCTTCATGGATTTCCCGGCGCAGCGGCTCCGAATGGAGATAATCACAGAGGAAGGCGGTTTTCACGGCCTTCCCAAGTTCGCACAAGGCAGCATACGTCGGGTGCTGGATGCCGGTTCGCGTGAACCGGCGCAGAATCGACTCCGAGTCCGCGGACCCGAGCCGCAGCGCTGTCGTGTACCGCACCATTTCGTTGTACTGGTTCCGGATGACGTCCCACTGGATCGGCCGCGTGAGGATCTGCCTCAGATTGCTGTACCGCTTTACGTCGCCGGCCTCCACGACGTGGAGCATCTGGGCGTGGATCGCCTTCAACCGAGGCATGAGGTTAAACCGTAAGAGTTCGCTGAAGGCGAAGCCGACCTCGCTTTGCCCGTGGCTGTCGACGTAGTTCTTCTCGACCTGCATGGACGTACAATGACGCAGAACGCCTTCCATCATTGCCGCCACCTCGGACGAGGAGCACCGCTTCAACTGCGAGTAGATGCACACCGATTTGCGGTCGACGTGCCAGTAGATCATGACGCCGCGGCCGCCGTACCGGATGTGCCATTCGGTCATCAGATTTTGGTCCCAGGAGCCGAACTTTTTCGAATCCGAGCCGCAAGCCGTGGTGCCCTCGCCCCATATTTCCGCCCGACGGATCGAAAACGTGGCGTCGGCAACCCGGGAGATCGCGTTCCGGAGCGCCGTCTTGTCGATGAATCGCTTTTTAGTGTAATTGAGTTCCCCATAGCTCTCGCTTTCATCGGCGTTCAGCACCCGGCGCAGGCCCGTGTTCGTGCCCAAGGCGTAAAGGCAAAGGAGGAGTCGGCGACGTAGCACCAGCCGTGGAATCCGTTCCATGCTGGCAGCGGTTTCGAAGAGGTCGGAGAGATCGAGGCGAAGCTCCGTCTCCTTCAGAACGTCCAAGAGATTTGTGTGCGGCCAGCGGCGCGAGATTTCGTCTTTTAGCGCGGAGAGGTTCTCGGGTTCTTCCTGCGGCGTGAGCGGGGTTACGCTGATATGCCCCTCGTTCTGTTTCCTTTCCAGGATCCGGACGTCGCGATTGTTGCGCATACCGCAGTCGAGCCGGAGTAGCCCATCGGTCATGCGACGACGTACCGAGTCAATGAAGTTGTCCGGGTCTCTCGGGAGGCTCAAGAGTTCGTAGTACGCATTAGTCTTGATGTCGAAATCCTGCGGGAGGTCCTCATCGGGGTTCCGGTAGCGGTCGGCGCCCTCCACCCAAATCGTCTTGGAGCGGAGTCCATCCCGGAGACTTTGCAGGACGCCAATCTCGTATGTGATCCGCACGATTCGATCTCGCCCGGTGGTGTCTTGTTCGATCAGGGCATCTTCCCACTTCGGCGGGATGACACCCTCCTGCGGCGGGCTGACGTGTGGCGGAAAGAAGCGGGTTTGCTGACCACGTTGAGTCCGCAGAAACTCCAGAGCGTCGATGACCGGCTGGCATTTGGGGTTACTGGTCCGGAACGTGAGGTTGTCCAGAATGAGAGGCAGGATCCGACGGAAGTGCTTACTGTAGGACGAGAGCACGTTCGTACGGACCATCTCGCGGTACGAGTGCCCAGAAAAACGGAATTCCGCCGCCAACGCCCTTAGCGTGTCGAGGCCGACCTCAGGGTATATCTCGTCTCTGATGACGCCACTCGGCCGATCCAGCGACACCCGCACGAGTTTCGCTAAAATCGGAACTTTCCCACGGACGCGCTTGAAGTCGGCCAGGAGTTCCGCCTCTACCCTGGCCTCAGCCCGCTTGCTGATCTTGTGGATGATCTGAATCAAGAGTTCGACCAGCCCGTCGATCACTGCGCGGCGACGGGCCCAGCAGTAGACCGCGAGCTGCGCCCATCGGGTGACGCGCGAGCGCTCGCGGAGCCGACTCGCGTGGTCTGTGGCGACTCGCCGGCGCAGGGACTCAAATGCCTTTGGCGGGACATTCGCGAACACACCCTCCTCCAAACCCACTTCATTTATCCGGCGCAGTTTCGCGATCTCGCGGAGGATGCTTTCCACCCCGAGCCGGCCAGCATCGGCTTTGAGGTCGTTCAAATCGACCAGATCGCTATCCAGCGGCGACTCTGGCGGGCCGCTGCGCGTGACAAGGAGTCCGTCGATCGATTCGCGGGCCTGTTTCGAGAGGGCGTTAGCGATGCGCTCGTAAAGCTTTGCTTCATGCGCCCGGACGGCGCCGGCGACCAGCCGCCGGAGATGCCCCTCCGCCATTTGTTCGATCTTTCGATCTCTTAGCCACGTGAGCGCCGCCTCCTCCAAACGCTCCGTGGAGATTTCGTCAACGAAGGCGTTGCGTCTCAGCCAGGCGGCGAGTTCGTCGGCATCCTCCTGCTTGGGGCCGCGCCACCCGAGACGAGCACGAATCTCGTTTCGGTCCCCATCGGCGCTGCGGCTATCCAACTTATAATCGGGAAAGATGACCGGGCTCACCGACAGCTGCGAAGCGATAAACGTCACCACTTGCTGGGCAACTTCACGATGCTGCCGGGGAAACCGGCCGGTATATTGGAGGAACTTCTGCATGACCACGACGGCCAGGCGTCGGATGGGGCGGTACTCCATCACAAGCGCGAGTTCCTCGCGCGAAACTGACCATGTCCGCTCCAGTTCGGGCGGATTCCAATTGCGTTTCATTGGGGTAGACAAAGGGGCACCGCTGTCATGCCACCCGCCGTTGAGGTCGGCAACCGCCTTTAACCGCCCCGACGTCCTGCATCCCGGCAAAGGCTACCGAACGATCGACGGCCCCGTCCGCCGGTCTGCGGATTTGGCAAAACAGAATCGCGTCACGATGACACGAGTCCCCTGCGGCGCACTGTCGAGCGATTCTTCCTGCTGGATTGTGACTGCTCCGGCGAGCACTCAAGATCCGGGCGACTGCCACGGAGTTGAGCAGCGCGTGCGGTTCGACGTCAGCGCCGCCGATGCAGACCGGCGCAGTAACCATCCGGGCCTCCGCCGATAGAACGCACCCAAGTCCTCCAAACGCTTTGGCGATGACTTCGCTCACGGGAGTGCCGTCGAAATCGCAAGGAATCTTCGCGGCTGCGGCTGGAGCCGAAAGCAGTGGCCCGAGACCGAGGACCAATGAGGCAAGAAGATGACGTGCGAGGCGGAGGACGCTGCATCGCCTTGGCGCGGCTTACCTGCGGGTACCTCGCGCCATGGCCTCCTGTGGAACGCGTAATCAAGAGCCGTCCAGTTTCGGCTAGCAGTTGTCACCAGCAAAGGCGTGGTCGGATGCTCGAACGACAGAAGTAGGTGTCCGCCCACCAGCGCCTACCACGCGCACACGGTATACTTGGCGCCATTGTTCCTTACCCGTCGCCCCGACGGCCCATGCCCCACATCCCGCCGCTGCGCCTTTGGCACCAGGGGAGCGCACCGGCAACCGTTCGTACATGAATACGCCACGTCGGCTATCCACGATAGCCGCTGCATTGTTTGCTTGCTCCGTGTGTTTCGCGGCTTGGCCGACGAGCACGATCTCCGCCAGCCAAACCAGTATCTCCGCCGGACAACAGGTCGTGATCTCGGTCACGGCCAATGATACTGATGGCAATCTGCAGTACGTGAACGTGGATCAGGTGAGCCCGAACGCGGGTTACTACGGCGCAGGCTACAACACGGGCACCGAAAATCCCCCCGGCGGCAACGCGTACAACATCGGCACGGCTGCCAGCACGTTCACCCGGAACCTGACGCTCACCCTCAATACTCCTGGGACGTATGTGTTCAAGGGTATGGCGGCCGACAATGCCGGCTCAGGATGGCAACCGAGCAGCAATACGGTTTCAGTCGTCGTGAGTTCAAACACCGGCGCTCCCGTCATCACCCGGCAGCCGCAGTCGCGTACTATCACGTTGGGGTTTGACGTTGCGTTCGGCGTTACGGCCAACGGCGCCGCCCCGTTTTCCTACCAGTGGAAGAAGAACGGCACCAATCTCGCGGGCGCCACATCCGCCCTTTATACGATCAGCAATGCCTCTGCGGCTCACGCCGGAAACTACACGGTCGCGGTTTCCAACGGCTCGGGATCGGTGACCAGTGCAATCGCCACCCTGACGCTGGTCGATCCCAACGCCGACTCAGACGGAGACGGCATTCCGAATCTTACGGAAACCGCCGTGGGAAGCAATGCCGCCTCCATCACGAACGACGGTGCGAACGCCCAGCAGCAACTCATCCACCGGCCGACGAATTGACCCCTTCATGAAGACCGCACTTTTCACATTTCTCGCGACCTCGGCCCTGGCTTTCGCGCAGCCTGTCCCCACTGCTACGGCAGAGGAGTCGGAACGCACCAGAGTTGAGCGCGCCATGCTCCTCGCGAAGGCGGGCGATGCCGAAGCGGCAGAACGCGAAATCGTCGGCACCGATCGAGTGCAGCGAGACACCGTCGCCGCGCGCACCGAGACTGCCCTTCGCCTGCTTCAGTTGGCCCATGACGTTCCTCGGCAGCATGCCCGGATGGAGGCAGTCCCCGGGCTTGTGCAGAGCGCTGTCCAGCATCTCGCCCGTGCTGAGGCGCTCGCGAGCTCCGCCGAAGAGAAGGGGAATGCCCGCGCACTGCTCGCCTTGGTTCAAGAGCGTTACCTTGGGGACCAAGACGCCGCGCTGCAGAGCTATCAAGCCGCCCTCAAGCTGGCGCCAGAGCATGCCCAAGCCAAACGGCAGGCGGACCGGCTGGAGCGGACCAAACGCATCCAGGCCGATCGCGCACGCAATCAGGGAGGGACCAACTGATGAGCGCCCGCTACTTTCTCCTGTTTTGGCTCACCGCGCTTTTCGTCCTGCCGACGAAGGCGGCCACGGAAAGCCGCTCGCAAGGGGTCGCCGCCCGCATTTGGGGACGTGCTCAGACCACGGTTGGACAGCCGGGGAGCTTGTCCTTATCTGGCACATTTCTGCACCCGGACCCCAGCGTAGGCGGCGACCAGTACCGCAGCGCCTCGGCTTCCAACGCCAGCGGCGGTTCTGTCACCACGAACCTCGGCGTAAGTACGAATGGCATCGTTCGCGTCGAACCGGACAAAGTGTACCAGATCGTCATTGGCGGCCAGAACCTCGGGGCCGGCGAACTCAACATCATCGCCCCCGCCGGGTACCACGTCCTCATCGACGGCACGCCGCGCACAAGAATCACCTACAATGGTGGCTGGTAGTTCTACTTCCAAGTGGTGGCCAACGACGCCACCAGGCCGAGCGTGGCCGGACAGGCGTCAAACGCCGGTGCGACCGCCGTCGAGTGGCACACGGCTCTGGGCCAACTGCTGAACGGGTCGGATGCTGGCGTCGTCAGCCTCATCGATAGCGGTACGCGCGTCGATTGGTCCCCGCTTTTCACGCCAGCGGCCCTGGACTTTGAAAGTGCCTCGGACGAGGTGTGGGTGCACCGGGTTTGGGATACGGTCCGGCAAGTTGTCTCAAACCAAGTTGCCGTGGACGTAGTGACGGTGAATCCCACCGGCTTCGAATTGAAGTTCTACAATCCGAACCAGATTGTGGATCACAACGTCACTCCGCGCACGTTCAACGGCAGCCCTTACGTCACCTACCGCGTAACTCAAGGTGCCACCTCCAAGACGCTGCAGTTCACGAAGGAGATCCGCGACGTGACCAGTGCCAATCTGAACCCGCCGATCGCCCGGACTGAGATGATGAGTCTGGCACAGACGCAGACCTGGCCGAATTTTGTTTGGACCCGCTTCCCGTGGACCGTGCAGGGAAGCGCCTCCGTCAATGAAACCGTCGCCCAGAGCGCCGGAAATGCCACGCTTCGGACGTCTGAATCCATTGCGTTGAAGGCGCCCGGGCTGCCGGCAACAACCGTGCTCGAGAGCTCCCGCACCTACTTGAACATCGCCGGGGTCGGTGAAGCCATCGCGGTCGAGCAGGTCGGTTCAGGATCGAATGCACTTCAGTCGACGTACGACTACTATAACGCCAGCGGCAATCCCGGAAATCTCGGCTACCTGAAGTCCGCCATCTATGCCGACGGCGGTTGGGACGCCTACGAGTATAACGATCCGGGAACAACTCTCACCACCCGAGCGGGCACCATCTCCCGCCGTTTCCGACCCTTCGTGAACTCACCCTCGACGCCAGGGTTCAGTCCCACCGTCGGTGAGGTGACGGAATACGACTACGTGAACGACGAGTTTGGCGCGCAACGGGCACCCTCGCTGATCACGACCAAGATCAACAATGTCGCCGTCGCGAAGACCTCGTTCGCGTACACTTACGAGGTGCGGTACGCCAACAACCACGGCGTCAATCGCATCGAACGTACCGATTTTACCGGCAGCACGGCTTCGCTGACGACGGTCATCTGCGTGTACATGCTGAACTGGGGCGACAGCATCTACCGCGGTGAGCTTTTTTCGGTGACGACACCGGACAACGTTCGGCAATCCTTCGCTTACGAAAAGGGCACTTGGAATGAATCGACCGGTACTTTCACCGCCGGTCCCGGCAACGCGAGCCGAGTGACGCAAATCACCGGGAGCGCCACCTCCGGCACGGGCACCTACGCGCAAACTTACAACAGCCAGGAGATCGAATCGGTATACCTCGTCGACGGGAAGTCCGTAGCCCAGACGACGATCCGCGACAATCGAGCGCAGGTTGTACGCCAGGAGACAGCGGTTTGGAGTGGCGGCGCGTGGCGCCAGACCGGCTGGACGAACTTCACGTACAATTTCGCTGGAGAACTCATTTCACGTGTTTCGAGCAATGGAGCGCAATACAGCGCTACCTACGTCGGTGGCCTGAAGGTCAGCGAAACGAACGAGCAGGGCGTCACCACGACGTACACGCACGACTCGGCCGGCCGCGTTGAAACCGCCACCCGGCAGGGCTCCGGTGTCATCGGCACGCTGGTTTTCAAGTACACGTATGACGCGGCCGGCAACCGCACGGAGGAACGGGTCGGCTGGGGTCAATCGGAGCAAATTGTGGCCACGGCGCAGTTCGACACGGCAGGGCGGATCACGTCCGAGAGCCAGCCCGGTGCCGGCACGACGACTCACGCCTACAACGTAGCCAATCGCACTCACACGATCACCAAGGCGTCTGGCGCTACGGTCGTTCAGACCTTGAACGTGGACGGCCGCATCACGTCCGTCACCGGAGCCGGTGTTGTGCCGGTGTATCACACCTATGGCGTCGAATCTTCCTCCGGACAGCGCTACGCACAGCTGAATAGCGGCACGTCTTCCTCTCCACGCTGGTCGAAGCGGTGGGTGGACTGGATGGGACGCCAGGTGAAAACCCAGCATCCCGGCTACACCGGCCAAGACGCCGTCACGCAGGAGTTCCTTTATGACGCCGTCGGCCGACTCACGAGGGCAACCAGGACCGGCTACGCCGCTCAGCTTTTCGAGTACAATACTCTGAGCCAGCTCAAGCGTGCGGGTCTCGACGTGGACGGCAACAACAGCCTCGACCTTGCGTCGAGTGATCGGATCACGGAATCGGATACTTATCTCGATTCGTACAACTCGGCCTACTGGCTGAGGACCGACAGGAAGGTGTATGCGCAACTCGGTCTCAGCACGGTCACCCAACTGTCCACGTCGCGCTACCGGCTCACAAACTTCCCGACCAACCGGCTCGCCGAGGTGCTGAATACCGACGCGGAAGGAAACACGACGACCATTCAGTTCACGGTCGACCGGACAGCCCGAACCGCCACCCGCACGGAATCTCGCAGCGGTATCACCGGCACGCGCACCACGAATTATGTTAACGGATTCCCGCGTTCCGTCACCGGATTTGACGGGCTCAGCACCACGTGGGGCTATGACTCACTGCTGCGCCAAACCACCGTCCAGGATTCGCGCAGCAATACGACCACAACCGCCTACGTGACCGGCACGATGCGGCCGTTGACCGTCACCGATGCCGCGAACGGCCAAGTTGTCCTCGGGTACGACTCGGCTGGTCGCCTCGTCTCGCGGCGTGATCAGCGAAACCACTACATCCGCTACGCCTACAACGCGCGGGACCAGCTCCATCGCGAGTGGGGCGATGGCACCTACCCGGTCGAGTACGGTTACGACACCACTTACGGCGATCTCACCACGATCAGCACCTTCCGGGGCGGCAGCGGTTGGGAAGGAGCAACCTGGCCGACCTCACCGGGGTCCGCGGACACGACCACGATGGCATATGACGGTCCGTCCGGTCTTCTCACCTCGAAAACCGATGCTTTGGGCCGAGCCGTCACCCAGACTTATAATCTGCGCGGCCAAACCGCCGTGCGGACGCTCGCCCGAGGTGTCACCGCCACCTACGGCTACAACGGCGCCACGGGCGAACTCACCAGCATCGACTACTCCGACAGCACGCCGGACGTCAGCTTCTCGCATACCCGACTGGGTCAGCTCGACACCGCCACCGATGTGACGGGCACCCGCGATTTCGTGTACGATTCGGCAAAGCCCTGGCGTCTGGCCAGCGAGGCGCTGAGCGGCTTCTACAACAACAAGGTTCTTACGCGCATGTACGAAGGCGCCGGGGTGATCGGCCGCAACGACGGCTTCAAGCTCGGATCGGCCGTGGGCAGCAGCAGTGACCTGGAGCAAGACTACGGCTACTTCTCGAACGGCCGGTTCGAAACCGTGGCCACGAAGGTCAACTCCAATGCCGTCACGCGCACCTTCCGCTACGCCTACCTGAACAACGCGGCGCTCGTGTCGAGCCTCTCGATTGACGGCGCACACCCGTTCAACGTCACTCGTACATACGAGCCGACGCGCGATCTCGTGACTTCGGTTGCCTCCAAGTGGAGCACAGCCACCCGTACTCAGTTCGATTACGCTTACGATGAGCGGCGGATGCGGAAATCAGTCGTCCAGTCGGGTGACGCGTTCACCGATTACGGCGATGCCACCCACCGAATCTTCACGTACAACGGTCGTGGCGAACTCACCGCAGATATTGGATATCTGAATTCGGATCCGAACAGCCAGGCACAGCCGCTACCGGGCCGCCGGTACGAGTTCGCCTTCGACACCATCGGGAACCGTCAAAGCTCGAATCGGACGGGTCTGCCGGGCTTGGCTGAGGCCTACGCCACGAATGCGCTGAACCAATACGTCTCCCGTGAAAACAACACGGTCGTCGCATCCGGCACGGCAAACGCCGACACCAAGGTTGCCGTGAAGGGCCAGTCGGCTCAGGCCGGACGGCAAGGCCGCTACTGGAGCGACGAGGTCGTGGTGAACAACGCACTGCGGCCATGGCATGGCAATCTCACGATCTACACGGCGAAACCGGGGGCCGGCACCGGAGGCAATGACCTCTACCGCTCGGACGTTCGTACCGCATCCATCGCCGCCGCGCTGCAGAGCTTCACGTACGACCACGACGGTAACATGACGAGCGATGGCGTGTGGGACTACTCGTACGATGCGGAGAATCGTCTCGTCTCGATGCAGACGACCTCGCTCGCCGCAAGTTATGGGTTTCCCAACCGGCTCTTGGAATTCCGCTATGATTATGCCAGCCGCCGCGTCCAAAAGCGCGTGGTCGACCTGGGAACCAACACCGAGATATCGTCGCGCCGTTTCGTCTATGACGGCAACAACCTCGTCGCCGAATGGAATGCGCCTGGAGGGACTACTCTCGGTTCCTTGGTGCGGACATACACCTGGGGGATCGACGTGACGCGCTCGGTACACCGAGCCGGTGGTATAGGCGGGCTACTCGAGATTCGCGATTACGCATCTGCGAAGGCGTACTTGCCGACCTACGATGGCAATGGCAACGTCGTGTCACTCATTAATGCGAACTCGGGCACCACTGCTGCCGCCTACGAGTACTCCGCGTTCGGGGAGACGATTCGGGCGCACGTGCAAGACATGGTTATCGCCGACCAACCCCTGCGATACAGCACAAAATACCATGATTTGGAAACCGGGCTCGTTTATTTCGGACGACGCTACTACCATCCCGGGCTCGGCAGGTGGCTTTCCCGCGATCCAATCGGAGAGCGCGGCGGCTTTAATATTTACGGCTTCGTGCGGAGCAATCCCATGCAGTTCGTCGATCCGTTAGGCTTGAACCTGATCAACATCCAAGGCCTTTTCGGATGGACACATACGACGGCACACACCGGCCAAATCGCCCAGGCCACGGCGCAAATGGTGCAAATGGGCGTACCGATTACCACTGCTTCGGAGTTTGCAACAAACGTCGGCGCCAACGCGACGTACGCGATGGAACTCGAACGTGCCGCGGAAAACACGGCTTGGTCGCTTCTTGGGGTTGGGGCAATCGCGTCCCCCGCTGTCATTGGGCGGTTCGCGGCTGGAGGAATCTTCGATGCCGGTATTCAGCTGCTCAACGGCGCGGAATTCGAAGATCTCTCTTATGGCTCGATGGCAGTCGGGGGCATTGCGAATGCGGCGGGCTATAGCGTCGTTCCGCTAGCACGTAATGCTTGGTCTGGGTACTCTGTCGTCCGAAGCGCCGGCTCAATGACGAGCGATTTCGCGGCCGCTCACGCATTAACAAATGGCTCCCTGCAAATCGCCGGTAGTGCCGGCGTAATGGCCGTAATATCTGAAGCAAAGGACATTGCGTCCGCTACCGAGGCGTTTACGAACGAGACGTTGAGTGCGTATGGCTCCAATCAGATACAGCCTTTCTTAGGGACCGATCCTGTGTCGAGCCTTGTCACGGGCGTGCCTATGAACAGCAGTCAGTCCTATTTCGACAGCGTCGCGACCACCGCTCTACTTGACACCTCAGCAGGGTTTGCCGCGGGCACCGCCTTTGATGCAGCCTCGGCGATTTCATTCAATGTCGCGAATGAGGCAACAATGGCCTCTCTGGCAAACAGCGACTCGTTGAGTATGGTATATGACAACATCGATGCTGCAGCGACGGCAACCCAAGATGTTGCCACTTCAGACGTTTCCTCACTTGAGATTTATGCCGATGGTTCGGTGCGGGTCGTCGTGCAAACTGACGAATGACGAAAACTCCCGGACCATCGATGCAATACTACACAGTTGTCGTGCCCGTGGACGCTCCAGTCCTCGCAATCGTGCCAGTTTCCGCTGGCGAGTGGGCCGTCTTTGCGGGCGCTGTAGTTGTTTTCGCCATCCTAATGTATATAGGGACGAGGATATCAGGAAAGGCGGCAGGAGGCAGACGCTTCGTACTAGCAGCTGGCGGGGTTGGCGCGGTTGCTCTGGGGGGATTAGTTTGCGTTAAAGGAATCGACGCTTATGGCCGCGGTGTGTCCGCGGGTGGAGGGCTCGCGGCTCTTTCTCTAGGCCCGATTGGCTTTGGTGCGTATTGTCTTCTGGTTGCGCTATGCGGGTCTGATCGGGCCGTAGCCAAAACGCTAAATTGCTTCCTCAGAAGCGTCTGAAGAAACACGCGGGATACCCGTGTTCTCCCATCGCTCGTTCTGGGATCGCCATGGCAACTGCATCCCTCGCCATTCTTTCGCTAGCGGCAATTGGGCTTATTCGGTCTTGGTTCGGCCGGTCAACAAAGCTGGAACGCCTGATAGGGGACAGGCAGAGTAACATGCCCCCGTGGTTGTAGAGGAATCAGCCGGACGCCCATGGCTACCGCTTCCTTAGCGTTATTGTCAGTAGGAGTCATTGTAGGTGGGCTTATCCTTCATGTGGTTCTAGTCCGGCCAGTCAACAAGGCCGAAGCGGAAAAGGGAGGGTTGCCATATTTGGCCATGATTGCGGTCGGTTGGCTCACGCTAGGAGTACTCGCGTTATCGGACACTGAAATTCTTGGGGATATCGGCATTCGGTCGAAGGACATGGAAGCGACGGCCAGGAAGGTAATGTACGGTGGCTGCATCTTCATGGGGTTGTATGTGGTGTACGCGATTCACATGCGGAAACACTTGGAGGAGCTGCGGGGCAGCGGACTTGGTGCAGCCGTCAAAGGGGAACCGTTCCATGATGGTCGGGCTTGGCGGTCGATTCAGCCCCACATGATCCCCGGCATGCTCGCGGCCCTTTTCTGCGGGACGCTGCTGCTCGGGCGATCGATAGGTGGATTGATAAATGGCGACTTAAGCGCTTGGCGCCGAACCTTATCCGGCCTGATCGTGATTGGACTCGCATACGGGTTACGACGAAACCCCCGCGTATGCGCCACATCGCTTCTAGTGCTTTGGGTCGTAGCCCGCTGGGGGTTTTGGACCAGACCACACGTGGGTGTCGCGGAAATCGTGGTCGTTGGTTTGATCACCGCCGCGTTTTTCGTGACCTTTTTCGGCGCGTGGAAACACCGCTCTCCGCCACAAGCGTGAGTGGCACGCGGGGTAGGTCCTGGGTGCCGTACGCGCGGCGCTCTTTAGTTGGCGGGGGGCCGAGTCACACCACAATACGCTCGATTTCGTCCAGGGTCAGTTCGTCTCGTGTGCGATCGTAGAGTTTGGTCGTCTTCGCCGACTCGTGGTTAGCGATGGCTTGCGCCTTCTCCAATGTGCCGCCGTTCGACAGGTAAGTGGTAATTCCCGTCCCACGGAAGGTGTGGCAACTGATGCGGGACGAAATCCCCGCATGTTCCGCTCGGCGCTTGATCATCCGCAGAGCATCCACCCGGTGCATGCGGTCAGGCCCCAGCCGTCCAGTGCGCCCGATCATCGATCGGAAGAGGGGAGTGTCGTTGACAAGCGTTTCGCCGAGTTCCTCGATGTATTCGTCCAAGTAGAGCACCGCGTTGTGATGCGCGGGGACCTCGTGGAGCTTGCCGCCTTTCTCGTGCAGTCGGATCCAGCTCCGTCGGCCAATCGTGTAGTAGTCCGCGACGTTCAAGCCGACCGCCGCTGAAACTCGGCTGAACGTGTAGAGCATAACTCCAATGAGAGCACGGTCGCGAAGTCCCATCACGTTCGTCAGGTCGATTGAATCCAGCAGCGTTCGTGCCTCCTCGGCGGTAAGCACCGGCGTCTTGCCACGCTTTGTGACGTGCTTGGGCCCGCGTACCGACGCGGCCGGATTCATCGGCAACACCTGGCCGACTACCAGAAAATCGAAGAGCATGCGCACAGCTGCGAGGTGCTGCTTGACCGTTGGCGCCGCGCGTCTGGCGTTCAGCTCCTCCACATAGGCGGCGATCAGTACTGGATTCAAACCCTCCAGCCGCAGTTGCCGATCTTCCGCCCACCGGCAAAACTGCGCGATAGCCTGGGCATAGGCCGCGCGCGTATTCGGATTGCGAATGTTGGCCGTGAAATACTCGACAAAACGCCGGCGAGCAGTTGCACCGGCCTCGGCAATCAGCGGCGGGAGGGTTTCGCCGACGAGGTTGATCTCGGAAGCCCGCGCGGAGACTGCGATCGATTCGGGTGGCACCTTCGTGAATCTGGGTGAGCGGAAACCCGCGGGCAAGCGCTACGTTGCATAACGTCCTTTATGAAACACAAGCGACCTTTCAGCCGGTCTCTCCAGAAACCACTCCTATTTAGATGCGTTCTTCCGGCGCTTATAAGGCCGAATAACAGTCCCGCGTTTGGTACGCGGCGTTCTAAAGAACAAGCCTGCAAGATTAAGGTGCCTTTGAAGGGTCCTCTTGTTGAGCTTAAGCTCAGTGGCGAGAGTGGTAAGAGTGTGGCCGCGACGAATGGCACGGCGTAAGAGACTGCGGTGCGACGCAACAATCTCAGCCGCCTTGGACAGACGCTTTTCAGGAGCGCGGTTGAGTAAACGGGCGAGCGTTTTCGCGGATTCCGTGTGTGTATTCATATGATTGCTACCAATGTTCCCGCCTCAAATCCGACTGAAGAACCTATGGCACGTAGCCGGGCACTAGCCAAGCGCGTTATTCCCAATTTTAGGAAAGGCTTTCTGTCGCGTCCACGGGTCCGCTTTCCTGCAAGTCCTTCACCTGCGTCTTGCTCGAGCCGTTATGCTGGCGCTAATGGTAAGCCTAGTCGTGCCAAGGACGAAGCGCTGCGACAGCCCCGGGTGGTCGGGCAGCCCCGCGATCTAGCTCGCGTTTCATCGGACGCTGGGTGCTGTCGGCGTTCGCCACCGCAATTTGTGCGTCGGTAACGCGAGTTACGCATCCCGCTGATGTGGAGGGGCAAGCAGTGCTAGTTGCGCTCTATTGTAGCCATCGTCACACGAGGCCAAATGGCCCTGCTGGTGAACATCTCCGCCGTGGTGGTCGCCTACAACGACCAGGAGTTGCGCCGTGGAGGTGGAGTGGAGCGAGTGAGCGGCGCCGCCCGGCGAAGCCCGCCTAATACGAGCGGGTGCGCGACCCAGCGTCAGCGCGGCAGCTCTGACAAGTCACGGGTTCGGTTCCTCAGTTGCGCGGAGGATGCGGGCAATTTCAGAATCCTTGCCTGTAATCGTCACAGTACCCGGCATTGGCCAGAATGGTTTGCGACGCTCTACGTCGACGGTGACAGGACGCCAAACGCGGGGTTTGAGCAAGGGGGTGACGAGCGGAAATGGCGGGCTGAAGCACTGCAGCTACCGGCGCTACGGTCCTCTGGACCTCCGGCCTGAAAAAAGCCGGCCGCGCGCGAACGCGGCCGGCTGACACCACCACAGATTGTCCCGGCTAGAAGCGGCCCTTCACCCCGAGCATCCAGATGCCGCCGGTGCGGAGGATGCGCTCGAAATTGTCCTCATGCCCATAGTAGGTGTAGACGGATGGCTCGTTGAGGATGTTGCGGCCGTCGAGGAACAGGGAGACGCGACTGTTCAGCTTGAACTCCACATTGAGGTCCGTGACGAGCCGGTCTTTCTGGTAGATCTCCACGCCGGGGTTCGCGGCATAGGTCCAGACGCCGGTGACGGGGTTGTAGTTGCGCGAAGGGTTCTGGAGCAGCTTGCCAACCCAGTTGAGGTTCACGCGGCCCGAGAAGCGGCCGTGGTTGTAGGAAAGGCCGCCGTTGGTGATGACCTTGGCCGAGCCGAGATTGAAGGCCCAATCGTCGAACTTCAGTCGCGTGTGGTTGGCGAAGACGCCAAGGCCCTTGAGCGCGCCGGGCAGGAACGAGAGCTGTTGCGAATAATCGATCTCGACGCCCGCGTAGTAGGTGGAACGCGCGAGATTGACCGGCGTGTTCAGGGTGAAGCCGGCGGTGTTGGGAATGCCCGGATACCCGCCCGGCCCGAGAACGACCGGGCTGTTGAACTGGCGATCCTTCAGCCGGGTGTAGAAGACCGACGCCGAGAGGACGCCGGCCGGCTCAAAATAATATTCGATGCTGCCGTTGAGCGTGCGGGAGCGTTCGGGCTTCAGATCGGGGTTGGTCGCGGTGATGGTGCCGGTGCCGACATCGCTGAAGCCGGAGACGCCCGGAATGAGGTTGGAGATGTCGGCGCGCGTAATGGCGTCGTGGTACGAGGCGCGGAGGCGCACGTCGCGGCTGAGATTGTACGACGCATGCAGGTATTTCAGCCACGCATCGTATGACGTGCCCGCGGCCAGAGGCCGATCGGCGACGGGACCGGCCGTGCCGACGCCGCGACCGTCGCTCTTCGTCGTCTCGTAACGAATGCCGGGGGACAGGTCCCACTTCCCGAGGTGGAAGGTGTCGGAGGCATACGCCGCGTGCGTCGTCTCCTTGAAATCCCAGTTGCCGCGGAGCCGGGCCTGGTCGTGGTTGCCCACCAGCGCCCACTGGCCGGGGTTTGCGCGGTAGTGGTCGTGGAGTTTCCAGGGACTCAGCGCACGCACGGCATTGAACGTGCCGCCGAAATCGAAGTCGGTGACGTACTCGTCATCGAGGAAATCAGCCGGCCGGGGATCGTCGGCCGTGCCGAAGACGCCGTCGGCGCCCACGGGATTCGCGGTGAGCAGGCCGGCGCGGTAGACGTCGCGAACCATGAGATTGCTCCGGGCGCCGAACTTCAGGGTCTGGGGGAGCGAGCTGCGTTTCAGGTCATACACGAAATCGGCCCTGGCCGCCCACTGCTGGTCCTTGGAGAAGCGTTCGTGCCAGCCGATCGAGCCGGCGTCGAAGCGGTAGTTGGCGACGTCGCGCCAGTCGGCGCCGGAGAGCTGCTGGAAGTTCAAGCCCGTGTCGCCGGCGGAACTGCGCGTCATGCGCCAGCCCACGTTATTAATGCTCGAGGAGAAATCGGTGAAGTGGCCCTCCGCCCGATTGTCGTACCAGTTGCGCGCGCGCGAGTAATGGAGGCCGATGTCGGCCGTGAGGTCGCCCACGCGATGGTTCACCCCCGTGGTGAAGATCGCCGTGTTGCCCTCCTTGGTCATGAACTGGTTCGAATCGATCGAGACCCGGCCGCCCACCACGGTCTGGTCAGTCCAGGAGCCACCGTCGAGACGGCCGGCGGTGATCTGACCGGCGCCGTTGCGGGTGACGGCGGGGATGCGGAGGTTGAACGTGCGGTTGTAAAACCGGGCATCGTAGGTCGAGTAATCGACGCGGGCGAAGACGGTCGTATTGTCACCCAGACGGTAATCCAGCCGGAGGTTGTAGTTGCCGCGCTCCGTGGGCTTGGGCCCGTCCTGGTACCAGATCCGGTTGATGTAAGGCAGAGCCGTGGCGTTGTCGGTCGTGCCGAAAAACCAGATGTGTTTCTGCGCCGCGATCGTATGGCTGGAGTTGACCCCGACGACGAGGCCGAGCCGTCCGCCGGCCAGCGTGTCGTCCGAGTACTCGAAATTGAAGTTCGGCAGAATCTTGCGGTGGGACTCGTTGTTCCAGCCCGGCGTTTCGTTCCACTCGGCGTAGTAGGAGTTGGCGGAGAGGGCGACGCGGTAGTCGAAGTGCCGGCCCTTCCGATCGAAGGCGCTCTTGGAATTCAGGTTTACCGTGCCGGCAACAGAGGACGGCACATCGGGCGTCGGCGCCTTGGTGAGTTCGACCGTTTCGACGGACGAGATCGACAACTGCTCGAACTCGAAGGCGCGGCCGGTGCCGATGTTCGAAGAGCCCGCGCTCGCCGGCTGGAAACCATCGACCAGCACGTTGGCGTATTTCGGATTGAGACCGCGGACGCGCATGGCCCGGGTGTCCGCCTCGACGTAGTCCATGACCACACCGGGCATGAGCTTGAGGAACTCCCCGACGTTGCCCTCGGAGACGCTGCCGAGCGCGTCGGCCGAGATGACCTTCGTGAGATTGGGCGCGGCTCGCTGCACCATGATGGCCCGCGCGTTGCCTTCCCGCGTGGTGGAGACCCGGAAGGCATCGAGCTTGACGACGCTTCCGTCGGCGACCCCGTACGAGGCGCTGGTGAGCGCGACATCCTGCGTGACGGTCTGCCCGGCGGGCACGGTGACGGGGACATCCTTGGGGTCCAGTCCGGCATAGGTGACGGTCACCGTGGCCGGGCCGGCCGGCACCCCGGAAAGCCGGTAATGGCCGCCCGCTTCCGCCGTGGTTGTGAGCGCGGTGCCGGCGACGGTGACGTTGGCGTTGCGCAGATATTCGCCCGTCGCCTCGTTGATAATGCGGCCGCTGATGGTGCCCGTGCCCGCGGTCTGGGCGAGCGCGGGTGAGACCAGCAGGGCGAACAAGAGATGCCAGAAGCAAGCGATGCCCCAGCGGGCATGCCGAGCCGTTCGGTGTGGGTTGGAGATCATGGGTGGGCCCGCCACCACAAGGGTTGGTGTTGGGGGAATGCGGGGCGGGCGCGGGAGTGCAGGACAGCGCGCCCCGGCCGTCTACCCCGTCGGGCGACTGACGGTCCGGCGGAACGATCAGCGTTTATCGTTTCCAGTCTTTGATTTCGGGTTCGCAGCCCGCACAATCCGGAAACCCAAAACTCAAAACCCAAAACCAAAGACGAGAGGCCCGAAACCAGAACCAAGAAACGACAAACCGGAAACGAGAAACCGGGAACGAGAAACCAGAAACTAGAAACCAGAAACTAGAAACCGCCTACGGCGCGGCGCGCTGCTGCAGGTAGGCCGGCGGTGGTTCGGGCGCTTCGGGCGACATGACCGTGGCCTCGTCGCGTAGGTGACGCGCGAGTTCGGGCACCTCTGCGCGAATCCCGCCGACCATCAGGCGCGCCAGCAGATATCCTCCGTACCCGCTCAAGTGCGTGGGATCGGTGAAGGCCTCCCCCACCCGTTCGCCCAGCGCCGTCCAGAGTCGCTTGCTCGCCGACCACTGGTCGATCAGCGCGACGTTCTCCTGCGCCGCGACCTCCTGCATGGCGCGGGCCCAGCGGCCGACGGTGTCACCATTGGCGCGCCGTTCCATGGGGGTGACGAGGATCGGCGTGGCGCCGCGGCGGCGGGTTTCCGCGATGAACACGCGCAGGTAGGCGTTGAACGTCGTGCCCGGCTCCGTGTAGCTCTGCGGCCACTGCGGTTTGGAGTCGTTATGGGCAAACTGGATCAGGAAAAAGTCACCGGGCTTCATCTGGCTCAGCACCTTGTCCATCCGCAGCCCCGTGATGAAACTTTTGGAGGTCTCGCCGCCTTCGGCACTGTTGCAGACCGCCACCTCGGGCTTGAAGAACTGGCACAGTTGGGTCGGCCAGTTTCCGCCGGGACCGGAACGCGGGTCCCCCACGGTGGAGTCGCCCGCCACAAACACGGTGGGGACGCGGTCATCGCGCTCGAGTTCAAGGCTGCACAGGGCGGGACGCCGGCCGTTGAATTCCAGGGTGAGCCGATCGTCCCAGGTCCTCGCCCCGGGCTCGCTGGCGAGAAACATGTGCACGCGGGTGCCGCCGGGGGCATTCGGCGGCGGATTGGGCAGCTCGGGCCGCCGCACGTTCGCGTAGAACGTGTGCTTTACGGTGGTCCCAGGCGACGTCTTGACGTCGACCAACATGAGGTGCGCCGCCTCGGACCGGACGGTGGTCTCCGCGGCGGCCTCGCCGCCCAGGACGACGGTGACGCGGTAGTTCCCTTCGGGAACCTGAACGGAGAAGAAGAACGGGGCCTGATCGCACGTCACCCCGCCGTCCACGACCGGATCCGCCCCGGACGCGGAGGCCATGGCGACGACCTGCGAGTTGAAATCGAAGCCGTAGCCGCGCTCGGCGGTGTAGGTATCGTCAGGTCGCACGGCCCGCGCTCCGTCGGTCGCGCGTCCGCCAAAATCGAAATGGCGATGCACAGCCTCCACCGGCAAAGGCGGCAATGGCCGGTCTTCCGGTCGCTGAGCCGGGAGCAAGGGCACCGCGGTGAGGGCAAGGAGGCCGGACAGAATAAACCGAGGCATGCGAGAAGCCATGGCCGCGAGGCGCTTCGTCGCACCGCTGGACCAAGCCGGACAGTACGCCGGATTCCTCATCGCGTCGTCGCACCACCCCGGGGCCACGCGGAGACGTTTAGTGGGCCGCGAGGTCGCGGGCGACTTCGGCGGTCAAGGCCTCGGGGACGTTCGCCAGGGCGGCGAAGCGCGGCCATTGGCGCAGCGCGGCGACACACGCCTCAATGATCCCGGGGGCTTCCCGCTTCAGATCGAAACGCGCGGCGAGGTCCTCGAGTTGGGAGCGACGCGCGTGGCGGCGCTCGCCGCAAACCGCGAGGCCGCGCTCAGGCAGCGGGCAATGCGTCACATCGAAGGCCGGCGCGAGACGCCACTCCCGCCCGCGATAGAGGAAGCCATGGTTTTTGCCATGGTCGTCGTCGTTGCGCGCCAGCACATTGAAAACGGCGCGCCGGTAGGCCTCCACCACGTCCGCATGGCGGTGGGTCAGTTTGGAGGTCACGCGCAGCAGCGTATCGTAATCAAGATCGCCGCCGACGGCGTGCAGCAGGCGCGCGAGCGAGTGATAGTGGATACGCTCGCTGCCGTGTCGATCGAACCGGCGGGACGCGAAATGGACGAGGCCCGCCGCGGGAAGGAGTCGCGTTTCCGGCACGTCGATCCCCGCGGCGGCCGCCATCCGCGCATACGCGTGCTCGACGCGCGCATCGAGACCCGGGCGGACGAGCCGGGCCAGGGTAAACTTCACCAGCCACGGCGCAAAGCCCGCAGGGATTTCCCCGGAGCCGGTCCAGACGGAGAAGCCCGCGTTGGTGGTGGTCGGCGACGCCAGAGCCACCAGCGCTTTCGGCTGGGCGCCGCCGGCGCTGGTGCCGACGACCGTGAGCGCCTCCGAAAATGTCCCAACCTCCACGGCGCGTTCGGCGTCTCCGGCGATCCGCTCGAGCTCCACGCTCTCCGACAGATCGGGTCCGTCGCCGGGTTCATACTCGAGCGCGCCCATGCCACGCCGGCCCACATACGCCAGTTTCATCAGCGGCGTGACGCGGTGGGCCGGTGTTCCCTGGCGGACGAACCAGTCGGTCATGATGCGGTCGCCCCAGGCGTCGGGCAACGAATCCTCAAACAACCCCGGCAGCTGATCTCCCGGCACCTCCCCGTCGCGGAACTGCACGCCCGGGCGCAGCGGCAGCTTGAACGGCGAAAGGGCTTCGCCGGCGGCCAGGAACGAAGGGTCGTACTCGAATCCCAAGTACGTCCGGGAACCGGCGACGATCTCCGCCAGCCGACCCACGTCGCGTCCCTGATAACGCACGCGCAGCGCCTTCATGGCTTCAATCGGCGGCGGCCGCGTCGTTTCCTGGGCGCGAGCAACGTCTCGAGCGGAGCACCGGCAAGCGGCGACGCGACGGCGACGGGCGCGAGATGGTCGAGGTGACCCAATGCCTCCAGCACCCGCGCCAACCGAAGGAGTGCGATGCGCCCCGTTCGTTCGAACAGCACGTACGTCGGCAGCCGCAGACCGGCTCTCTCCGCCAGATCCGCCTGCGTCCATCCCCGTTCCAGCCGCCGCTCGCGCACCCGCCGCGCCAACTCCAGGCAGGCCTCCAGCGGGGTTATAAGTGACATTATGTTATCTGAACTCGCCACAGCATTGGTACAATCGGCAATATAGTAACGGTTAGTCAATCCCTGAGTCCCTTCGAAACCGTTGACCTGGCTCAAAGCTGCCGACTGCGAATGAGCGTAGGCTGGCACGGTGAGTTTCGCCTGTCCCCACTTCGATCTCGAAAACGATTTCTGCCGGCGTCTGAACACCGATTGCGTGCCGGGGCGGCGCGGCTGCGTCCTGGGTTCGGGCGCGGTGTTTGCCGTACCGGCCGAGGAGCGGGTGCGCCTGAAGGAAGAGGAAAAGCACGCCGCCCTGCTGCGCGGCCTCGAGCAGGGAAAGAGTCCGGCAACGTGAGCAAGCGGGCCCGACACGTTCGAACCGGCTGACGGCGGGACGCGGAAACTCCGACCAAGGGCGAGTGGATACGCGCTCCACAACGTGTTGCAGGCCTGCGGCACAGCCGCTGCCGTCCGTGCCCGAAGATAATCGGAAGTTGCCTCCGGCAACCGGCCGCCCGGATAGTAGCCCCACGATCCGCCGGCCTGTGCGCGTACCTTTTCCCCTCCCCCACCTCCTTGTTCGCGTTCTGCTGCTGACCGCCGGCGCGGCCCTCCTCCCGGTCCAGGCCGAAGCGGAAACCCCGCTGGAGGCTGACGTCCTCAGCCAGGCCACCTCCGTGGAAGGCGTGCTGCCGATGCGGCGCTACTCCTTCGAAGAGATCGGCAACGTCACCCCTGGCGTGCAGCTCGCGCGCGACCGCCTGGGCCGGCTGCATGCCGTGGGCCACGGCGCCTTGCTGGTGTACGACGGTTTTCACTGGACCGACGTGATCGACCCCAACGATCACAATCGGAACATCACCAAGGCGATGCTGGGGCCCGACGGTAAGATGTATTGTGGCGGGCCGGGCTTCTGGGGGTGGATCGAGTACGGTGCCGATGGCCGGGCACGGGTGAAAACCCTGCGGCCGGAAAAATTCCCCGAGTGGATTTCCAACAACACCAGCGAGCACATCGCGTTCACGTCCCACGGGGTCACGTTCGCGGGGCATTACGGGCTCGTGCACTGGGACCGTCGGACGGGAGAGCAGGCCTTCCAGGCGCTGCCGCACCTGGCGACCGTTTTCGCGCTGGGCGATGCGCTCTACGTGTCCACCCATGGCGGGGGCTTCTACCGGTGGTTTCCCGCCGAAGGCATCCTGCGCGCGCTCAACCCCACGCCGGACGGCGCGCGCGTGATCACGCGGACGACCCCCTGGGACGAAGGTCGCGTCCTCGCGTACGAAAGCGGCACGGGCTTCTTTCTCTTCGATGGCGAACGCCGCACGCCGTGGAAGTCCGACGTGGATACGACGATGAGCACGGTGGCTGAGCTGCAGCGGCTTTCCGACGGCAGCGTGGCCGCGGCCTCTCCGCAGGGCCTTTTCCTCCTGTCGCCGGAGGGGCGGCTCCAAAGCGCGCTCGCGCCGAACCGCCTCGGTGCGATCGCCGACCTGTGTGTGACCGAACCCGGCATCGTCTGGATCTCCTCCAACGAAGGCATCACGAAGCTGTATCACCGCTCCCCCGTTTCCCTCTTCGACCATCGCAGCCGGCTGCCGCTGAACTGGCCCGCCGTCATCGCCCATGACGGCGTCCCGCTGGTCATCAGCCAGGGGGGGCTTTTCGCGGGGCGCCGCGACGCGAATGGCGAAGCGCAGTTCGACGAGGTGACCCGCGGCGTGCCCGAGCGCATCTCCAGTGCCGCGTCCACGCGGCACGGATTGCTGCTGAGCACCAACACGGGCGTTTTCTGGCGCGACCGGGCCGGCGTTGCCCACAAGGTCCTCGACGGGCTCTCCGTGTACAAGGTATGCGCCATCGACGAGCCCAACGACGTCTTTGTGGCCCTCAACGACACGACGATCGCCGTGCTGCAGTGGCACCAGGGCGGGTGGCGCGAGCCGGTGGCCCGCGCGCCGGGGCTCGGGTTCGCCGCGGCGACGCTCAACCTCTCGCCCGGTTCACTCTGGCTCGAGCTCGGCGTCGCCCGCGCCGGCCGCGTGCGTTTCCGCGGCGGCAAGCTCGACGCCCGCGCCTACACGGAGTTCCCGTGGCCGTCGCCCGGCTGGATCGACATCGGCGGCGTCGGCAGCAAGGTCATCCTCGCCCACTCGAACCAGCCGGGAGGGCAGCTCTTCTTCGACGAGCGCAGCGAAGCGTTCGGCGAGGCGCCCGAGATCCGCGCGCTGTATGAGGCGTCGCCGTTTCCGATCTTCCGGCCACGGGAGGATGCCCGGGGAACGGTGTGGGCGACCCACGAACGCGGCATCATCCGCTTCCTGCCCAACGGCACGGCGTACCATGCGATCACGACGCCGTACCATGTCATCCGCGAACGGTTCCCCCTGCTGGAGCTGCTGCGGGAGCGCCGGGAGGTCTGGGTGCGGGCGGCGCAAGGGCTCGTGAAGGTGGACGATCGCATCGTGGTGGATCCGATCCGGGTGGAAGGGCCGGTGCTGACGCGGGTGACCGACACGCGCCACCACGTGGATCTCTTCCAGGCGATCGGCGACGGCCCCCCCCTGCCGGCTTCGATCCCCGCCCGCAGCAACAGCCTGAGCTTCCACTTCTTCGCCGGCACGTATCAGAATGCGCGACCCCCGCAGTACGAGTATCGTCTGGAAGGATACTCAGACGCCTGGTCGGCGCCGGACCCCAATCCCGCCGTCGTGCTGACGGGGCTGCCGGAGGGCCGCTACCAGCTCCAGGTTCGCGCGGTCAACGAAGCGGGACGGCGGAGCGGGGTCACCCAGGCCACGTTTGCCATCGAACCCCCGCTGTACCGCACGCCGTGGGCGTATGCCGCCTACCTGGCGGCGGCGGGCGGAGCCGTGTGGGCGCTCTACGGCTGGCTCTCACGCCGCGCTCACCGCCGCGCGGTGGAGCTCGAGCAGCTCGTCGCGTCCCGTACCAAGGAACTGGATGCGATGGTCCATCAGGCCGAGCAGGCGTCGCGCAGCAAGAGCGCCTTCCTGGCGAACATGTCGCACGAGATCCGCACGCCCATGAACGGCGTGATCGGCATGAGCAATCTCCTGCTGGCGATGCCGCTGGGCAACGATCAGCGCGAATGCGCCGCCACCATTCGCAACAGCGCGGAGTCGCTGCTGACGATCCTGAACGACGTCCTGGAGTTCTCGAAGAACGAGGCGGGCCAGCTCCGTCTGGAACCGGCCTGGTTCGACCTCCGGAAGACGGTCGGCGACGCGGTCGGGCTGTTCACCCCGCAGTGCGCGAACAAGTCGGTGCAACTGCGCTGCTACCTGGACTCGCGGCTGCCCCTGCGGGTGCATGGCGATCCCGGGCGGCTCCGGCAGGTGCTGCTGAACCTCGTGGGCAATGCCGCGAAGTTCACGGAGCGCGGCGCGATCGATGTGCGCGTCTCAGAAGTGGGCGGAGATTCCGGGCCCCATCGCGCGCGCATCCGCTTCGAGGTTGCCGACACCGGGATCGGCATCGCCCCCGAGGAGCAGGGACGCCTGTTCAATCCTTTTCATCAGGCCGACAGCTCGACGACGCGGAAGCACGGGGGCACCGGTCTCGGGCTGGCCATCTGCCGCCAGATTCTCGAGCAGATGGGCGGAGTCATCGGGCTGCAGAGCGCGCCGGGCCAGGGGTCGTGCTTCTGGTTTGAGGCCCCCTTTGGGACGGGCGCGCCGACCGCGGAGAACCCCATCCCGGAACCGCCGGTGAGCGAGGCGGCCGCGGTGCCGGGCCGGTTGCCCGACCTGCGGGTGCTGGTCGTCGAGGACAACCTGGTCAACCAGCAGGTCATCACGATGCAACTGCACAAGCTTGGTTGCGCCACGCACGTCGTCGGGAACGGGGTGGAGGCGCTGGAGGCCGTGAAGCAGCGGACCTACGATGTGGTGTTGATGGACTGCCAGATGCCGGAAATGGATGGGTATGAGGCGACCCGGCGCATCCGGGCGACACCGCAACTGCGGCATCTGCCCATCATCGCCATGACGGCGAGCGCGATGGCCGATGACCGGGAGCGCTGCCTCACCGCCGGCATGGACGACTACCTGTCGAAGCCGGCCCACGAAGCCGAACTGTGGGCCGTGCTGCAGCGTGTCGCAAAAGCGCGCGGGCAGCAGCACGGAGCACTCGCCAAACCTTCCGCCTGAAGGCGGGACAACGTACTCAAGTCAGTCGGATCTGAGGATGTAGTCCCGGGTTTACGCGGAATGCCCTGGCTTTATTGCGGGTGAAATCTGGAGTGGCGTCGCCGCGTGCCTTGTCCTCGCGCGCGTAATCGCTTCATTCGGTCCATGGTGATGTCCGCTGCTTTCCGCCGCCTGTTGTTGGTCCTCGCCGCCGTGGTCGCGACGGTTCCGCTCCTCGAGGCCGCCCGGGCCAAGCGGGTCCGGCCCGAGCCGTTCCAGATCGCCGTGCCGGAGCTCCCGTTTCCGGAGTTCGTGTCGCCGTCCGAGACGCCGTACACCCTGACCGGCGGGAAATCGGGCCGCCCGGCGGTGGGCGAAGCCGCCAGCTTCGACGTGGTGATTGAACTGGCCGAGGAAAGTTCGCTCGTGGAGCGCGCGCCACAGGCCCGGCTGCCGGCGGCTGCCTTTGTGCGGTATCCGACTTCGATGCTGTGGTCTGCCAGAACGGGCGAAGTCCTCATCAGGGTGGCAGTTGACGAGACTGGGAACGTCGGTTCGGTGCAGCTCCTTCGCGCGTCGGAGCCGCAGTTCGGCGCGGCGGTGGTCAAGGGTCTGCCGCGCTACCGTTTCTCGCCGGCGACCAGCGACGGGATGCCGGTGGCCTTCCGCGGAACCTACAAGGTGCGGTTCGTGTTGCCGGAGGGAGACTAACCGCCACCGGCACACGAGACGCTCTTTGGCGTCACGAGGGCCGCGCTCCGGTCGTCTCCTTCGATGTCGCGGCCTTGTCCCGGCGTTTCTCGAGCCGTTCGCGCAACGTAGCGGCCTTCGGCTCGCCCATGAGGTCCGCCCGTCGCGCAAGCTCGATCGCTTCGTCTAGCTCCGGCGCGCCGGGAGTCTTCGAGTAGGTCAGGACGGCCAGCGTATACATCGCGTCGCGGTTGTTCAGGGCAATGGCTTTCCGGAGATAACGAATGGACTCGGCGGGGCTGGCGGGCACCCCTTCCCCGGCATAGTGGATTCTGGCCATCGCCACGCAGGCCGCGGCCGAACCTTTCTCCGCGGCTTCCGCATACAGCGCCCGCCCCTCCACGTCCTTCTTTTCAGCAAATTTCTCATTGCCCAAGGCGAAGATCGCATCGCCGTTGCCCAGCTTGGCCGCTTTATCGCGATAGGCGGCCGCCCGGCTTGGCTTCGCCTTGACCCCAAGCCCGGCCGTGTAGCAACGGGCGAGCCGTTCGTAGGCGAAACTGGACACCTTGGGGTCGGAGTGCTTGCGGAGTCCGTCAAGGGCCTTGACCGCTTCGGGGTATTTCCCCTGCGCCAGCGCCACGTCCACGTACGCCATCAACCCGGAAACCTGTCCCTCGCCCGCCAGTCGGATGAGCCAGAACGTGGCCCGTTCGAGATCCTGGGAACCGCTCTTGCCTTCGAGATAAAAGGCCGCGAGCCGTCGGAGCGACTCCAGATGACCGTCGAGACCGGCAAGCCGGTAATGATAGGCAGCCTCCTGGGGTGTGACGGGCACGCCCTGGCCCTTCTCATGCATCTCGCCGAGGCGGAAACGGGCGTACGTATCCCCTTTTTCGGCCGCGCGCGTGAAGTACTCGTAAGCCTTGCCGTAATCCGGTTCGCCCAAGTCCGGGTCGGCGTACAGCCCCGCCAGATTTCGAGCGGCCCGGTCATGCCCGATTTCGGTGGCGCGCGTGTAATACGAAACGGCCCGCTCGCGCTCGCGCTGCGCCACGGCGGTATCGCCCCGCTTCCGCGCGGCGGCGAACTGATCGTGATGGTAGGCGCCAAGGTTGTTGAGCGCCGCCGACTGCTTGGGGTCGAGGGCAACGGCCTGTTCGTACAGTTGACGGGCGCCCTCGACATTCTTCGGTATTCCCCGGCCCTCGTCCATCAGGTAGCCAAGGTCGGTCATGGCATCGGGGTCGCGCAGCTTGACTGCTTCCTTGAAGTAGCTGACTGCCTGCGCGAGGGTGTCGCTTCCGGGCCCACCGGTGGTGGTGCATGCGACCGAGTTCGCGCCAGGCCGGCGCGTGACCCTGCTTGGCCGATTTGCGCAGCCAGTCGAGAGCCGTATCGGCATCGGCCCGAACGCCCCAGCCATATCGGTAACGACGACCTAGCAGATACTGCGCGACGCGATCCTTGTGCTCTTTCGCCCATTTCTCATTGAGGGCCAGGACGTCCTCATAAGTCACGAAACCGCTCGGCACCTGCCCCTTGGAATGAAGGTACGCCACCAGCTCGCTTGTCACATGATGCCGGGCAATCGCCGCCGCCTTTTCCGGATCCCGAGCCGTCCCGATTCCGTGCGTGTAGGCGATGACAAGATTGGCGACACCCTGATCGTGCTTGGAATCGGCGCCGCCACCGATTTTTTCGTACCAGGCGAAAGCCTTGGCATCGTCCTTGGGGACCCCTTCTCCGCGCCAGTGCAGTTGCGCCAGCTGGATCATCGCCCAGGTCTTCCCATCCTGCGCCGCGAGTTCGAACCACTTGACCGCCTCGGCGGGATTGTAGTCCTTGGATTTCTTGTCCGTGAACGCGGTCCCGATATCGTATTCGAGGTCCCGGGTCATCTCGTCCGTCGCATCGGCGATGGCCTGCTCCATCTCGACCACCGCAAAATCGTCAAGCAGCTTGGCGTTCGCAAAGTTGTGCACCAGGGAAACGCCTTTTCGAGTCACCTGCGTCTTCGCCAGCGCGAGCATTTCCGTCGCTTTGGCGCTGTCCCGCGGGATGCCTCGGCCGAAAGCGTAATTCAGCGCGGCCTGAAACGTCGCGGCCTGCAGTCCATATTTTCCGTTCGAGTCGGCCAAGGCGGCGGCGACGTAGTGTCCCTGCGCGGACGACGGTTTCTTCTGTTTGTCCGCGAGCACGCCCAGCACGTAGTGCGCCCGTGCTTTCGCCACCGAGGCTGGATCGTCATAGAGCGCACCGGCGACACCGCTATCGCTTTCCGCCGCCTGGACCGGGAAGTCGGGCGGCCGCACCGGCGGGGCATAGTCGGCGCCGGGGGCGACGGCTTTGGTCAACCATTCCGTGGCCGTTTTTTCATCCCGGCGGGTGCCAAAGCCGGAAAACAGACACAACCCGTAACTGACCTGGGCATATCCATTGCCGCGTTCGGCCGCCAGCCGCAGGCTCGAAATCGCCTTACCCTTGTCCTGTCGAAACCCGTATGACCCGTTGGCGTAACATTCGCCCAGGAGCAGCTGGGCGTGAGTGTATTCGCGTGCCGCCGCGGCCAGCAGTGCCTTGCGCCCTTCCTCAAGATCGGCGGGGCGTCTCGACTGGAACAGCCGGACGGCGGTCCAATACTGTTCCGAGCCGGGCTCCGTTTTTCGAGGGAGCCGCCACGCCCGCTTCCACCTCGACCACCACCGCATCTGAGTCGTCGCTCGCGGGCGCCGGTTCGGTCGCCGCCCACGTCGAGCCCACTGCAATGCATGCTGCCCAGAGTATCGCCAAACGCCACATGCCCCCGCAGATTGGGCCGTGACGAAGCCTTGTCGACGCTCCATCTTCATCACCAAAGCGAAAAAAAGCCCCTCACCGGGAGTGAACGGTTTCCGTTTTTAAAATTCGCGCCCAGTCCGCCGCCACGCGCAACGCCTCCCTGAGCGGCAAGTCCCGAACTTCGGCGGGATGCGCGGGGATGGTGAGCGCGCTTACCTCCCGCAGTACCGCAGGCATCAGCGCCTCGGCCAGCTCCGCGGGCGTGGCCAGAGGCTCAAGGGCGTCGCGCAAGGCCGTGGCGTCGACGGCCTCCGCCGTTGCAAGTCGCCGGAGCGCTTCCGTGACTGCCGCGGCGTCGCCGCGGTAACCGGCGCGCTGTGCGAGATTGGCGGCGATTGTGGGCGAACGACGCATCGCCCGCCGAAACGGCAGGTCCGACAGCGGGATCTCAACGAGGGGACCTCCGCTTTCGTAGCAGAAACTTTGTCCGGCTACCCATCCTGGGGCGGGTTGGTCCCCCGCCGCCGCCCTGAGCCGCTCCTGTCGGCGGCGCAGCACCTCCGCCACGGACGGCAAATCGATGCGCTGGGTCGGAAAACGCTGCTCGGCGCATGCGGCAGCGTGCGCCTCGACCAGGGCGTTCGTCGCTTCGTCCCGCTGCTCCTGCCAGATTTTTGCCTCCGGAAGCGCGAGCCCCTGCTCCGCGGGGGACTTCTCCTGCGCGAGTTCCTCTATTCGCCGGGCGAGCTTGCGTTCGCGATCCCCGTCGCGAGACAAGGCAATCGCTCGCAATGGGTCGATTCGTTCCGGCGCCGCCTGATCGGCGACCGGTTGCAACCCGGCGAACTGGCTCAAGGCGTCGCCCGGAAGGGAGTGCGGCAGGGTCTCTTCTCGCTTCACCCTCGGGAATTCGAATCCGGGCAGAACGATGTCTGCCTGTACTCCCCGCTGTTGCGGCGAACGACCGTCGGGAAAGTAGAAACGCTGCGCCGTAACCCGCACGAGGCCACGGGGATTCTGCGGATCCTTTTTGCCGAACGAGAGATCGATGTAGGCCTGCGCGGTGCCTTTGCCGAAGGACTGCCGCGCACCCACGATGACGGCCCGGCGATGGGTCTGCAGTGCGCCGGCGATCAACTCTCCGGCGGAGGCGGTTTGATTCGACACCAGCACCACCAGCGGTCCGGTGTAGGTGGGCAGATGGGGCGGCACTTTGGTTTCGCTCACCTTCGCGGCTCCGTCCCGCGTCGCGAGAACGGTACCCTCGGAGAGGAAGAGCCCCGCAATCTTCACTGCGTCCCGCATGGCCCCACCGGGGTTGCGTCGCAGGTCGAGGACCACGGCGTCCACGTTGGCTGCGACAAGTTGCTTCAGGAGCGCCTCCAGGTCCCGCGCTGAACCCGCTTCTCCGCCATCCGGATCGGAGTAAAATTCGGGCAGTTCGATCCAGCCGATTGACCCGGCCGCGCCGACCGCGGCAGGCACCACTGTGATCCCGCCGCGTGCGCGGTTCTCCGGCAGAACCACCTCGCGCCGCGTCAGCGTCACCTCTTCCGTGCCCCCCGTGGAACTGCGCCGGTAGCGGAGCGAGAGTGGCGTGTCCTTGGGGCCGCGCAGCAGCGCGACGATGCGGTCGATCTTCTTGCCGGCGAGTTCAACCCAGCTGCCTTCTGTCGAGGTGAGCGCCAGCAGTTCGTAGCCGGGCTGCAGTCGCCCGTCGTGCTCCGCGGGCCCGTCGGCCAGGATCTCTGCGATGCGGCACACGCCTTCATCCAGCTTCACATTGACACCGATGCCAGCCACGACGCCCCGCATCGCGACGTCGAACTCCGCGGCGGTGCCCGGCGCAAAATATCCACTATGCGGGTCGAACAGCCGGAAGGTGCTTTCCCAGAAACGCTCCCTGACCTCGTCGGCCGATTGCGACTCCAGGGTCTGGGACCAGCGCAGCACCCGGCGCCTGACCTCCGCCTCCGCCTCCGCGGGGGAACGGCCCGCCACCCGTTCGCGAATCAGCGAGGTCCGCAGCCGTCGCAGCCACCATTCGTCCAGCAGGGCGTCGTCCCGCGCAAATCCAGCGTCGGCCGCAGGCCCTGAGGCGCCAAGTTCGATCGGGATCGCCAGCTGGGTGAGCAAGGCCTCGCGCCGGCGGACCAATTTCTCGCGAAACCGATCGTAGATTTCGTAAGCGGGCTGAGCGTCGCCCGTCATCACGTAAACGTTCTTCAACGTACGCCCGAAACGGCGGCCGAACCACTCCACATCCGCCTGGGTGAAAATCAGCCGCTCGGGATCGAGCGCCTGCATGAACCCGTCGATGATGTCAGCGGTCGGCAGTTCGCGCAGGGCTCGAGACGAGTAGTGGAGGTTCTGCAGCAAGTCGACCATGGCACGGCCCTCCTGCTGCTGCTGCCTGCGCCGCGCGGGTGAGACCTCGGCGGCGATGCCGGCTAGACAGGCGCTCGCGAGGAGCGAACTCCACGCGATGATCATGCCTCGGGACCAACCACCCAATCTGCGCATGGCGAAACCTCAGCGAGTGACGACCGCTTTCTCAAGCCCTCAGCAGCACCTGAGCTTGGCGGGATCCAGGCAGAAGAAACCACCCAAATGCACACGAATTGGGACGAACCGGAGGAACGTTTGTCCGACGACGCTTCAGCAAGAACGATCAGCGTGTGATGAAAGGAGGGGAGCCGTCCCGAATCATCTGTCCTGATTCATTCGTGGTTCAACCGCACGACTGCGGCCTAGCCTGGCGCCACCGGCGGCGGCACGACCATCCGCGCGTAGATGCCGGGCGCGGAATCCGGAATCGTGACGGCGCCGCACACCCGGGTGTAGAACGCCTCCGAACTGACCCAGCCGATCACCGCATACGCATAGCCCTCGGCGCGCATGGCGAGGAGGCATTGCCGGATCAGTTCGGCCGCAATCCCCTGCCCCCGGTGGGCTTCGCTTACGCCGATCGGGCCGAGCATGCCTTTGGCTGTGGCGTCAAAGCAGGCAAATCCAACCACCTCGCCGCCGACCACCGCGATGTAGCAGGAAGCCGGCTGGCGCAGCAGCGCCGCCTCGCACTCGGCCACCCAGCCGGGGTTGTCAAAGGCACGTGCGACGAAGTCGCAGACCCGCCGCTTGTCGAGCGCGAGCGGCCGCAGGATCCGTACGCCGCGGCCCTCCAGCTCCCGCTGCTGCGAGGGGAATTCCTGTCCGTACAACTTGACGAGCATGTCGGGCATCGGGCGAAAAGTGGGCGGAAAGACTCAACGTCCAACCTCCAACACTCAACCTCCAACATCCAATCGGATTACCAACCCAAAACCCAAAACTCAAAACTCGACCCCGCGCGCGCAGCGCGCTCACCACGCTGGCGCCTTGTCGGTCACGCCGGGCCAGTCATCCGTGCGGAAGGGCGCGGCGGGCAGCCCCGCGCCGTTGAACAACGTGGCCGCCGGATTGGCCTGCCACGCATAGCGCACGGCCACCGGCTCGGGGACCTCGGGACTCGAGACGATCACGGTGTCGCCCTCGATCCGCGCCGTCGCCCAACGCCATTGGCGGTCCGCGCCGGCGATCGAGAATTCCTCCGGCTGGTCGCCCCGCACCATCAGCCCGCCGTCCGTATGGTCAAAATGGATGCGGATCGCGCTTCCCGCCTTTTCCATCCGGGCATACGTGGGCCCTCGGTCGATCTCATCTTTTTTTCCATAGGTGCCGGTGAGCGCCAGCAGCGCCAGCCGCTCGCCCACCGGCTGCTTGTTCCGCGGGTGAATGTCGTTCGGATCGCCCACGTCGATCGTCACCGCCACCGCCGTCTTCGGCACCGTCCGGGCGGTGTGGGCCTGAGCCTCGCGGAGTTCGGCCCAGTCGTCGGAACCGGGCGTGGTCTTCCGCTTCTGAAAATTGGGAAGCTGTGCGATCAGGAACGGGAAATCGCCCTGTCCGAAGGCCGCGCGCCAATCCGCGATCATGCCCGGCAGCAACGTCCGGTACTGGTGGGCCCGACTGCTGTTGGCTTCGCCCTGATACCAGAGCGCGCCCTTGAGCGCGAGCGGCACGAGGGGGTGAATCATGCCCTGATAAAGCACCGTCGGCATGATCGGATAATTCTCGAAACCAAGCGGGAGCGGATGGGGCTCACGGGCATCGACCGCCACCTTGGCGCGCCAGTCCTGCGCCAGCGGGATTTCCGGACCGTCGGCGAACGTCAGCTTCAGGTCGGCGGGCGCCGTGAGAAAGGCGGCCTTGGATTTCAGTTTGAAGACCCGCAGCGCGATCACGTTGCGGCCCGGCTTCAACCCGTCGGCCGGCACCCGGTAGGCGCGGGGATTCTCCACCCACGAACTGGCGCCCACAAAGCGACCGTTCACATACGTCGTTTCCATTTTTTCCACGACGCCGAGGCGCACGGTGGCCACGCCTTTGGGCAGCGGATCGGGCAGGGTGATTTCCTTCCGGAGCCAGACCACGGCGGGCACGTCGGCGAGGTCGAACGCCGCGAACGCGCCAGGCAGGTCGACTGGCTTCCAGTCGGTATCGTTGAGTTCCGGATCGGCCCAGGTCTTTCCCTGCACTCCCGGATCGAACTCATCGTACCAGTGCATGATGTAGCTCCCGTACACCGGACCGCCTTTGCCGCGGAGCTTGGCGATTTCGGCCAGCGGCGGCCCGAACTGCCCCGTGCGTTCGACTGCGGAGGGGCTCATCCAGCACTCGACCGGCGTGCCGCCCAATGCGCTTTGCACGAGCCCGATCGGAACACCCGTTTCGGCCTGCACGCGACGGGCGAAGAAATAGGCCACCGCGGAGACTCCCCCTTGTTCACCGGCCGTCTGAGGCGTGCAGACCTTCCAGCTGCCCTGGAGCACCTCCATGGGCTCGTACGCGGAACGCGTGCCCACGACGAAGAAGCGCAGATTGGGATGATCCGCCGCGGCCACTTCATCGGCGCCATGCCGCGAATTCGGCAGCCCCCATTGCATGTTGGATTGTCCGCTGCACAGCCAGACATCGCCCACGATTACGTTCTTCAGCGTCACCTGCTGTGAGCCGCTGATCTCGACCGTGCAGCGTGTGCCCACGGCCGGCGGCTGAACCTTCACCTCCCAACGCCCGTCGGCTCCGGCGCGACCCCTTTCGCGGCGCTCCCCTATCGTCACCTTCACCTCTTCGCCCGGCGCAGCCCAACCCCAGAACGTGTTCGGCTTCTCGCGCTGCAGGACCATGTTGTCGCCGAAGATGGGGCTGACGAATGGACGTGGCGTCGCGGCATTTTCCGCGGCGAACAAAGATGATGCGAGCAGTCCGAGGAGAAGGAGGACCAGGGGGCGGAAACGGGGTTTAACCATCCGCCAATCCTAACGCGATTCGTCGAATCGTCGACACCCGCCGCGCGAACTAACAATCGAGCGGCGCTGAAAATCCAAAATATCCAAACGTCCAAATCACAAAGGGAACCGATAACCCGCCCCACCGCCGGCCTGTGGATTCTGGGATTCGAACCCTTTGGGATTCGGACCTTTGGGGTTTGGAATTTCCCCTATCGATTCGGCGGAATCGCGCGCGCGCCGCGCACGGCCGGTTTCGGCGGCATTTCGGACGGCAGCCGGTCGCCGGCGTAGCCGAGCATCGAGATGACCTCGAGGCCGTCCTGCGATGCGCTGTTCGTGTTGGCCGGACCCTCGTCGATGGGATTCACCACCGCCGGCGTGGCGAGCGGTTTGATCGCGCGGCGGCGCTCGCCGTGGGCGAACCGCGCCAGGGCATCGAGGCCCACGCGAAGGAAGTCCTCGTCCTGGGTCTGCGCATACACGTAGGTTGCCAGACGGCCGTCGCGCACAAAGGCCGCGTCGCCTCCTTCGCCGCGCGTGGTCATATCGCGCCGCACCACCTCGGCCGGCGCGCCATACAGCCGGCAGTACTGCAACCACAGCTGGCGCCAGGCCGCGTCGTCGAGCATGCCGTTCAACTCGAACACGACCTCCGCCCCGCCCATGATGGTCGCCAGGTTGTAGATGCCGGCGTCGTCGTTCAGCTGGAACAGCCGGCCGGTCGCGGGATCGTAGCCGAACACGAGATTCTTTCCGGTCCGGAGGCCCAAGGGCATGCCGGCCAGGCTGCGCACCCCGGCGAGGATCTTGTCGCGCCAGCGGGTATCGCCGGTGCGCTCCCACTCCGTCATCCAGTTGCCGACAAAGGCGAACCAGTCGGGCCCAAGCCGCACCCGCGTGGGGGCGACCTTTCGTTCGGCCTCCGTGATCGGCTGGGCGAGGCGCATGGGATCGAACTCGATCGTCTTGAAGTCGGCGTTCACCACTTCGCGCATCAGGTCGCCGGTCCGTTCGTCGCCCGTCAGGTAGTAATAAAACCGTCGATACGCCGCCTGGCTGATCCGCGCCTCCTTGGCCCCGCACCCCCAATGCCGGACATTATGCCGGGACCCCAGGCCGGCGAAGCGACCCAGGTGGTAGCAGTCGACCTCGCCGGTGTGCCGCGTCATCGCCTCGGCCATGCGGAAGACGTCCGCCCGGCCGGTGCGCAGAAAGCTGTACCAGAGCCACAGGTCCGGCCCGAGTTCGGAATTCGCCCAGGCCATGCCGCCGAGGTCGTAACGCCACATGTGGCGACCCTCATCGTAGGAGTGCATGACGTCGCCAAAGTCCCAGAAGCCGTACCACCGGTGCTGCTCCGGCTGCGTGAGGTAGAAGTTGAGGGTTTCCGCGAGCCGATCCTCGAGGGCGGCCTTGAACGGCGTGGAGCGGTCCTCCACCCCCCACGTGCCGAACGCCTTCGCCGCGTGCAGGTGCGCCGGCGTTGGGACCAGCACGGGAGGCTGTGCGCCCTGCGCCGCCAACGCGGCGGTTTCCGGCTGGGAGGGTACGGCCGTCGTGGCGAAAAGAGTCAGTTCGGAGGTCCGCCCCACCCCGTGCGCCGTGCTGAAGCCGAGCTGCACGTCCTCGTAGGCGGCCTCGAGGCCATGCGCCCGGGTGTCGTAGTGGCGCAGGTCCATGGCCGGCGCGTCCGGACTCCAGAGCCACGCCGTGAGCCGGGCGGCACCGGTCGCGGCGCCATTGATCTCGAGCGCCGTGGGGTGAGACTGCCAGAAATTGCGCACGCTGACGGCCAGTCCGCCGCTGACGTCGCCGACGAACGCGAGCCCCGCGGATCGGCGGCCGGCGGCGGCGGCCAGCCAGGTGCTTTGCGGGTTCGTGCGCTTCACGATGCTGAAACCGTCCGCGTTCGGCTGGACCAGCTTGAAGTCGTCCCAAACGGCCCAGTCCGCCAGCCAGGCCTGTCCCGGCACGGAGAGTTCGTGCCGCGCCGGCACCCGGCGGCCGAGGACCTGCTCCGGGTAAACATCGTCCCGGGAACCCCCGGCGGAGGCGAAGCGACCGCCACGGCCGACCATCGGCTGCACCGGCTCCGCCCAGACTCCGCCCTCGCCGCCGGCGAGGCGGACGTGGCGGTTGTGGATTTCCTCGCGGAACGGCACGTCGGCCACGACCGCGAGTCCCCGGATGAAGTCCCGCTCCTGGTCGCCATCGAAGACGATCGTGTGCACCAGCCGCACCGTTTCCTGCCCCGCGTACAAGTAGGCGCGGACAACGAACGGCAGCCAGGCACGGCCGGATTGAAGCCCGACGTGCCGCCCTTCGAACTTCACGACCGCGCGCACGGGGCCTTCCTGTTCCAGCGTTGCTTTCTCCACCCGGGAGACGAACCGCTCGCGCGGTCTGACCTGCTCCGCGGGTCCTTCCGCTCCGTCCTGCAGCACACACTCCAGGCGCACCCCGCCGACGATTTCCCGTCCCTCACGCACGATTGAGCGGATCAGGTCGGTCCCGGTCCGCGCCACGCGCACCTTCGCGACGCCGGTGTCGATTTCAAAGGTGGTATCGCTCCGCGAAACCTTCAACGCGGGCGCGGTCGGAGCGGAGGCGGCGGCCGCATCGGCCGAGGACAATTCCAGCACACCACTCTGCTGTGGCCCCGCCACGGTGGCGACCCCGGTCCACTTCACGGAGCCGTCGGCCCAGTAGGCCAGCGGCCAGGTCTGCACGGGAAGCGAGCTGCCCGCGCCGTCGCGCAGCGCGAAACCCTGCTCTTTCCTGACGACGCCCGGCGACCAGGGAACCCCGAAGGTGATGCCAGCGGGCCGCGGGGACGGCACGTCGCCGAGCCAGCGGATCGGCGCGGAAGCCGTCGCGTGAGGGGCGTCGGTGCCGGCTGCGGAGGCCGGTACGGGATGCGATGCGGACAACGCGAAGGCAGCGAGGAATGGAAGTCCGAGGGGTAAACGGGAGGGGAGCTTCACGGGTTGCTGCAGTGTGACGCACCGCCTGCACAAAGGAAACGCTCCGTTGAACCCACGTGCGCCGGACGGTCAGCAAGGGCGGTGCGGGAGGCCGAGCTCCCAAAAACAAACAGGCGGCCCCGGTGGGGGCCGCCCGTGGCGAAAACCAGCGAAAGCTGCGCTTAAGCGCGGCGGCGGCGGCTGAAAGCGGCCAGGCCCGCGAGGCTGAGCGTGATCAGGCCCAGCGTCGAACCGGTGTCCGGAACGCTCGAGGGCGGATTAACCACTTCACCCTGCGTCTCCGCGATGCGGTACTGGAACGTGATCGTGCTGCTTTGGCCGGCAGCGAGCGTCCCGACGTTCCAAGCCATGTTGATCGTATAGTCGCCGTTGCCATCGTTGACGGGCGCCAGCAGGCCGTACGGATTGTAACTCCAATCGCTGCGGATCGACGGCGTGTGCGGAATCAGGGAGTCGCTGAAAATACCGATCGTCCAATCCGAGTACGGGCCGCTGCCCGTCACGAGATTGCCGTTGACGATATTGTTGGTGGTGTAGCTGCTGCCGTAGACGTACGAATCCTGGTCGGGATCGAGGCCGCGCGCATACACGACATCCGAAATCGCGAACGTGCCGATGTTGGTCAGGGTGACCGAGAAGTTGATCGTCCCGCTGTTCTCCCCGAACCACATGTCCTGGCTCAGACCAATGCTGGACCAGGAACCCGTGGTGTGCGTCGACAGGGTCGAGCCCGCACTGGTATTCGTGGTGGTCGCACCGAAGTTGTTGCCGTTGGAGTAACCAGCCGAATTGTAGTACCCGTTGAAGCCCACCGAGTAGAACTCGAAGGGTGAACCCGGTTTCACGAAATCGAGCGACGTCCACGTGCCCGTGCCGGTTTCGTCGTAGGTGATGCCGGTGTTGAACGCGTTGTCGATGATGCCGCCCGAGGTGTGGACGCCAACCTTGAGGTAATTGCCTTCAAGGACGACGTTGGCCTGGGCCGAAGTGATGCTGAGGAGCGAAACGGCCAGGGCCGCCGCGAGTTGTTTATTCATGGGTGTAAGTGGAGCTGGGATACGCGCCCGCCCTGTTGCACACCCGATGCCACTCTGGCAGCAACCTGCATAAACACGCGCATGGCAACGGGCTATGAAGATTACGCGTGTTTCCCCAAGTTGCGGCTGCGGCTAATGTGTTAAGAAATCCGACACATCACGACCGGCTTGGCGGCGGGCCGGAGGCCCCGACCTCTAACGCGGAAGCGGGTATCCTCACCCCGCCTTACCGGGCCTCGTCGCTAGCTCCACCTTCAAGCTGAAGGCATGTTCGCCGGGAGCCTGCACTGGCACGGTGACGTGCAGCCCTTCCTCATCCTGCGACCAAGGGAGCGGCTTGTCGTGACCCAGAAGGGTCACTTGCTTCACCGTCGATTCGCCCGTGAACGCCTTCAGCCGAACCTTCCCCTGCCCCGGCCAGCCAAGCAGGAAGGCATAGACCGTGTCACCCTTGCGCGTGTAGCGCACGTCCTCGCCCGTGTAAGGTTGGCTGCGAACGTCGCGGAGCCCGCCGAAATGTCCCGACTCGCCCTTTTCCTCGACCGAGGGGCCCTCCCCGTACACATGCCAGGGACGCGTCTCGAAGATACCTTCCCCGTTGACCTGCATCCAAGCCGCCAGGCCTTCGAGAAAAGCGATCTCCTTCTCGTCGAGGGTGCCGTCCCCGCGCAGCGGCACACTGAGCAGGAGATTCCCGTTCTTGCTCACGATATCGATCAGCATCCGGACCACTTGGCCGACGGTCTTGTAACGATCTTCTTCGTACACCCTGCGGTTGTAGTGCCAGTCCCCGATGCAGGTGTCGGTCTGCCAGGGCAGCGGCCGGATGCCCTCGGCCACACCGCGTTCGATATCGTCGATGACCGCGCCGCGTCGCTCCGGCGACACGCCCTTGATGTTCAACACGGCCTGGAGTTGGCCTTCATGCCACTGCCGGTTTGCGTTGTAGAAGTGAGCGGCGATGTCGAGCCCCGCCTGCCCGAGCGGCAGCGCGAAGTTGTCGAAATAGACGAGATCCGGCCGGTACGAGTCGATGAGGTCCTGGGTCCGCAGGAACCACTTGTCGGTAAAGCCCGGGTTGGTCATCGGCGGATGCTCGTTCCAAACCCGGTCGCGCGAGTCATGCCAGGCTTTCATCGCCTCAGCGCTCGTGATGCCGTCGGGCGCGACCATGTTGGGGCCGGTGTACAGCTCCTGCGGGTCGAGCCCCTCCCACCACGTTCCCTTGCCGTCCTCCTTGCGGAGCGTGAAGGCGTCATAACGCTTCCCCGCCTGCGGTCCCTCGGCGTCGTAGCCGTACGCCGTCTGGTACCAGTGCCACGCGTGCGCCGAGTGGTTGCTGACGCCGAACCGCAGTCCCCGGGCGCGCGCGACCTTTGCCCACGTGCCCACGATGTCCCGTTTCGGGCCCACGTTCATCGAGTTCCACGCGTGGTGCCTGGAGTTATAGGCGTCGAGATTGTCGTGGTGATTCGCGAGCGCCACGAAGTACCTGGCCCCGGCGCGCACATACAGGTCCATCAGCTTTTCCGGATCCCAGTGCTCGGCCTTCCATCGATGCTCGATCTCCATGAAGCCGGTCGTCGTCGGGTGACCGTACGTCTTCACGTGGTGTTCGTAATCGCGATGCCCCTGGATGTACATGTGGCGGGCATACCAGTCGCCGGTTTCGGGCACGCATTGGGCGGACCAGTGTGCCCAGATGCCAAATTTCGCATCGCGAAACCAGTCCGGCGCCTCGTAGTGCGAAAGCGACTGCCATGTGGGCTGGAACGGCCCCGGGGCCAGCTGCCGACTCGCCGACGCCCCGCCGGGGGGAACCGGCTGGAAGATTCGCTGCGCGAAGTGGTGCAGGCTGGCCGCCCAATGCGCCGCGTCATGGCCATGCGCGTCGACGTGCCAGACGTGCGGAAAATTGCGGAACGCAAGTTCCCGGTGCACGCCCTGGGCGACTTCAAGCAGTCCATCCTGCCTGCCGCACGACAACCAAATGAACTTCACCTGGTTGATCACCCCCCAGGGGTTGGCGACGAGCTCCGATGGTTTTCGCGTGTTCGGCGCCGGCGAAAACGCCCCGATCCAGGCGAACTGTTCGGGGTGCGCGAAGCCGATGTTCAACGCCTGGCCACCTCCCATCGACAACCCGGCGAGGGCACGATTTTCCGCCCCCGGCGCGACACGGTAACGGGCTTCGATGGTCGGGATCACGTCGTCCAGCAACTCGCGTTCGAAGGCCGCGAATGCCGCCGCGTGCTCGGGCGTGAACATTTCCCTGGGCGGACGGTCATCGGCGCGGGCGCGACCGTTCGGCATCACGACAATCATGGGCTTCGCCTTCCCGTCGGCGATGAGGTTGTCCATCAGCGCCGCCGGCGTCGCAAACCGGTTCCACTCGGTCTCATCGCCACCGATGCCGTGCAGAAGATAGAGCACCGGAAAACGCTCCGCCCCGGTGTAGCCCGGCGGCGTGTAAACCAGCATGCGGCGCCGCGTGCCCACGGTCTTCGACTCGTAGTCCACCGTGGCCAGTTCGCCGCGCGGAACCTTCGGTCGCGCCTGGTTGAAGCCGGCCGGGGGTTCCGGCACCGCCGGCTTGTCGTCGGCCGCCAGCGCGATGACGCGTTCGGCGCCATCCGGGCCCCGCACGCGCGCCGATCCCTTGGCCTCGGCAGCCAGCAAACCCAGCGGAGCGAGCAGCAACAGGCAAGGGAGGCGAAATCTCCGATCGAGGATTTTCATCGGGACAAGAAGCGACGACGGCGTTGACGTAGGCGCTAGGCGGCGCCGCCCGCCGCCCGGTCGCCACGGCTCAGCCGCGGCCACAGCCAGCCGTAAAGGGCGACAATCGCGAAGCACACCAGCGGCACGATGAACGCGCGCGACATGCCGTGGGAATCGCCCACCGCGCCCATGATCTTCGGCACGACGGCGCCGCCCATGATTGCCATGACGATGTAGGCGGACGCCTTTTTCGCGCGGCTGCCGAGTCCGTGGATGCCCAGCGCAAAGATCGTCGGGAACATGATCGACATGAAGAAATAGCTGAGGAACACGGCGGCGGCGGAAACCCAACCCAGCTGAGCGAAAACGATGCCGCAGAGCACCACGTTCAGGAAGGCATACAGGGCCAGGACGCGGTGCGGCGCATGGCGACGGAGGAAACTGGCGCCGCTGAAACGACCCGCGAGGAAGAAGATGAAGCCCACCGAGGCGAGCGTCGCGGCCCCCGCATCGCTGATGTGCCGGACGCCGTCGGCGCCCACGGTGGTCAGCTTCTGCGCCAGCCAGCCGTCATTCGACGCCGGGACCCCCGGGACCTGCGAGGTCATGTAGTTGATGAAGAAACTAAAGATGCCCGACTGCGCCGCCACGTAGAAAAACTGGGCGACGATCGCCATGACGAAGTGCGGATGCGTCCAGATCGAACGCGTCGTGCCGGGCTGGGCGTCATCGAGGTGATACTCGTCGTCGGCCTTGATGTCGGGCACATCGGCGAAAAAGAACACCACCGCCAGCAGCAGCACGACCACGCCGACCGCCGCGTAGGGGATCCACAGCGTCTCGGCCCCGGTGCTCTGACCGGAGGCGTCCGTGCCGTAGAAATACATCCGCCCCGCGATCGGCCCGAAGATCCAGCCGATGCCATTGCAGGATTGCGCCAGGTTGATCCGCGTCGCGGCGTACTGTTTGGGACCGAGGACGGTGGTGTACGGGTTCGCGATCGTCTCCAGAAACGTAAGCCCCGCCGCGATCACGCAGACCCCGAGAAGAAAGGCCCAGAACTGCGCGATGTTGCTCGCGGGAATAAACCAGAAGCCGCCCACCGCGACCATCAGGAGCCCCGTGATGATGCCTCCCTTGTAACCCAGCCGGGTCGCGAGCCAGCCGGCCGGAAGCGCCATCAAAAAATAACCCAGGTAGTGCGCGAACTGCACCCACGCCGACTGCGCCAGGGTCAGCTTCAGCTCGTCCTGGAAATGCTTGTCCATGACGTCGATCATCCCGTTGCAGAAGCCCCACAGCAGGAAAAGCGAGCTCACGAGCAGGAACGTGGTCGCGACGCTGCGGCCGTTTTCCAGGGTGAACAGTTTCGGTTTGTTGGCGGCGGGCGACGCGGAGGCGGCGGGAGCGGTCATGGGGTAAATCCGAGGGGCGGGCTCAAGCGACGGTGATCTGCAGTTTGGTGATGCCGCCCGGATCGCCCGACCAGGCCGCCAGCGCTTCGCCGGCCTCCGCCCACGCGGCGGTGCGGGTGATGGTTTCCAGGCTGGGATACCGTCCGCTGCCGAGCAGCCGGATCACCGCATCGAAGTCGTCGTCGGTGGCGTTGCGGGATCCCAGGATATCGAGCTCCTTCAGGACAAACAGCTTCGTCTCATAACTGACCGGCGCCTTGCCGTAGCCGATGTAAACCACACGGCCCGCGAAGGCCACTTCCTCCACGGCGGCGACGTAGGTGGCGGGCGAACCCACCGCCTCGATCACCACGGCGGGCCCGTGCCCGCCGGTGAGCTCGACGAGCCGTCCATGCAGGTTTTCGGTGCTGGAATCGATCACGTGGGCGGCGCCGGATTTGCGCGCCAGGCCGAGTTTCGCGGCAGCGACATCGGCCGCGATGACGGTGGCGCCGCGGGCAGCCGCTCCCGCGATCGCCCCAAGGCCGATCATGCCGCAGCCGAGGACGAGCACGGTGTCGCCCAGGCCCACGCGGCCGCGCGCCGCCGCGTGAAATCCGACCGACAACGGTTCGACCAGGGCCAGCTCAGGCAGCGAAAGCGACGCGAGGCGAAGCTTCTGCCACGGCACGGCGATATACTCCGTCAACGCCCCGTCGCGCTGCACGCCCAAGGTCTGGTTGTGCTGGCAGGCGTTGGTACGTCCCGCGCGGCACGAGGCGCACTCGCCGCAGGCCGTATACGGCAACACCGCCGTCGCCGCGCCCACCTGGATCGTCTCCGGCACGCCGCGGGCGATCCCCGCCACGACGGCCGCGATCTCATGCCCAGGAATGCGCGGGTATTGGACGAGCGGATTCGCGCCGCGGAAGGTGGAGAGGTCGGAACCGCAGTAGCCGATCCGCTTGATCTGCAGCAGCACTTCCCCCTCGCGCGGCTCGGGCCGCGGCACGTCCGCGAATGCCCAGTGCCCGGGGGACTCGATGCGCAGGGCCTGCATGGTCGCGCTCATGGCAGCACGGCGACGGGCCGGCAGAAGGAGCCGGAATGCGCCTTCAGGTTGATGGGCAGCGCCCAAAAGGAAAACGGCTGCGGCAACTGGAAGACGTCAGGCGGAAAGCGCAGATCCTCGACGACCCAGCAGCCGGCGCCGAGCAGGATCTCGTGCGTCCGCGAGTTATCCGGTTCCGCCGCGCCGCCGATGGAATAGTGATCGATGCCCACCGCCCGGATCCCCCGCTCGACCAGCCATTCGGCCCCAGCCGGGGAAAGGAACGGCGCGTTTTGCAGCCAGTCCGCCGTCTTCGCGCGCCGGTCGCCCCACCCCGTCGCCAGCAGAACGATCCGGTCCGCCAGTTCGCCGATGAGTCGGGGAGCCAGCGCCTCGGGCGTGATTGCCGTCTGTGCAGCGATCCCACGCAGGTCCGCGATCCGCGCCGGGCCGACGAAGGTTTCAAGCGGCAGATCGTCGATTGCCCGTCCTCCGGCGAGCTTGTGCAGGGGCGCGTCGAGGTGGCTCCCCGTGTGGCTGGCCAACGTGAGCAACTCCATCCGCCAGCCGTCGGCGGGATGGTCCGCGATGCGTTGGATCGAGATCGGCGGATGCACCGGGCAGTTGGGTCCGGCATGCTCGATCGGCTGCGAAAGATCGATCAGCTTCATGGTTGGTTTTCCGGGCGTCCGCTCGGCCAGCCCACGTTATGCACGGGTGCGAGGATGCGGCGCACGTCTGCGAGTAGAGCCGGCTCCGGCGACGACGCAAACCGGCGCACGTTCTCCGCCACCCGGACGGGGTCCGCCATGCCGACCACGGTCACCGCGACGTCGGGCTCCGCGGCGGCAAACTGGAGGGCGAGCGTCGAAAGATCGGCCCCGCGCGCGCGGCAGAACTCGGCCGCCTCGCGGCACCGCTCCTTCACCGCCAGCGGCGCCGGATGCCAGTCGGGCGGACCGCCCGCCGTCAGCAGCCCCATCGCCAGCGGCGCGGAGTTGACGACCCCGACCTGCCGCGCCCGGAAGCCGGGGAGAAAAGCGCGCAGATGGTCGTCCAGCAGCGTGAGATGACAGTAGGATTGCACCGTTTCCACCGCTCCGCCGACCGTCGCGAGGACCCGTTCGAACAGGTGCAGGTGCAGGCCGCTGATCCCGATGTGACGCGCCTTTCCCGCGGCCTGGATGCGCTGCAGCGCCGGAATCGTCTCCTCCACGATCTGCCGGAGGTCCCCAAACTCGATGTCGTGCGCCTGCAGCACATCGACCTCGTCGACGCCGAGCCGCGTCAGGCTTTCATCCACGCTGCGCTCCACCCGCGCCGCCGAGAAATCGAAATCAGCCGGCGAGGGCCCGTAGCGGCCCACCTTGGTGGCGAGCACGTACGCGGTCCGCGGCACGCCGCGCAGCGCCACGCCGAGCACGGACTCCGCCCGAGTCGCACCGTAGTACGGCGCGGTATCGAAGAAAGTGATGCCCGCGTCCAGCGCGGCGCGCACGGCGGCGGTGGCCGCGGTCTGCTCCACGGCTCCAAAAACGCCGCCGAGCGACGAGCCGCCGAAGCCAAGGGCGGAAACGCGCAGGCCGGATTTGCCGAGGATGCGATAGTTCACGGGACCGAAGGGGTGAGAACGGGATTCGGGATGTGGGGTTCGGGATGCGGGACTCGGGATGCGCCGTCTTAACCCGGATCCCGCAGCTCGGATCGCGTAGTCCGTTTTCCCCAGCTTAGCCGAATGGCACAGAAACGGAATGGACGCGCTTTGCCCGGCTATGGATATTCTTTGCGCATGAAACGGGTGCTGCCGGCGTTTTCCCCTCTGGTGACGGAAGCGCGCTATTGCCATGTTCGACCGCTGGCAGGACGCCTTACCGGGCTCGGCCTGATCTGTGCCGGGGTCGAGTCCTGCCGGCCGGATTACCGTGTGGCCCGCTCCGACTACGCCTGCTGGAGCCTGGAATTTATCGGCGAAGGCGAAGGCTCCGTGACCCTCACGGGGCGGCACCACCCGCTCCGCCCCGGCACTGCCTTTTTGTACGGGCCGGGGGTCGCGCACGAGATCTCCACCGATCCCGACCGGCCGATGCGGAAGTACTTCGTGAATTTCTCCGGCGCCGCCGCGCGCGCCTTTCTGCGCCGGACGGGATTGAATCCGGGTGAGGTGCGGCGGGTGGCGGAACCCGACATCACGCGGCTGCTGTTCGACGAACTGCTGCGCGAGGGACAGAAGCCGGGCCACGTCGAGCTCGCCGACTCGTACCTCCGGCTCATCGTCCAGAAGACCGCGGAATTGCCCGCCGGCGCGGAGTTGACGCCCTCACCGGCGTACCGGACGTGGCTGCACTGCCAGCGGGTGCTGGAGGAACAGTACTGCACGCTGAAGGGGCTCGACGAACTGGCCCGCGCCACGCGCGTTAACCCGAGCCACCTGTGCCGCTTGTTCAAGCGCTTCGGCCGCGCGTCGCCTCACGCGGAGCTGACCCGAAGGAAGCTGAACCACGCCGCCGCGCTGCTGGCCACGACGCCCGAGCTGGTGAAATCCGTGGCGCTCCAGGTCGGCTACGACGACCCCCTGCATTTCTCGCGTCTCTTCCGCAAACACTTCGCCTGCTCCCCCCTCGAGTTCCAGCGCGTCCAGGCCCACGCCCCGCGGTGAAGAACATGGCGCGCAGCCCAGACCCAGGCCGCCGCCTGAAGGCGGGACTACGACTCGGCCGCGGGTTTCGGGGCTTTGGTACGTTGTCCCGCCTTTAGGCGGAAGCCTGGTCAAATCCGCTCCCCCCAGGCCTCCCCCTGAAGGTGGGACTACCGACTCGGCCGCAGGTTTCGGGGCTTTGGTACGTTGTCCCGCCTTTAGGCGGAAGCCTGGTCGAATCCGCTCCCCCCTGTCGCCTGCCCGATTTGACTGGCCTGCAATTCCCGGTTTCGACCCGTGTCCATCGGTCCGCAAATCTGCCTGCCTCCCCCCCCATGATCCGTCCCCTGCTCTGCCTTGCGCTTGGCCTCCTCGCTTTTTCCGCCCACGCGAACCCGCAAACCCAGCGCGTGTATCTGTCCGGTACTGATAGCCGGTCCACCGTGGAATGGGACTTCAAGATAAGCGCCGGCGCCAAAGCGGGCGAGTGGTCGCGAATTCGCGTCCCCTCCAATTGGGAGATGCAGGGTTTCGGCACGCTCAGTTACCATTCGCTGACGCCGAGCGAATCGGGCCATTACCGGCTTCGCTTTCCTTCCCCTCCCACCCGCACCGGCGATCGCGTGTTCCTCGTGTTTGAAGGGGTCATGACGGATGCCACCGTGCGGCTTAACGGGCAGAGCGCCGGCGAGAAGCACCAGGGCGGCTTCTATCGCTTCAAGCATGAGGTCACAACGCTGCTGCTGAGGGCGGGCGTTGAGAACGTGCTCGAGGTGGACGTCGACGAAACCTCCGCCAACGAGGGCGTGAACAAGGCCGAGCGGACCGGCGACTACTGGAATTTCGGCGGGATCTACCGGCCCGTCTGGCTCGAGATCGTGCCGGCGCAGTTCCTTGAACGGATCGCCATCGATGCCCGCGCCGATGGGTCGCTCACGGTTCACGGTTTCGTCGCTGGAGAGGGTTCGGCCGCCCGGCTCCGCGCTCGGGTGTTCGATCCGACGGGTCAGCCGTTGGCTCAGCCCCTGGAGGCGACCCTGGCCCGACGCGCACCCGGCCCGACCGGGGCCGAGTACGCCGCCCCACCGCTCAGCGGCAAATTCGCGGACATCCGCACCTGGACTGCCGAGACCCCGCACCTCTACACCGTCGAGGTGGACCTGTTGGACCCGCAGGGCGCCGTGCTCCACCGCGTGCGCGACCGCTTTGGGTTCCGCACCTTTGAGATCCGCCGCGGCGACGGCTTCTATCTCAACGGTCGCAAGATCGTCCTCCAGGGCGCGAACCGGCATTCGTTTCACGTCGAGACGGCCCGCTGCCTCTCCGAGGAGGATCACCGGACGGACATCGCCCTGATGAAGGAGATGAATATGAACGCCGTCCGCATGTCGCACTATCCGCCGGATCGGCGGTTTCTCGAGCTGTGCGACGAACTCGGGCTCTACGTGCTGGATGAGCTGGCCGGCTGGCAGAAGGCCTACGACGCCGACGTGGGCCGGCGGCTCGTTCGTGAGATGGTGACGCGCGACGTGAACCACCCGTCGATTCTGCTCTGGGACAATGGCAACGAGGGCGGCTGGAACACCGAACTCGATGCCGAATTCGGACGGTGGGACCCACAGGCCCGGCCCGTGCTCCACCCCTGGGAGGTCTTCAACGGCGTCAACACCGCCCATTACAAGGTGTATCCACAAGCCGAACACCTGGCGCGCGGGTATACGACGTCGTGGAAATACGACCCCCGGGAGCAGCCGAAGATGGGCGCATATCCGCTCATCTATCTGCCGACCGAGTTTCTCCACGCGCTGTACGACGGGGGCGGCGGCGCCGGCCTGGAGGACTATTGGCGCATGATGCGGGCGAGCCCCACGTTCGGCGGCGGGTTTATCTGGGCCTTCCGCGACGAAGGCGTCCGACGGCCCGATACCGGGGAGATCGACGTGGTCGGCAACAAGGCGCCGGACGGCCTGGTCGGTCCCCGCGGCGAGAAGGAGGGCAGCTTCTACACGGTCAAACAGCTGTGGAGTCCGCTCCAGCTCACCGGCGAGATCGAGCCGGGCGGGCGCCGCCTCCGGCTCAAGCTCGAGAACCGCTACGGGTTCACGAACGCGGACCAGTGCCGGTACGTCTGGTCGGTCCGGCGGTTTGCCGTCGGCGCGGCTCCCGCCGTGCTGGCCGAGGGGAGCGCTGCCTTTCCCGCGGTCGTCCCGGGCGGTTCCGGCGAGCTGCAGGTGACGTGGCCGGAAACCGCGGCCGACGGCGACCTGCTCCAGCTGCGCATCGAAGACCCATCGGGCGCGGAGCTCTGGACGCATGCCTGGCCACTCGCCGGTCTGGATCGTCTGCGCCAACTGCCGTCCACCGTGCCCGCCGACCTGGCACCCGCCGGCTTCGTCCAGCACCCGGACGGGTACGAACTCCGTGCCGGTGACGTGCGTATCATGATCGATGGGAATACGGGACTCCTGAAGGGCGTGAAAAAAGCCGGCCGCGCGTGGTCGCTGACCCATGGACCGCGACCCCTTGAAGGGACCGCTTCGCTGCCCCGGGTGGCCGCGCGTCAGGACGGCCCCGACGTCGTCGTCACCGCCGGCAGCGCGGGAACTGCCTCAAGTGCCCCCGCGTTGCAGGCCCTCGAATGGCGGCTCCGTCCCAACGGATGGCTTGACTGCACCTATGAGTACCGGCCCGGCACCGTGGGGGCGGCGCAGGGGGTCGCATTCGATTATCCCGAAACGAACGTGAAGGCGAAGCGATGGATTGGTCGCGGACCGTACCGGGTCTGGCAGAATCGCCTCGCCGGCACGACGCTGGGCGAATGGTCGAACGACTACAACGACACCATCACCGGGTGGAGCGGCTGGACGTATCCGGAATTCAAAGGCTGCTTCGGGGAGGTGCGCTGGCTCGAAGTGGCGACGACGGAGGGCAGGCTTACTGTCGTGTTCCACTCCCCCCAGTCAGTCCAGGTACTGCGGCCTTCGTTTCCGCCCGCTGAGCATCAGGCCCATACCAAGGTCGAACTCCCCGAGGCTGGCCTGGCCTTCCTCGACGCGATTCCGCCGATCGGCACCAAATTCACGCCTCCCGAAATGGGTGGACCGCAGGGAGGGAAGCCAACCCTTGCCCCATCCTACCGGCACACCGTGAGCTTTCGCTTCGAGTGAACCGGGGAGCGGAGTCCCGGACGTATACCGGCTAAAGCCGGCGCTACGGACAAACCTCAGCGCCGGCCCGCACGATACCTGTCCCCCGTAGAAACCCACGCCACGGGACCTGTCCCCCGTAGCGCCGTACCCGTCTCCCGGTATACGAACCCAGGAGTACCTGTCCCCCGGTAGGGTGGAACCCACGACCCCATGGTACCTGGGACCCCACGGTACCTGTCCCCCCGCGAGATCCGTACCTGTCCCCCCCCCCGCGAGAACCCACGGCCACGGGACCTGTCCCCGTAGCGCCGTACCTGTCCCCGTAGCGCCGGCTTCAGCCGGTACCCTCCCGGGAGAACCCACGGTACCTGTCC
>JAEWKR010000162.1 GCA_023457715.1 Verrucomicrobiota bacterium
AGGCCCAATCAGAGCCGAGCCGGAGGCGGGCGCTGCGACTGTCTTGGGCGTCACGCGATGAACAGGTTTGTCCAAGGACCGAGCCTCCGTGTCCTCTGTGTCGGAGCTCTGTGCTCTCTGTGGCTACTTCGGAATCCAGGTCGAACATCGAAGCGATGGGCGGCTACCAGAATGTAGCGAAGAGCGCCAGCGATTCGACGGCCGTCTTCGCAATCCCGCGTGCACGGAACAGGCTCGCCGACGGACGCGACCTCCCTGTTCTCGGTGCCGGAGCCCCGTGGTCTCGGTGGCGCTTTCGAGTCAGGCCGGACCGTCTTCCAGGGCCGCGCGCACGGCGTGCAGGTCCGGGTAAACGCCTTCGGCGCCGGCGGTGCGGAGCTGCTCCGCGCTGTGCGTGCCGGTCGTGACGCACCAGCACGCAAAGCCGCCGGCGTGGGCGGCTTTCACGTCAAAGGGCGAGTCGCCGATGAGCAGCGTGGTTTCCGGCCTCGCCCCCAGCGTGGTCAGCGCGTGCTGCGCGAACTCGGGCTGGGGTTTGACCCAGGGGGTGTCTCTCGCGCCGAAGACACCGGCCAGGTACGGACTCACGCCAAGGTGGTCGCAGATCAGCCGCGCGTGATGGCCGCGTTTGTTCGTGAAGACGGCGAACTGGACCGCACCCGCGACCCGCGCGCTCCCGTCAGGCGACCGGGACCGGGTGCCCTCATGGAACGCCCGGAGCAGTTCCAGCGTGCCGGGCATCAGTCGGACATCCTCGAGCAGGATCTGGTCGGTGTAGGCGAGGTGGATCCGGCACGCGTCGGCGATCGCCTCCGGCGGCAGGAAGTGGCTCATGGCATGTTCCAACCCGCCGCCGACCGCGCGACGCACCGCGTCGACCGTCGGTTCCGGCCGGCCGAACTGCGGCAGCGTGTGGCAGTACGCCCGGTGAATCGTCGTGAACGCATCTACGATCGTGCCATCGAGGTCGAGGAGGACGGTGCCGAAACGGGACATGGAGAGGTTGAGAATTGGATTGGCGGCGGGTCCTGTCACGAGTGAAGTGACCTGATGAACGCGCTCGCTCCGCACCGCTCCGCCCAGGTGGCGCTGCGCACGGAGGGGGACACGACGGAGGTGGAGGTGGGAGGCACGTGGCGGATCACCGAGTCGCGTCCGGGCTGGGGCCGGTTACGCGGGGAGGCCAGACCGCGGCGGGTGGTGGTGCGGGCGGAGAACCTCGCGCGCTGGGACACGTCGCTGGTGTTGTTCGTGTTCGAGATCGACTCCTGGTGCCGGATTGAGGGGGCCGCCTGCGAACTCAGCGGCCTGCCCCCGCAGATGAATGCCCTCGTGGCGCAGATGGCGAAGTCGCGGGAGACCGCCGCCCCGCACGATCGCACGGAAAATTTCCTCGCGGTGGTGGGCAATGCGACGCTTGGCCTGGGGCGGAATGCGCGGGCGATCTTTCATTTCGTGGGCGATGCAGTGTTGAGTTCGATCCAGACGGCCAAACATCCGCAGAAATTCCGGTGGCGCGACTGGGTGTACGAAATGCAGCAGTGCGGAGCGATGGCGCTGCCGATCGTCAGTCTCATCAGTTTCCTGGTGGGCGTGACCCTCGCCTACACCGGCGCGGTGGTGCTTCGGCAGTATGGCGGAGACATCTACATTGCGGATCTGATTGGACTTTCGATGGTGCGCGAGACGGGGGCGGTGATGACCGCGGTCGTGCTGGCGGGGCGCACCGGCGCGGCCTTCGCCGCCACGCTCGGCAACATGAAGGCCAACGAGGAAATCGATGCGCTCGAAACGCTGGGCATTTCGCCGGTGCAGTTCCTGGTGCTGCCGCGCTTGCTGGCACTGGGCGTGATGACGCCGCTGCTCGCGCTGTATTCCAACGCGCTCGGCATGGTCGGCGGCATGGCGGTCGCGCTTGGCCTGCTGGATATCCAGCCGAGCGCTTACTGGGCAGAAATGCAGACCGCGGTCGACATGTCGGACCTGGCCGTCGGCGTGATCAAGGCGGGGGCCTTCGGCCTGATCATCGGGCTTTCCGGCTGTCTGCGCGGACTCCAGGCGGAGCGCAGCGCGGCGGGGGTGGGCCGGGCGGCCACGTCCGCGGTAGTAACGGCCATCCTGCTGCTCGTCGTGGCGGACGCGTTGTTCGCGGTGGTCTTCAACATCCTCGGCCTGTGAAGACGGCAGCCAGCCAATCCCTTTTACAGGAGGTAACGGAGAAAAGGGAGGCGGGGCTTACCTCTGTTCTCTCTGCGACCTCGACCTCCTGTAAAAGCGTCGGATTCCGCCTAAAGGCGGGACTACGTACCCAGGCCCAGACCGGCTGGTTCGGGTATGTAGTCCCGCCTTCAGGCGGAAGGTTTGGCCTGAGCTGGCGGAAAGGATCCCATGCCTGACGCGCCCGCCATCCTCGTCGACCAGCTCACGGCTGGCTACGACGGTCGCATCGTGCTGAAGGAGGTTTCTTTCGAGGTCCGCCGCGGGGAGATCTTTTTCATCATCGGAGGCTCGGGCTGCGGGAAAAGCACGCTCCTGCGGAACATCGTGGGCCTGAATCCACCGAAGCGGGGGCGGGTCGAGTTTTTCGGGGAGAAGTTCTCCGAGGCCGACGCGGCCACGCGACGTGCCCGGCTGAAGACGTTCGGCGTCCTGTTCCAAAGCGGGGCGCTGTGGAGTTCCCTGACGCTGCGGCAGAACGTGGCGCTGCCGCTGGAGGAGTACACCACGCTCTCGCGGCGCGAGATCGATGAGATCGCGACCTTCAAGCTCGGCCAGGTGGGGCTGGCGGGTTTCGAGGACTATTTTCCCGCCGAGGTCAGCGGCGGCATGAAGAAACGAGCCGGCCTGGCCAGGGCGCTGGCGCTTGATCCGGCCATCGTGTTCTTCGACGAGCCCTCTGCCGGACTGGATCCGGTCACTTCGCGCAAGCTCGACGAGCTGATCCTGCAGGTCCGGGAGACGCTGGGCACGACCATCGTCGTGGTTTCGCACGAACTGGCGTCGATCTTCGGCATCGCCGACCGTGTGATCATGCTGGATCGTGGCGCCCAGGGCATCATCGCCCAAGGCCCTCCGAAAACACTCGCCAGCGGGAGCCGCGACCCGCGGGTGCTCGAGTTCCTCCATCGCGGCGACGTGGTCAAACCGTAAGGAAGATGGCCGCAAAAATGCGCAGAAGTCGCAAGAAGACGAAAAAACCGGGTGGGGGGAGTGCAGCCCTGCATGCGGGGAGGGCGGTGCTTCGGCCCGCCAACGAACGTCGCTTCCCGATCCGTGGCGGGCTGAAGCACCGCCTTCCTCCCCAGCTTGGAGGGCACCGAGGAATTCGGGGCCAATACGCCTTGTTCTCTGGAACACGCAATCGATTGAACATCTGCGTCCATCTGTGTTCATCTGTGGTTAACCTCCCGCCGCCGCCGATTTCCGCCGCATGAAAACCAAAGTCAGTCCCGCCATCGTCGGAGCGTTCGTGATCGGCGCCTTTGCGCTGGGCATCGTCGCCTTGCTGGCGTTCGGCGGCGTGAACTTCTTTTCCAAGCCGCAGCGGTTCCTGGTGTACTTCGACGAATCCGTGCACGGCCTGGAAGTCGGTTCGCCGGTGAAGCTCGGCGGCGTCCGCGTGGGGCGGGTCGTGGCGCTGAACATCCGCTATGATGAAGGAAAAAACCGGGCGCAGACCGCTGTGTTGTGCGAATTCAACCGCGACAGCCTGTCGGACTACCGGGGCGCGGCGATCGACGTGTCCAGTCGGGCGGAACTCGAGAAACTGGTGCAGCGTGGGTTGCGGGCCCAGCTCGCGGTCTCGGGCCTCGCGACCGGGCTCCTGTTCGTTGAACTCGATTTTCTTGATCCCCTGAGCCATCCGCCGGGCGAACGGCCGGCCGACCCGCGCTTTGTGGTGGTGCCGTCCGTCGAGTCGCTGATCGCGGGCTTTCAGGCAAGCCTCACGGAAATCCTGACGGACCTGAAGCGAATCGACTTTGCCGGCATCTCCCGGGGCATGACGGCATTGATGGCCGATGCGCGCACGAAGCTGGACGGCGTCGATCTCAAGGGCGCGGTGGAGCAATGGAAGAAAACCGGGGCGCAGATCGAAACCTTTGCCGCCAATCCGGAATTCAACCGGACGATCGAAAACCTGAACGCGGCGGTGACGGATCTCCGCGCAACCGTGGCCAGGATCGACGCGCAGGTTGAGCCGACCACCCAGGAGCTGCGTGAGACCCTCGCCGAGGCGAAGCGCACGATCTCCTCGTTCAATGCCACGGCGGCGACGGCCCAGCGTTTCCTCAACCAGAATGCCGGGGTGGGGGATGAACTCGCGCAAACCCTGCAACATCTGAACGAGGCCGCCGATTCCGTGAAGCGGTTGGCTGATTTTCTGGAGCGGAACCCCAATGCGCTTCTCACCGGCAAAAAGCGGCCGGAGTGAGCGTCTGCCAGCTCAACCTTTTCATCGCCATGCCCGACTCCGTCCGTCGCCCGATCTCACTCCTGCAGGCTGAAGCACTGCAGCTACCCACTCGAATGGCCGCTTCGGTAGCACCAGAGCTTCAGCCTGGTGGTTTTCGCATTCGGACGCCCCTTCGCCTGCTCCCCTCCGGCTTGTGCCTGCTGCTGTGGCTGTTTGCCGGCTGCAAGATCCTGCCGGAGGCGCAGAGCGACCCGACCAAGGTTTACGTGCTTTCGTCCGCGGCGGCGGCGGCAGCGACGGCTCCGGCCAACCCGGACCAGCCCGCGCCGGCCATCCGGCTGCGGGCGATCGAGGTGGCGAGCTACCTGCGGGCGCGTCCGATGATCGTCCGCAAAGGGGACAATGAGCTCGAATTCCGCGAGTTCGCGCGCTGGGGCGAGCCGCTGGAGCAGGGGATCGCGCGCGTCCTGCGCGAGGAGTTGCTTGCCAGCGGGGCGGTGTCCCAGGTGCAGCTCGGCGCAATGCGTCCGAGTGAGGCCAATCCGGCCCGTTTTGACGTGAACGTCCGCGTCCTCGCCGCCGAGGGCGCGTCCGATGGTCGCGTGCTTTTCACCGCCGCTTGGGACATCACCACGCTCGCCGAACCGCAGGTCGTCGCCCGCGGGGTCTATCGCGGTGCCGACCTTGCCTGGAAGTCGAAGGACGAAGCCACGCTCGCCGCCGCCCTCAGCCGCGGCGTCGCGGGTCTGGCGCAGGAGATTGCCGGAGCGGTAGGCGGTAAGCGCTAGGCGGAAAGCTCCAGAGAATTGGCCGCAAGAAGGCGCAAAAGGCGCAAAAACCAATCCCAATCCCAATCCCAATCCCAATCCAAATCCCAATCCTTTTCACAGGAGGAAACGGAGGAAAGGGAGGAGGGCATTGGGTACGTTGTCCCGCGTGACGCGGAAGGATCGTTCGAGCGCGCGCCCAAGCCTTCCGCGTGGACGCGGGACAACGTACTCAGAGCAGCAGCCTCGGTCCCTGTTTCTTCGGGACGCCCTGGCTCGATTTTTTGCGCCTTCTGCGCCTTCTTGCGGCCATCCTTCTGCGGTTCCGAAGCCTAAAGCCAAGAGCCTAAAGCCTACCGCCTACCGCTTAAAGCTTTCCTTCACTTCAGCGCCGCGGCGATCCGCTTCAACGCGGTTTCGACGTTCTCGCGGGAGTTGAACGCGCTGATGCGCACGTGACCTTCGCCGCACTTGCCGAAGCCGGCGCCCGGCGTGCAGACCACCTGGGCCTGGTTCAGCAGCAGGTCGAAGAATTCCCACGAATCGCGGCCGGTGTTGACCCAGATGTAGGGGGCGTTGTCGCCGCCCATGGTGGTGAAACCGAGCTGCTGCATGGCCTCGCGAATCAGCGTGGCGTTGCCGAGGTAAAAATCGATGAGCGCCTTGGTCTGCGCCTTGCCGGCGTCGCTGTAGACCGCCGCTGCCGCCTGCTGGATGGGATACGCCACCCCGTTGAACTTGGTCGTGTGGCGACGATTCCACAGCGCGTGCAGCGACTGCGGGTTGCCGGCCGCATCGTAGGCCATGAGCGACTTCGGGATCACCGTGTACGCGCAGCGGGTGCCGGTGAAGCCGGCGGTCTTGGAAAAGCTGCGGAATTCGATGGCCACGTCGCGCGCGCCCTCAATCTCGTAGATCGAATGCGGGATTTCGGGATCGCGGATGAACGCCTCGTAGGCGGAATCGAAGAGGAGCACGGCCTTGTGCTGCCGGGCGTAGGCCACCCAGGCCGAGAGCTGCGCCCGGGTCGCCACGGCGCCCGTCGGATTGTTCGGGAAGCAGAGGTAGATCAGGTCCGTCGCGACGGTGGGGACGGCGGGCACGTAGCCGTTGGCGGGGGTGCTTTCGAGGTAGGTGATCCCTTCGTAGCGCCCGTTCACGTTGGCACCGGTGCGGCCCGCCATGACGTTGGTGTCCACGTACACCGGGTATACCGGGTCGGGAATCGCGAGACGGATGTCGTTCGAAAAGATCTCCTGGATGTTGCCGCAGTCGCACTTGGCGCCGTCGGAAACGAAGATCTCATCCGCGTCGATCCGGCAGCCCCGCGCCGCGTAGTCGTTTTGCGCGATGGCCTCGCGGAGAAACGCGTACCCCTGCTCCGGGCCATAGCCCTTGAAGGTGGAGCGCTGCGCCATTTCGTCGGCGCCGCGGTGCAGGGCTTCGACGCAGACGGGAGGCAGCGGTTCGGTGACGTCGCCGATCCCCAGCCGGATCACGGGTTTCGACGGGTTGGCCGCCACATAAGCGTTCACGCGCTTGGCGATGTCGCTGAACAGGTACGAGGCCTTCAGCTTGGTGTAGTTTTCGTTGATCCGGATCATGGATTGAACAGGTTGTAAACGGCGGTCCCGAGGTGGGCGAAAAACTTGAACAAACGGGCCGGCCCCCGTTAGTTCAAGCCCGCGTTTCCCCCGTAATCCTGCCCCTATGCTCAAAATCGAATCCGTTTCGGAGATGCGGACCCACGCCGCGCAACTGCGGGCGGCCGGCAAGAAAGTCGCCCTGGTACCGACGCAAGGTGCGCTTCACGCCGGTCAGGAGGCGCTGATCCAGGCGGCGGTGCGGGAGGCGGACGTCGTGGTCGTGTCGATTTTCGTCAATCCGCTGCAGTTTCCCCCGAACGAGATCGTCGCCCGCTATCCGCGCAGCCTCGAAGCGGACCTGGCACTCTGCGAGCGCTGCGGGGCGCATATCGCCTTCGTGCCGGAGGTGGACGAGATCTACCCGAAGGGCTTCTCGACCTACGTGACGGAAGATCACGTGGGGAAGACATTGGACGGTGTGTCCCGGCCCTCGCATTTCCGCGGCGTCATCACGATGATGGCCAAGCTCTGCAACATCGTGCACCCGACCTCGGCCTATTTCGGCCAGAAGACGGCGCAGCGGGCGGCGGTGGTGCGCAAGATGGCGGCCGATCTGGGTTTCGATCTCGAGGTCGTGATCGTCCCTACGGTGCGCGAGGCCGATGGGCTCGCTGCAGGGGTGCGCAATCGCGATCTTACCAGCGGCCAGCGGCAGGACGCCCTGGCGCTGCACACCGCGGTCCAGAAGGCCTCCGCCATGATGGCCCAGGGAGTCCGCAGCCCTGACCGCATCATCGCCGAAGCCACCCACATCCTCGGCGAGCGGCGCCGGATCCGCGTGATCTATATCTCGATCGTAGACCGCGTCACGATGGAGCCCGTTCGCGACCTCGCGCCCGGTCGGGCGATGCTGGCGATGGCGGTCTGGATCGACGAGATCCGGCTGATCGACAACGTGCTGCTGTGAGCCGGCTGCGCCGGCATTTCAGATTTCAAATTTCAGATTTCAGATGGCTGCGATCTGAGAGCCGCAACAAGGCGCAGAATGCGCACGAAACACGGCTGCGCGGCCCAGCAGTAGGGCTGATGCCTCCTCCCAAGCCATCCTCAGCCCTTTGGTCTTTCTCTTAATCTTAATCTTTCTCTTTCTCTGTTTGAAGGGTTGCGTCTGCGAAAGACCCGCAATCTCCCGAGAGAAAGAGAACGATTAAGAGAAAGAGAAAGATTCCAGCCAGCTACTTCCCCAGCTGCGCGAGGACCTGATCCGTCAGCTTCTGGACCATGCCTTCGAGTTCGGCGTTGGTCATGCGGTCGATGGAGGGCGCGCCGGCGGGGGTGGCGACGGCCTGCGGGCGGTCGCCGATCTGATCCCACGGGTCGCATTCACACAGCTGCGCGGCCTTGAGGTTGAGGCGCTCGTCCGGCAGCCCGAGTTTCTGCTTCATATCGAGGAGCTTCCTGACCTCTTCCGGCGGGATGATCGTGCGCTTGGTCGGCAGCTGCGAAGCCACCCACAGCGTCCGGCAGTACGAGTCGGTGATCTCCATCTTGAAGTAGGCATCCTCCATGGACGTGCCCCAGCAGATCACGCCGTGGTTGCCCATGAGGATGGCCTGATGCTGCGGCGCGAGATTGCCGAGGAGTTCGCTCATCTGCGGGCTGCCGGGCGTCTTGTACTCGGCCAGCGGAATGGTGCCGACGAACACCTCGACCTCAGGAATCAGGCAGCGGGGCGGTTCGATGCCGGCCATCGCGAAGGCGGTGGCGTGAATCGGATGCGCGTGCACGACCGCCGCCGCCGCCGGGACCTTGCGGTAGATGCCCAGGTGGGAAAGAATCTCGCTGGTGCGTCTCCACTTGCCGTTGCCGGCGACCTGGTTGCCGTCGGCATCGACGAGGCACACCTGTTCCGGCTTCATGAAGCCCTTTGAGATGCCGGTTGGCGTGCAGAGGAAATAGTCACCGAGACGGGCGGAGAGATTGCCGCCATTGCCGTCGTTGTAATCGCGCAGCCAGCAGCGGCGGCCCATCTCGCAGATCTCTTCCTTCAGCTTGCGCGCTTCCGGCGAGTTGAAGAGCGCCTGGACGTCGACGCGCGCGTGCGATGCAGCCGCCGGAGTTGGCGCCGGAACCGGGCCCGCCTCGCCGCCCTTTGCCGTAGCGGCGGCCGGGGAAGCGGATCCGGGCGCGCCGGCGTTGGCATCGAACACGACCTTGATGCCGGCCTCGACGAGCACGTCGCGGGCGCCGGGCGTGAGGCGAATGTCGCGGCTGAAGCGGAATTCCCGCGCACCGGTTCGGGCGAACGCGATGGCGTCGGTCTGGGCAAAGAGTTTCATGGTCTGGAAAGGGAGAAAGGTCGCTGATGGTGGCTCTGTGGTAGGGCGGTGCTTCAGCCCGCCATGCGAAGGGGATGCAGGATGCGAGATGCAGGATGCGGGATCGCACGCCGGCGAAGCTCTACTTCGGAAGGGCTCATGGTGTCTCCGCGGCGTGCGGGTCGGTGGCTTGGAAGAAAACGGTGTCGATGATGGCGCCGACATACGCGTCGCATGGCGTCGGCCGGTCGAAGGGCCGGGTCGCCTCGGTGCTTTCACAGATTGTGACGAGCTGCCCCACGCCGGCGCCCAGTTCGTCGTGGGCGACGATGGAGTAGTCATGATCCTTGCCGGTCTCGCCGGTCTTGGCGCTCCACGGCAGCACGACCAGCAACCGTTCGCCCCGCAGCGAGTGGTGGCGAACGGAAAGGGTCACGCGACCGATGACGTTGGCGATGCGCATGGGTCAGAGCTCCAGACTCGATCCAACCACGAATCGACACGAATGGACACGAAGGGCCACAAACGAGGACTTCCTATTCGTGTTCATTCGTGTCCATTCGTGGTTAAGCTTTCCGGTTCGGGGGCGCGGTTCTCGTCCACGATCCCCATGACCCACCAGCGCGCCGGGCTTTTCGGATCCTCCAGGTAGGCTCGCGCCCAGCTGCCGTCGGAGCACAGCAGCACCTTCTGGTGCAGGCCGGCGCCGTGCGGATCGAGCACGACTTGCGGACTGCCATCCGGCTGGTCCTTCAGATCGACCGGCTGCGCGATCAGCAGGCGGCAACGCTCCAGGCTCCGGTGTTTCACCGTTGCTGTCACGTAACCGCGGATACGAGCGAGGCGCATGGGGATCAGGATGCGGGATGCGGGTGCCGGGATACGGGATGCCGGAGAAGCGAAACGCGGCGAGAGGCCGCCATTCCGGATCCCGGATCGCGGATCCCGGATCGGTCTTGTGCCTGCATCACGGATCTCGGATCTCGGATCCCGGATCGGTATTTGGCCTGCATCGTCTTCAGTACAAATTCAGCCCCTCGACCATCACGCAGCGGCGGGAGCGGGTGAAGGTCATCGGGGTCGTGACGCCTTCGCCCGTCGGCGTCGCGATGGAGTAGGAGAGGAAGCCCTCGCCGCCGAGGCCCAGGCCGGTCATCGACGGGCCGTTCTTGATGAACAGCGTGGTGTCCGCCGCCTGCGCCATTTTGGTCAGGTTGCGGATGTTCTGGCTGTGCATGATCGCGGTGTGCTTGTAGCCGTGCTCGGCCTTGATCGCGGCGGCGATGGCGGTGTCGACGTTTTTCACGCGCACGATCGGGATGAAGGGCATCATCTGCTCCTCCTGGACGAACGGATGCTGTTCGTCGGTCTCGCCAAACAGCAGCTGGGTGGCGGGGGGGACGTCCAGACCGATGCTCTTCGCGAGCACGGCGGCGTCACGACCGACGAGATTCTTGTTCACCGTGGCGTGACCGCACGTCGTCGTGCCCTGACCGGGGGGGAAGCTGAACGCTTGCCGGGTCAGCGCTTCGACCTGCTGGGAGTTGAGTTGCACGGCGCCGGCACGCTTCAGCGCGGCGATGAGGCCGTCGGCCACGGAGGCGACGACGAACACTTCCTTTTCGCCGATGCAGAGGAGATTGTTGTCGTAGGAGGCCCCCTGGATGATCGCCCGGGCGGCACGGTCGAGGTCGGCGGTCTCGTCGACGACGACGGGGGGATTACCCGGGCCCGCGCAGACCGCGCGCTTGCCGATCTTCATCGCAGCGGCGACAACGGCAGGACCACCGGTCACGCAAAGGAGCTTCACGTCCTCGTGCTTGCAGAGAATGTCGAAGGTCTGGAGCGTCGGTTTGTTCACCGTCGCGAGCAGATCGGGAATTCCGGTCTCCTGGAAAATGGCCTGGTTGTAGGCGCGGATGGCCAGCGCCGCGACCTGGGAGGCCGACGGGTGGGTGTTGAAGACGGCGGCGTTGCCGGCGGCGATCATGTTGATCGCGTTGCCGGTCAGGGTCGGCACGCTGTGGGTGGCCGGCGTCACGGCCCCGATCACGCCCCAAGGCGCGAAGTCGATCACGGTCAGGCCGAAGTCGCCGCTGAACGCCGTGCGTTCGAGCATCTCGACGCCGGGGACGAGATCGGCGCAGATGCGCAGCTTCTCGATCTTGGCGTCGAGGCGGCCGATCTTCGTCTCGGCGAATTCGATCTCACCCCAGGTCTTGGCGTTTTGCGCGCACATCCGACGGACGGCGCCGATCGCCTTCTTGCGGGCGCTGACGCCGCCCTCCTTGAGGAGGAGGAAGGACTTCTGCGCGGCCGCCACGGCGTCCTCCATTTTCTCGTACACGCCGAAGCTGCTCTCGCCGTTCTTTACCACGGCATGCTGCTGCTGCAGGCGCGACAGCACTTCCGTGACGACGCGGGCGATAAGTTGTTGTTGGTCCACGAGAGGGAAAGGGAAGTGAAAGGGAAAGTTAAAGTGAGAGTGGGGGAGAGGCACCGGCTGAAGCCGGCGCTACGGCGGAGGTGGCGCCGGCTTCAGCCGGTGCCGTTCCGCGACGCCGGGCTCTCAATGCGCCCGATAGATCACCTGCTTGTTCAGATCGACGGTATCGACGATGCCGATCACGACGGCGTCCAGGGGAGTGTCCTTGTCCTTGGCGCCCAGGCGGGCGGAGCTCCCCTGTGCGATCAGGACAACATCCCCTTCGCCGGCCCCCAGTTCGTCCACCGCGACCAGGGTGTTGGTGCCGGTCTTGAACTGCTGCGGGTTGGCGGGATCGACGAGGAGCGGCCGGACGAAGAGAAACTTCGAGCCGGTCATCTTCTCAGTCTTCTTGGTCGCAACGACCGTTCCTTCGACGCGGGCGAGGATCATGGGGCGGGAGCTGACGTGAACGGGGTGGCTGATCGGGAGGGCCGACGGCAGGCGATTTATGATTTATGATTTACGATTTATGATTGGAGCCGCTACAGGCGGCTGGTTCTGCAAATCGTAAATCATCAATCATAAATCATAAATCGATCCGCCCTATTTCTTCGGCGCCGGGAGCGCGGCCACGGCCTTCGGCAGCACGTTCGCGAGCTCGTTGTGCGGGCGCGCGATCACACTGACGGAAACGACCTCGCCGAGCGACTGGGCGGCGGTGCGGCCCGCTTCGGTCGCGGCCTTGACGGCGGCGACGTCTCCGGTGACGACGACCGTGACCATCGCATTGCCGACCTGGGTCAGCGGCCCAACGAGTTCAACGTTGGCGGACTTGAGCATGGCGTCGGTCGCCTCGACGAGAGCGATGAGACCGCGCGTTTCGATCATTCCAATGGCTTGTTGCATGATGAAGGGAGGGTGAAAGGGAAAGGGAGAGGGAAAGTGAAAGTGAAAGTGAGAGTGAGAGTGAAAGGGGTTGGCGACCGCGGCCCTACCGGGTCTGCAGTTTGGCCCAGGCGTTGCGGGCGATGACGATCTCTTCGTTGGTCGGGAGCACCCAAACCTCGATCTTCGAGTCGGGCGTTGAAATCAGGCCTTCGGTTGCCCGGGTCGCCGCGTTGCGCCCGGCGTCGAGCTTCAGCCCGCAGAAATCGAGGTGAGCGCAGACCGCCTCGCGCAGCTCGACCCGGTTCTCGCCGATCCCCGCGGTGAAAACGACCGCATCGGCGCCGTTGAGGGTGACGAGAAAGCGCCCGATGTAGCCACGGATCGCCGCGACGAACACCGCGAGCGCGGTGCGAGCCTGCTCGTTGCCCGCTTTCGCGGCGTCGGCGACGTCGCGGATGTCGCCGCTGGCGAGCCCGGACATTCCTTTCAGGCCGGCGTTGGTGGAAAGCTGTTGCTCGACCTCCTCGAGACCGAGCCCGAGATCCTTCGCCAGATACAGGGCGGCAAAAACGTCGAAATCGCCGACGCGATTGCTCTGCGGGAGCCCGCTCTGGGGCGTCATCCCCCAACTGGAATCCACCGCATGGCCGTCGCGCACGGCGCAGATCGACGAACTGCCGCCGAGGTGGCAGGAGATGATCCGCAGGTCATGGCGGCCCTTGATCTCCGCCAGGCGCTCCGTGACGTACCGATGGCTTGCGCCGTGGAAACCGGTCCGGCGGATGGCCAGCTTTTCCTCCCAGGCGAGCGGCACGGCGAAACGCGTGTTCTCGACCGGCAACCGGTCGTAGAAAGCCGTCTCGAAGGTGCCGATACAAGGCAGCCCCGGATAGAGCTGCTGAAACGAACGCACCGCCTTCACGTACGGAGGATTGTGGGCGGGGAAGAGGGTATAGAGCGACTCCATGGCCCGCAGCACCGTTTCATCGAGCACCTGGGTGCCCGAGATGCCCCGGGCCATGACCGGCTTGAACCCCACGGCGTCCAGTTCGCTGAAGCGACCCAGACCCGCCTCGCGAAGCGCCGCTTCGAAATGAGCGATGGCGGCGCCGTAGTCAGGAAAGGCCGCGCTGCCCGACTGGGCGGGAGCCCCCGTGATCTCCAGTTTCCACGGGCTTTCACTCGCGCCGATCCGCTCCGCCCCGCCGCGGGCAAGCAGCCGCTCGCCCGGCAGCTCGAACAAGCGGAACTTGAACGAGGTGCTGCCGATGTTGGCGACGAGGATTCTGCCCATGGGGAGGGAAAGGACTGAATGGCTGAAGGACTGAAGGGCTGAAGGGACGCGACCCGTGGCCTGAAGGGCTTGGTTCAGCCTTTCAGTCCTTCAGCCCTTTTACTTCACCGCGGTTTTGGCGAGGAACCTGCCGAGGGTGGCAAGATCGTCGTGCGGACGCGGGATGACGTGGACGGCGATGACTTCGCCGATGGTGGCCGCAGCGGTGGCGCCGGCCTCGGTGGCGGCTTTGACCGCCGCCACATCACCGCGGATGAAGGTGGCGACGTGGCCGGAGCCGACCTTTTCCCAGCCGATCAACTCGACGTTGGCGGCTTTGAGCATGGCGTCGGTCGCTTCGAACTGCGACACGAGGCCTTTGGTTTCGATCATTCCGAGAGCTTGTCCGGGCATGGAAGTAGTGCGTTGAAGGTTGGGGTGGCGCCGATCAGGGCGCATAGAACTCGAGCAGTCCCTGGGCGGGACGCGCGATGACGTGCGCGGCAACGAGGTTGCCGACGCGTTGGGCGGCTTCCTTGCCGGCGTCGACGGCTGCTTTCACGCTGCCGACGTCGCCTTTCACGATGGTGGTGACGAGGGCGCCGCCGATCTGGATATTTCGGACCAGAGTCACGTTCGCTGCCTTCACCATGGCGTCGCTGGCCTCGACGAGGCCGACGTAACCGCGGGTTTCAATCAGTCCAATGGCTTCACTCATGGATGGGTTTGGTTGAGAGAGTTGAGGTTGAGGTTTGAGAGGAGGGCGGTGCTTCAGCGCGTCAGGGAGGAGGGGAATGGCCGCTTTCAGGTATTGCGCACCAGTTCGCAGCGTCTCGCATGGGCGAGGTCGCACGCGTTGGCCTCGTCGGTGTCGATGTGCACCTCGAGTTTGAAGCTCGGATCCACGCGGACGAGCATGTCGTCAAAACGAGTCGTGCACTTCTCCGCTTCGACGCGGAGCGTCATCATCTCGCCGGGCTTGACCCCGTAGAACGCGGCATCGGCGGGGGACATGTGGACGTGCCGGGCGGCGCGAATGATGCCCTCCTTCATCTCGACCACGCCTTTGGGTCCGATGACGACGCCGCCGGTCGTTCCCTTGATGTCGCCGGACGCGCGCACCGGCACGGGGAGGCCGAGATAGACCGAGTCCGTGTAGGCGAGTTCGATCTGGGTAAGATTGCGGCAGGGACCCAGGATCCGGAGCTGCGGAATGATGCGGTCCCGCGGACCGACCAGGGTCACCGTCGCCGTGGAGGCAAACTGGCCTTCCTGATACAGCCACTTGTGGACCTGCAGCTCGTACCCCTTGCCGAACAGGATCTCGAGGTTCTCCTGCGTGACATGCATGTGTCGAGCGGAGCTGTTGACCACCAGCGTCGGGGCCTGCTGCGTTGCCTGAAATTCACGACCGATCTGGGTGAATAGCGTCTGCCGGATCAGCGATTCGACCAGGGAGCGGCTCAGGGCGGGAGCGGACACGGGAGGGGCGAGAAAGTTGGGGGTTTCGAGTTTCGGGGTCGGGTCAACCTAATGAGACCAGGCGAGGCCGACGAGCGAACCGTACTAAATGACAGACTCCAGTCATAAAAGAGAGGTGGGAAGGGTCAAGTCGGAAGTGAAGCTGGCTGTATTAGGTGGAGGCTCGGGAGAGACGGGCTCCGCCGGCTTAACGGCAGCTCGGATATGATCGGGGTCAGCCATACCGCGAGGAATCCCGCTGGCCGCGAGGCCTTCAGGCGCGGTGTCGGTCAGCAGCCCCGACAGCGCGGACCACGGGCAAAAGAATTGGGAGGTGGTGCGGCCCAATTTGGTGGCGTCAAGCATCGCGACGTTGGCTCGAGCACGCGACGCGACGGCTTTCTGCAGCGCGATAACGGCGGCATCGGAGTTCCAGAGGCCCTCTCTCGTCATTCCCTCGGCGCTGAGAAACGCGATGTCGAAGGTCCACTGCTCCGCGGAGCGGCAGGCGGCGTCGCCCAGCAGCACCGACTGCCGGCGAAAGACCTGGCCGCCCAGCAGGTGGACATCGACCCCGTCGACCTCGGAGAGCACGTCGGCCACGGGCAGATTGCCCGTCACGCAGGTGAGCGGCCGAACCGGAGAATGGCGTAGCGCTTCCGTGAGCAGGAAAACCGTGGTGCCATTGTCGAAAAACACCGTCATCCCGGGCTCCAGCAAAGCGAGCGCCGCCGCCGCGATCTGGCGCTTGGCCTCCGTCGCGACATGCCGGCGCTGGCGAAAGGAGGGAAAGCGGAGGTTGTAATCGGCGAGTGCACCGCCGTAGGTCCGGGTAACCAGCTGGTTTTTCTCCAGGTGGGCGAGGTCCCGTCGCATCGTTGCTTCCGATACGCCAAACTCCGCGCATAAATCGCCCAGCTCGAAGTAGCGGTGTCGTTGCAGCAGCTCCGCCAGTTTACGGCGGCGGGCCTCCACCACGTGCTGCGGTACGCGCATGCCATCGGAATAGGGCGTTTATGCGCGGAGGCAATCATAAAGGCGGCGGATGAACGGAGCCAATCATTGAACAGAAGGTAACGAAGGAAACGAAGGCCGCTGAGTGAATTGGAGCAGTTCCTCCAAATCAGATTTCACAAAACCGAACGACAGCGCCGAGTGATCCCGCAATCCTTCGTTACCTTCTGTTGAATGGATTGATTTGGTTGCGGCGCAGCCGCTCCAAGACCTCTGTGGCAAAATCTTCATTCGTGTCGATTCGTGTCCATTCGTGGTTAACTGAATCGTTCCGGCTGAGGGCCCTTCAGGCGCACACCTGGTCTCGCGAAGGGAGGCCTCGCCAAGCGTCGGGGGCGACACGTCTAGACCCCCTTACCGTTGGGTTCCTGCCAGCCGCTCGTACAAGGCCTCGAGTCGTGGCACGGGTACGCCCTTCGCTTTGGCCCGACGCAGGGGCTCGCCCCAGATCGCTTCGACTTCCACTTCCCGACCGGCCCGGACATCGACGAGGCTTGACGGTTGATAGGCGCCCATCGGGGGCGTGACCGCGAACTGCTGTTCCAGGAAACGGTCGGGAATGACAAAGCCGAAGGCTGCCGCGCTGGCCTGCACTTCCTGCATAAGCACGCGGATCTCAGCGGCGATGGCGGGATCGCTGCAAAGTTCGTCTGTGGTGCGGTTATGCACGACCGAGAGTCCATTGAAGGGCACATTCCACACGAGCTTGCGCCAGCGCGCCTCCAGCAGGTTTTCGATCACTTTGATTTTCACGCCCGCGCGCGTGAAAAGGTCCGCGACCGTATGCGCTCGAGCCGATGACGGGCGGCCGAATTCGCCCAGCGTGATGGAACCGGGGTGGTAACAGGTGACCTCTCCCGGGGCGGTGCGGGTTGAGGCGATGAACGCCAGCCCGCCGAGGACTCGCTCCGCTCCCACGATTCCCGCGATGTATTCGTCCGCCCCCAAACCGTTCTGCAGCGTCAGGACGGTGGTGCGCGGGCCCAGCAGCGGCGGCAGAATCTGGTCGAGCGCGTGGTTCGCCGTTGTTTTCAGCGTGACCAACACGAGATCAACCGGACCGATCTGCGCGGCCTCGGCGAACGCGTGCACCGGCCGCTGCTCCTGGGTGCCGGTTTTATCGTGGATGAGGATGCTGCCGCGCGCCTGGACCGCGGCCAGGTCCCCGCGCATGAGGAAGCGGACGTCGAGGCCTGTGCCGGCGACGCGCGACCCGTAATAGAGGCCCAACGCACCCGATCCGACGACGGCGAGGGAGTGAAAAGACGGCGTAGCCACCGGGCTGAGTACACCGGAGAAAAACCAAACGCCAAACTCCAAACGCCAAAGAAATCGATCGGAAGGAAGCACCGCCCTCCTCCCAAGCCAATCGGGATTTGGCCTTTGGGTTTCTTTGGCGTTTGGAGTTTGGCGTTTGGAGTTTGCCCGGGCCGCCGGGCTGCTACTTCCACCACGCGATCAGCACCGCGAGACCGACCGAGCCATAGAGCACGCGCCGCGCCCACGTCTTTCGCCGCTCTGCATCGGGGATCCATTCCTCCTCTTTCTTCGCGAAGTACGCGATGAGCAGGACGGGTACGATCAGCCATGCGTACCACGGCGCGTGCAGCTCCGACAGCAGATGCCGGACGCCGCGCAGGATCGACAGGCCCAGCAGCGCCGAACCAAGCAGGATCGCGAACGTCACGCTATGGCCACGCAGGGCCCGCCACGTCCAGGTCGCGGCGGAGAAGACCGTCAGTCCACCGGGGAGATGCGGCTGCATTTCGGAAAACGGCGGGAGGACTGAAAGGCGGAAGCGCTGAAGGTTCCGGAGCGCCTCTTCGGTTCAGCCGTTTGGCCGCGCAGCCGTTCAGTCCTTATGCCCTTTTTCCCTCAGCTCCGCGTCGCTCCAACCGCCATCGTCCGTCGTCGGCTCCACCGCTTCAACAAACTGAAGGCCCTCGGAAAAACTCCAGAGCCAGCACGCGCCGTCGCGCCGATCATGGACGAGCATGAAGTTGGGGAAAGAGGCCCGGCCGGTGCTCGTGATGCTGAACTGACCGTGGGTCAGTTGATCGAGCATCCCGGGAAGCAGGGAGACGGGTTGCGTGGCATCGAGCGAAACGGTCCAGCTGCCGCTGACGCCCACCGGCATGTGGCCCTGGAAATAGTAGCCGAAGAAACGAGGCGGCAGAAAGTAACCGGTCGCACGCAGCCGTCGCAGCTGCTCGTTGACGAGGGCGACAAACCCGGTCCGCCAGGGAAAGTCAGCCGGCAATTCGAACCCGGGAAGGGGGATCAGCAAATTGTCGTCCATGGCGGCGGTTTCCTTTCGGGGGTTGTCTGGTTGTTTAACGGCGCATTTGCGCGCCGCTGTAGCGTCATCGACAGCGCCGGGCAGAAAGCGTGTCGCACTTGCCCGTAGGGAATTGCCCCCTAGGGTCGCGTCGTGCCGCTGAATCGCAAATTGCAGGAGGTTGTGGAGGATCTTTCCGTGATGGAGGATCCCCAGGAGCGGCTCGCTTTCATCATCGATCGTGCCCGCTCGTTTCCGGATCTCCCGTCTGCCCAGCGCACCGAGGCGCACCGCGTGCCGGGGTGCGTGTCCGTGGTCTGGCTGGCCGGTGAACTGCGCGAGGGACGCTGTTATTTCCGCTGCGCCGCCGAATCGCCGATGGTTCGTGGGCTGGTCGCCTTCGTGGCTGACTTTTTCAGCGGGTTCACGCCGGCGGAGATCCTCGCTACGGAGACGGATCCGCTCGAGTCGTTGGGAATCGCTCGCAACCTCTCGCCCACGCGGCGCAATGGTCTCACCGCCGCGCGCCGGGCGATCCGGGCCTTTGCGAGTGAGCAGCAAGCGATCCGGGAGGCGGGATCCGGGGGGCAGGATGCCGGGTGATTTCTGCCGCGGAGGAGTGAGTTTGACCCGGATCGACTCGCTGGCGCTCCCCGCTACATTCCGGACGTAGCGGGGTTAAACCCTCTCCCCATCCCGTATCCCGCATCCCGCATCCCGTAACCCCCATCCCGCATCCCGGATCTCATTTCGCGGATCCTTTCTCACGCCCTTGCTCCTCTTCGACGCGCACAACCACCTGCAGGACGCCTGGCTCGCGCCACACCGTGAAAAGGTGCTGTCCGACCTGGCCTTGGCACCGGTCGAAGCCGCCGTCGTCAACGGCACCGCCGAGAACGACTGGGAGGCCGTGACCGCGCTGGCGCACGAGCAGGCGTTCGTTCGGCCTGCTTATGGGCTGCATCCCTGGAACGTCGGCAACGCCGGGCCGGCCTGGCGCGAACGGCTCGAAGCGATTCTCGCGGCGGAGCCCGGGGCCAGCATCGGCGAGATCGGACTCGATCGGTGGATTCTCGACCGCGCCCGCCCGGACGACCCGCGGCTGGCGGGACTTCGCCGCGCTCCGCTGGACGAGCAGGTGGACGCGTTCACCTGGCAGCTGCGCCTGGCCGCTAAACGTGATTTGCCGGCCACGATCCACTGCCTCGACGCGTGGGGTGTCCTGGACGAGACGCTTAGGGCGAACCCAAGGCCGGAGCGCGGTTTCCTGCTGCACGCGTACGGCGGATCGATTCCGCTGATGCGCGAGTTCGCCAGGCTCGGCGCCTATTTCTCCTTCAATGGGTACTTCCTGGGCGAGCGGCAGGCGGCGAAGCGGGCGGTCTTCACGGAAGTGCCGCTCGACCGGCTGCTCGTCGAAACCGACGCGCCCGCCATGCCGCTGCCCGCGAACCGACGCACGCACGAGCTGCCGGGCCTGGCCGATGGAAATCCGATCAATCACCCGGCGAATCTGCGCGCCGTGTATCAAGGCCTGGCCGAACTCCGAGGAATGTCCCTCGACCGACTCGCCGCGCACGTCGCCGAAAACTTCCACCGGCTGTTCGGGTAGGGGATTCTGAGTTCGCAGGCGGGACGCCAACGCTACCCGGAGGCTCATCGGCTCTTCGTAGCGTAGGTAGGTGAGGGGGATTTCAAATTTCAGATCCGATCTGAAATCTGAAATCTGAGATCAGTAGCGTCCCACAGGGTGGGGAAATAAAGAGGCTCGGCGGGCTGTTTTGAACCTGCGAAAGCAGGGTGTGAAAAAACAAAACCCGATCCGCCGAGCCGGGAAACTGGCTACCGTGTTCCGACAGGTATGCGAACTGATTCCGACACATTTGGTGCCAAGGCTGGCGCGTGAATGTGAGGTGGATGTTCACGCTCGAAGCTTCAAGCCGTGGAGCCACGTAGTGGCGCTGATTTATGCCCAGTTGAGTTACGCACTGAGTTTGAACGATGTGTGCGATGCGTTGCGGATGTTTGCGACGCCACTGCGATCAATCCGCGGTGCGACACCGCCGTCCCGCAATGCCCTGAGTCACGCGAACAAGGTGCGCGATTGTAAGATGGCGGAGCGGCTCTTTTGGGCGGTGCTGGAACACCTGCAGACGAGCTTCCGGTCGTTTGGCGGTGGGCCATTGCCCAAAGCAGTGCATCGATTCCGGCGCGAGATCCACGTGGTGGACTCCACCGTGATCCGGCTGGTGATGAGTTGCTTGGATTGGGCAAAGCACAGGCGTCGCAAGGCCGGGGTGAAGTGTCATCTGCGGATGTCGCTGCGCAGTCTACTCCCGGCGTGCGCGGTGATCGACTGCGCGAGCGAGCATGACAGCGCGCAGGCGTTCCGGGTGTGCGCTGGGCTGCACGAAGGTGAGATCGTCATCTTCGACAAGGCATACCTGCACTTTGCGCTGCTGGATGACTTGAACGAACGCGGGGTATTTTTCGTCACGCGAGCGCGGGAAGACCAAGCGTATGAGATCTCCAAGAGACTGCCGAAAGGGGCGGACTGCAGGGTCGTATCGGATGAGATCATTACTCTTAGCGTCCCAAGGTCAGCGAAGCTGTATCCCGAAAAGCTGCGCCGGGTCGTGGCCGTCGTGGAAATCAAGGGCGAGCAACGCGAGTTAGTCTTCCTGACGAACAACTTCACGTGGAGCGCCGGAACGATCGCCGACCTGTATCGGTGCCGCTGGCAGATTGAGACCTTCTTTAAACAGATTAAACAGTCGCTGCAGCTGGCAGACTTCCTAGGCCACAACGCTAACGCCGTGCACTGGCAGATATGGACCGCGTTGCTCGTCCACTTGCTGCTCCGCTTCCTCGCTTGGCGCAGTCGCTGGCACCACGCCTTCTCACGCCTCTTCACGGCCACCCGCGCCGCCCTCTGGCTTCCCAAGCAGCTTGATCGATGGCTGCGTAGCTATGGGACAGCCAACGGCGACTTTGCAGCGCAAAACCCACCGCTACAGAGGACGCTACCTGGATTTTAGTCGTTGGCTATGGGACAGCCGGCCCACGCCGGCGCCGAAATCCTAAATCGTACAACCGAGAAAAACACTATCAGCTCCCTCTAGCGCAACCTCCGCTAACGCCCGATATGGGACGCTACTGATCTCAAATCTCAAATTTCAAATCTCAAATCCCGGCGCAGCCGGGCGGGCGATCAGAACTCGATCGTCCGCGCTTCGCCGACCTGGACCTGGAACCGCTCGTCGTAAGGGGTGACGTGCTTGAGATCGCTCCGCACCGACTCCATCGCAAAGTCGCGGTTGCGGCCCCAGAACAGCGCGAAACTTCCGTTCGCGGACATGTTCGTGGCAAACGCGGGATATTTTGGATCCGGCGTGCTGAAACCGATCGTCAGTTTCAGGGCCGACACCTTGGCGACGAGTTTCATGCGCAGCGGCTCCTGCTGGGAAATCAAGACCTGCTCGAACTGTCGCGTCGCCTTGTTGATCCGCGCGGAGAGCTCGAATTTTTCGAGGATCCGGTCGCGCTCGCCGGATGGCAGCAGCGGGACCAGCACCGTCAGCGTTGTTTCATCCTCCGCGATGACCCGGGCTTGATCGATCTGCGGCTTCACCTTCCTCCCCTGGAGGCTCAGGTTCACCTCCTCGTCGCGGCTCGCCCCCGGCTCGGTCACGACTGCAGGCTTGCTGCGCGCCTCCAGCCGGCGCTTCGCAATCTGCTCACCGCGTTTGATCGCCTTCTTGCGATCCTTCTCCGTCGCCGGCTTCCCGTTCACGGTGATCGGCGTGTACTGTTCGGCGTAGGGCTTCGACGGATCGAAACGGTGCACCGAATGCGCGACCCGGGCCCCGTCCTTTCCGATCCGCATCTGCGTCTCGGTGTAGGCCCAACGCATCTGATGATCCAGGACCGATCCCAGCGCTTCGCGGATGAGCGGTGCCGGCGACGCAGTCTTCGGCGCGACGTCCTGCGCCGCAAGCGTCACCGCTGTGGTCCACGCCCCAATGATGAACGCCATCCCCTGGATCCATTTCGCGCGAAGCATACCGATTCAACCCGTTCCGTGGAGGAAAGTTCCGATCTTCGGGGGGAAGGCCGGAAGGCCGGAGGGCCAGAGGGCCGGAGGGCCGGAGGGCCGGAGGTCCAGAGGACCGGAGGGCCGGAGGGCCAGAGGGGAAACGCGGAAAAAGCTGAAAAGCTGAAAAGCTGAAAGGCTGAAAGGCTGAAAAGCTGAAAAGCTGAAAAGCTGAAACCCGCGGTGGCGAGTGCCGGCGCAATCTCAAATCTCAAATTTCAAATCTCAAATGCCGGCGCAGCCGGCCCCGCCTTCCGGATTTGTCAAACGTGCGGGAGCGCGCGACGCTCCGCCTCATGCGCTTCGCCCCGGCTGCTTTTCTCTTCGCGATCGGTCTCATGAGTGTAGCCGCGGTCGGAGGGGCGGCGGAGACCCCTGTGCCCACGACCACGCATCGTTCCCAGATCCGGATCCGGGACCCCTTCGTCCTGCCGGACGCGGCGACGCAGACCTATTACGTGTATGGCACGACCACGTCGGGCATCTTCGATGGCGGGGTGGAGCGGAAGGCGGTGATGGCTTTCAAGACGAAGGATCTCGACCAATGGGAGCAGCCGGTCGCGGTGTGGGAGGTGCCATCCGACCACTGGGGCCGGGAGACCGTCTGGGCGCCGGAGGTGCACCGGTATCGGGGCCGCTATTACCTGTTCGTCACGATCACCTCGAAAGACCTCCTGCCGACGCCACCCGGCCGGCCGCAGAACGTTCGCCGCGGCACGGAGATTCTGGTCGCGGATTCGCCGCTGGGACCGTTTCAACCGCTGGGTCGCGGCTCGCAGACGCCGGCGGATTGGATGGCGCTCGACGGCAGCCTATGGGTTGAGGACGGCGTGCCGTACCTGGTGTTCTGTCATGAGTGGGCGCAGATCACCGACGGGAGCTTTGACCTTGTCCGCCTTACCGAAGACCTGGCGAAACCGGTCGGCGAACCCCGGCTGCTGTTCCATGCGTCCGCGGCGCCGTGGGTCCGGTGTCGCGGGGACATCGGGGAATTGTATCAGGGAAAGCGTTACCACGCGTATATCAGCGACGGCAACTGGCTGCATCGCACGAAGACCGGCGCATTGCTGATGCTCTGGTCCAGCTATGGCCCGAGCAAATATGCGGTCGGCCTCGCGCGCTCGACCAGCGGCAGCGTGTTCGGTCCCTGGGAACAGGTGCCGGAGCCGTTGTGGACGGACGACGGCGGCCACCCGATGCTCTTCCACACCTTCGACGGCCGGCTGGTGATGGTGATGCACCAGCCGAATCGCCGGGTGGAACGCGCGCGGTTTTTCGAGATCGAGGACCTGGGCGACACGCTCCGGCTCGGGCGGGAGCTTTAGGGCGGTCGGCGCAACCTGGTTGACGGTTGAGGGGTGAGAGTTGAGCGCCGATCCCACGGCATGAGACCGCGGGCGTCAGGCGGCAGCGTGGTTTACCTCTAGTTTCCCGTCTGCGGGTTGCTTGATACGGGTCAAGGCAGGGCGCGCATCACGAGCGTATCGTGAGGGGTAAATCCCACCTCATGATCTATAAAATACGACTCGCCCGTCTCCTCACTGCCTTGTTGTTCCCGGTGCTGCTGGCCCCAACTCTGGCGCGCGCACATTGCGACACCCTGGAAGGCCCCGTGCTGGTCGAGGCGCGCGCGGCTCTCGTGGCGGGCGACGTGACGCCCGTGCTCAAGTGGGTGCGTGCAGCCGACGAAGCGACGATTCGCGACGCGTTTGCGCGGACGCTGGCGGTGCGCCAGGCCTCGAAGCCCGCGGCGGAGCTGGCGGAACTTTGGTTCTTCGAAACGCTCGTGCGGATTCACCGGGCGGGTGAAGGCGCGCCCTACACCGGTCTCAAGTCCGGAGTGGTGGAGGAGCCGGGGGTCGCGGCTGCGGACCAGGCGCTGGCCTCCGGCGATGCCGGGACGTTGTGGCTTGAAACCACGGACCGGCTGCGCGGGCAGTTGGAGGAAAAGCTCCGGCGGGTCCGGGATCTGAAGGAGCACGCGGCGCACTCGGTCGACGCAGGCCGCGCCTATGTCGCAGCGTACGTCGACTACGTTCATTTCGCCGAGCGCCTCGCGAGCCTCGCGGCGCACGCACCGGCGCACGCGGCGGCCGGGGGGCACTCGCATTGACCGCAGAGGCAGGCGCAGCCGGGTAGGCAGCTGAAAGCAGATCCCGCGGTAGCAGACCCGCAGTCAACGCCTCGCTGCATCAGCGTGCTCAAAAAACACGCGAGGGAGGGATGGCACTTCGGCAGCTGCGGCTTTAGCCGCTGAAGGACTGAAACGCTGAAGACCGGCTGAAGCCGGCGCTACGACGAAACCTGCCTGGGTACGTAGTCCCGCGTTTTACGCGGAATGTCTTTCCCCGTCCCTTCTCCCCACCTTCCGCGTGAAACGCGGGACTACCTCCCCGAGCCACACGTCGCGGGCACAGGCTCCGGCGTGCCCTTGGTCGCCAGGGGCTTCAGGACCTTGGCGTCGAAGAGGAAGGGTCCGATCGGCAGCAGGCTGGCGAGGCCGGCGAGCGCGATGGTCTTCCAGCTCCACCGGTAGGCCACCGCAACCGGGATTACCGCGAGCAGGTAGAGCACGAAGAGGATGCCGTGAGCCATGCCGACATACCGCACCGCGAGCGGCTGGTCGCAGAGGTATTTGAGCGGCATCGCGACGCCTGCGAGCAGGACGAAGGACGCGCCTTCGAGCAGACCGAGGAGGCGCAGGCGGGAGAGGGAAGTGGAGAACATCGCGCCGTTACATCGCGAGGGCCCGCGCAAAAGAAAAGCGGGAACGGCTTGGAATCTGGCGCTCTTGTTTCCAAAGCGTGCCCGGGTTACGCGGTCCGTCCGGCGCGGCGCAGCGGCGTCGGCCAAAACCTGCGGACCGAAGCACGGCAGCTGCCGGGTTCTGAGTTTTGCGGTTCTTGCGCCTTCTTGTGGCTGCCTGCTCCTGGGTTGCAGCGGACCCCGATGGGCACGGCTGGGGCGCCCGGCAGATGAGCGCTTCCCCGTCCCGAGGCGGCGCGGGCGCCGGCGCGTTGCCGGGCCGCCCGGTGTTCGCAAGGAGCGCGCGTTACCGCTGGTCCTTGTGTTTCATCTTCTTACCCTGCTTGTACTCGTCCTTGGAGAGGAAACCGTCCCCGTCGGCATCCATCTTGCCGAACATGGATTCGGCGCCCGTATCGTGTTCGGTGGCGGTGAGTTTTCCATCCTGATCCTTGTCCAGCATCGAGATCTTCTCGGCGGATGACTTGTGGATCTTGTCGGCCTTTTCGCCCTCACCGAGTTTGGCGGCGTCCATCTCCGCGGCCGTGACCATGCCGTCATGGTTGGCATCGCATTGGGTGAACATCTTGCGCGCGCCGGCTTGGTGCTCGGCGCGCGAGATGCGCCCGTCGCCGTCGGCGTCCATCAGCTTGAAGTGATCGCCTTTGCCGTGGTGATCGCCGCCGCCGGCAAACGCGGGCGTCGCGCAAAGGGCGAGCGCGCAGGCGACAACGACGGGCATTCGAGTGGTATTCGTTTTCATACGTGGTCCTCTTTTTGGTTTTCTGGACCGCCTAACGTATCGGTTCCGCCGCGTTGGTTCCGGGTGTCCTTGGTCAGTGCCGACCGGCTTATTACAGGGCAGGCCCTCAACCCTCAACTCTCAGCGCCCCCGGCGATGTCGGAAACGATCCGGCTCGTTCGTTGATAAGGGTACCCTCTATGATCCAACATCTCTGCCTCAATCTCCCCGTCGCCGACCTCACCCGGGCGAAGACGTTTTTCATCGCGCTGGGTTTCTCGTGCAACGAGCCGTACTCCAGCGACGCGGCGGCGCTCCTGGAACTCAACGCAACCGTCTCGGTGATGTTGTCGACGCATGCGAAGTTCCGGGAGTACACCCCGAAGGCGGTGTGTGACACGAGCAAGGCGGTGGAAGTCCTGTTTTCCCTGAGCTGTGAAAGCCGGGCGGAGGTGGACGCCCTCGTCGCGAGGGCCCTGGCAGCTGGCGGCTCGACCTACGACCAGCCGGAGGATTTTGGGTTCATGTACACGCACAGCTTTGTCGATCCCGATGGGCACGGCTGGGGCGTCCTGCATATGAGCGCTCCCCCGTCCCAAGCCGCCGTCGCGACTGCAGCTCCCTGACGCCCGCCCGCAGGCCGGGTCCGGCGGGATCATCCTCGCAAAAAATTCCCTTGCGCGGACCTTGGCACCCCGTAGCGTGCCCGGCTCCGCGGTTAGTCCCCATCGTCTAGCCCGGTTAGGACACCACCCTTTCACGGTGAGAACCGGGGTTCGAATCCCCGTGGGGACGCCACGAATTTGCAAGCGCCTCGTCACTGAGGCGCTTGCGTCGTTTTAGGCAGCAACTCTACACACTCCTCTACACAATTTTTGGAGCATTTGTAGTCACTGAACGTCTCGGCGCGAAGGACATGCGGCCGGGCGATCACGTCCGCACGAAGCACGAGGTGAAAGCGTGGCTGGAGAGCTGGGGCAGCAGAAGCCATTATTGAGCGCGCGAGCTTGTCGGACGCTGCGTGATACACAGAGCGGCGTCCCCAAGATGCCGCGCGTCAGATACTCCGTCAGCAGTTAGAGGGCTGATACGTTCCACTGGAGATTGTTCTGGGACTCGCTGACCTATCCCGCGGACGATTTCTGTCAGTAGCTGCAACCGAAAAAACTGCCGGAGTTCCGGTAGTCTGTCGCCTTGGCGGGATACCGCGAGGGATGGATGATGGTTCTCTCCGCGATGCCGCTCTCTCCCCGCGCCTTTTGGAAGCTCGACAGCGCAATCACACCGAGCGAGAAGAATGCCTGCGACTTGCTTGCGCACTTCTCGCTGTCACCCGCACCAGCCAACGGCGTAGCCGTTACCGTTGCGATCCTGAACGCTCTTGTTACGTGATCCAATCCCCTCCAGCTCCAAAGAAACCCAATCGCCGCGCCGCCGAGACACCTGATCGCTTCAGCTTTTCCGGTCACCAATCGTTCGCCCTGCGTATCGCTTGGCTTCCGAAAACCGTGAGTGCACTAAACCGCGGTCTCGATCCATTCCGCGATCCACGCGCGGGCACACAGATGCTCGGCCTTGGCAAAAACATGGTGGAGTCGCTAAGCTACTGGGTGGAGTTCTTTGGTGTGGTGGAGCCGATGGAGCTCGGGACCCAGCCTGCGCCCACGGAGTTCGGTCGCCTCATCTTCGGCGCGAAGGGTCACGATCGATATCTCGAAAACGAACAAACGCTCTGGCTCCTCCACTGGCATGGAACAGCTGCGTCGCCACGACCCTTCTTCGCCTGGCACTGGGTCTTCAACGTTCACCTTGAGCCTGAGTTCACGCATGCCGAGGCATTGAAGGCGTTCAAGGCGCACTGCGCCACCTATGCCCGGCCTCTATCGGACACCACGGTCCGCCAGCATCTCGATGTGTTTTTGGCGACGTATGTCGCTTCGAGGCCATCCGCTGGCACCGTAGCCGAGGATATGCTCGACAGCCCACTGGCGGCCCTCGGCCTCATTAGGGAGAACGATCTCGCCGAAGGCGGACGCGCTCGGGAAAAGGGTTACGTTGTAGATGTGGGCCGCAAGCCAACGTTATCAGACGAGGTATTTCGCTTCGCCCTTCACGAGTGGTGGAACCGTGATCACGCAAACGAGGAAACGATTTCCTACCGTCAAATTTGCACTGGCGAGAGCAGCCCAGGTCGAGTGTTTCGGCTGCCCGAACAGGACGTCCAAGAGCGGCTTGAGCGGTTAGTAGGCGGCTGGCCGAAGGAGTTAAGCCTCACGGAGAGTAACCATCAGCGAGTCGTGAAGCGAAGTCGTGCGCCCGAACTCAGTGCTTTGCTTCACAACGTCTACGACTGTTCCACCTGAGTCATGGCCCGTTCTCCTTATCCTTCCGTCGCGCCCCGCAAGGTGGCGAGTATCCTGAATCTACGGCCCGGGTTCCTGCGCTCGGTTAACGTGGCGTTGGATTACGCTGATCCAAAATCCAGTCACCACTATGTCGTAACGGGATTCATCCGGGAGGTTCTAACTCGCGTCTCGTCTGCCCTTCGCCCCGATTCAACCGAGCGCGCGTGGCGCATCACGGGCGATTACGGTTCCGGCAAGTCTGCGTTTGCGCTCGCTTACGCTCGCTTGGCCAAGGGCCAGCGGTCGACTCTGCCGGATTCTCTCCGAAAATTCCTGCCCTCCCACGTCACGTTCGAGCCTGTGCTTGTGACGGGAGCAACGGAATCGTTGGAAACTAGCATTCGAACGGGCCTCGCCGATCTCCGCCGCCGTCTGATCCGCCACCCGCCGAAGCTGCTGCTGCAAAACCGGCCCGGGCACGACGCTCTGGTGGCGCTCCTCGACGACCACGCGAATTACCTTCGTGAAAAGGGCATCGCAGACGGCCTGCTCCTCGTCCTCGACGAACTCGGGCAAAACCTTCGGCACGCTGCGCTGCATCCGTCGCTGGGGGATATTTCATTGCTGCAGTTGCTCGGTGAGAAGGCCGACCGGAGTGGGAGAAAGCCTTTTGCGGTTTTAGCACTCCTTCACCAGGCGATTGGCACCTACAGCGCCGACCTAGACGTCAGCGCAAAACGCGAATGGGACAAAGTCGCCGGACGCTTCAAGGAAGTGGTCTTCGCGCATCCTATCGAACAAGTCGTCAGTCTCGTGGCTGAGATGCTCGGCGTTTTTCAGCCCGATCTTCCGCCCGCGCTGCAGCGTGAACCCCGACTCGCCATGGAACAGGCGATGGCCGTGGGGCTATACGGCTCGGCGCCGGCACGCGAGTCGCTGGCATGCGAAGCGCACCGCTTCTACCCGCTTCATCCGACGGTTCTTCCGGTCCTGATTCGACTCCTTCGACGGTTTGGTCAAAACGAACGCTCGCTCGTGGGCTTCCTCAGTTCGCACGAACCCTTCGGCTTCCGGGAATTTGCCGAACTGCATGCAGTAGGTGAGAGATTTTATCGGCTGCCCGACGTCTACGATCACTTCAAAGCAAATCTCGCGCCCTCGCTGGTCAACGGCCACGCCGCGCATTGGGAGGTTATCGACGCTGCAGTATTGCAGGCGCGAGACGCTGGAGAGCCTGCGATCGAGATCATGAAGACGGTCGGTCTGCTGAACCTAATCAACGATCCATCAATACTGGCGACGGAAGCGTTATTGAAATGCGCAGTGGGACACCCCGACGTTACCCAAGCAATTCACCGCCTCCGCGACTCTGCTTCCCTGATTCACGAACGCGGGAGCGCGAAGGGGTTTTCTCTGTGGCCGCACAGCAGCGTGAATCTTGAAAACGCTCGTGATCAAGCCGAGGAAGCTTTGGCCAAAGATTCGGTGGGTGCTCGTGCTGTCGCCGCCCGTCTTACGCCACGCGCAGTGGTCGCCCGTCGGCATTATATTGAGACCGGTAATTTGAGGCATTTCGCGGTGCGCTACACGGACGTGGTCAGTTTCGTGCAGGAGTTCTCCGCGGGGCTTAAAGATGATCTCACGGCCGACGGACAGATCATCGTCGTTCTCTCGAATGATGAATCGGAGGTCGGTGCGACACGAAAGTTGCTCACGACTCAAAGGGAGAAGTTGGGCCTCCTAACGATTGTCGGCGTCTCGTCTCCTGTCCTCGGCGTGGCGGAAATTGTCCGTGAACATCGCCGATGGGAGTGGATTAAGAACCATGTGAAAGAATTGGCCGGCGACGTGTATGCCCGCGGCCATGTAACCCGCGAGATTAAGCGCTGTGCGAACGCGTTGGAAAAAAAGCTCTACCACCTGGTTCAGCTTCGCGACGCGACCAACGGCGAAGCGTCGATCGCTTGGTTCGATCTTCACGGTGCCGTGAATAACACGGGCGCCGGTATCCTTCCTCATCTCAGCTTGCGCTGCAGGGACGTCTTCAAGCATGGGCCAAAAGTAGTCAACGAACTGATAAATCGTAGAGTGACCAGTTCTGCTGCATCGCGTGCGCGCTCGGATTTGATCGAGGCTCTCGCAACCGCGGCTGACCGCGAATACCTCGGCTTTGACCAAACGAAGAATCCGCCGGAGATGGCTATCTATCGCTCCGTTCTCCTGGAGGGAAAGATCCACGTACCGTCGAAACATGGGTGGCGCATCCGTGGAATCGAAGAGCTTCAAAAGGACGACCCACTCCAGCTAGCACCGGCGCTACGATGCATCCATGACCTACTCGTAAAGGCGGACCTGAATCGCTGTGCGGTCCCCGATATCTTCGCGAAGCTACGTCAGCATCCCTACGGTGTGCGCGACGGCCTAATGCCGCTCTTGATTGCCATTTATCTCGCCGGCCAGTGGGAGCAGACGGCTGTATACGAAGACGGAACATTCATTGAAAAGCCCGGAGCCGCGGTGTTTCAGCGATTGGCCAAGGAGCCAGAGGCGTTTCATCTTCAGCATTGTTCAGTCCGTGGCATCCGCCTCGAACTCTTCAATCGCGTGGCGTCGGTGCTCAACCTCCCGTCGAACGAGCGTCCCGATGTTCTCGCTGTTATTCGGCCATTGATGCTATTCGCAGCCAAGCTCCCCGAATACAGCCTCCACACGGAGCGTCACCTAAGCGTGGCAACCCGCAAAGTCCGCAGCGTCATCCTGGAAGCTCGCGATCCCGCCAGTCTGCTTTTCGCCGAACTGCCCCGCGCCCTCGGATTCGGCTCTTTTGCGAGCACACAATCCCAAATGAAGGCATCGGACGCGGTGTCTTTCGCGGATGCCCTGAACGCTTCAGTCCTCGAGCTACGAGATTCACTCCCGCGGCTAATCGAGCGTGTGGCTTCGTCCATACTCGCGGCTTTCGAATTCAACGGCACGATCGCAGAATTCCGTGAACAGTTCGTCATCCGGGTTCGTGCTCTACAAGCCACGCTCACGGATCCTGAGCTCCGGGTATTCGCCTTGCGTGTAGCCGACGTAGATCTGGGCGAGAAGCAATGGATAGAATCGGTAGCCGCATATTCCATCCGAAAGGCTGTCGAGCGCTGGCGTGATCTCGACGAAGACGAATTCCACACCAGGGTCGCAAGCCTAGCTAGCCGCTTCGCTCGGGCCGAGGCGGTGGGGTTCAATGGCGCTGCGGTGGATCCCGAGAAACTGAGTCGTGCTTTCCGTTTCGTCCTCACTCGGCCCGATGGTCGCGAAGTGGACCAGGTCGTCCGTTGGACGCAGCGTGATGACGAGACGATGGAAGAAGTGAAGACCCAGCTTCGCCGACTTCTCGCCGATAAAGGGAGTGCTGGCCTCGCGGCAGCCGCGCAAGTCGTGTGGGACGCTTTGACGCCCAAGAAAAACTAACATGGCCAACCCTGAGCCTACCAAGCCGGTCCGTCACATCCTTAGCCTTTCCGGTGGCAAGGACAGCGCCGCGTTGGCAATCTACATGCGCGGCAAAGTGCCGAACATGGAGTATATTTTCCACGACACGGACAAGGAGCTCCCGGATACGATTCGCTACCTCGAACAGATTGAGACCTATCTAGGGCAGAAGATCGAGCGCACTACCTTCGGCACGACTTTCGATAAACTCCTTCGTTCCAAGGGCGGAATGCTGCCCTCGAATCATCGTCGCTGGTGCACGGAATACATGAAGTTGAAGCCGTTTGAAGACTACATCGGCGACGAACCATGTATCAATTACGTGGGTATTCGCGCGGACGAAAAGCGTGTGGGTTATATTAGTCATAAACCTAACATCACAGCCCGATTTCCATTCATCGAAGACGGCATCGACTACGCTGGCGTGATCCGAATCCTCGAAAACTCCGGCCTCGGCCTGCCGCCCTTCATGGAATGGGGGCGGAGCCGTTCGGGTTGCTTCTTCTGTTTCTATCAGCAGAAAATCGAGTGGGTTCGCCTACGGAGAAAATACCCAGACCTCTACGAACAAGCCAAGGGCTACGAGAAACCGAACCGGAAAAACGGGAATGTGTTTTACTGGTGTAGCGACGAGTCACTCGCGGACCTCGAAAAGCCCGAGCGAATGGCCGAAATCGAAGCGCGCTGGAATCAGCAGCAGGAACGCTTCAAGGCTCAGCGCAAAAACGTGCCGCTTGTGTCCACCCTTGGTGGCGCAGCGCACAACCCCACAGAAGAACGGGCCTGTCTGATCTGCCAGTTATAGTCTCTCTTGTATGGATAGCGTTCAACTTGGACGTGCGGCGAAGAACATCCTCAATTACGTGAGCTGTTGATAGACAATGACGTGAGTAGCGGTCGTAGTACTACAACGGATACGCATGTCGGTGCTTGAGCACAGCGTC
>JAEWKR010000163.1 GCA_023457715.1 Verrucomicrobiota bacterium
GCGCACCTTTCTGATCCGCGCCGTCGGCCCGACGCTCAAACCGTACGGCATCACCGCGCCGCTCGCCGACCCGAAGCTGACGGTGTATGACCAGAACACGCGGGCCGTGCTCGCGACCAACGACAACTGGGGGCAGGGCGGGGACGCTGACGCCGTCGCGACGGCGGCAGGGCGCCTCGGTGCGTTCGAACTCGCGCGCGACAGCATGGACGCGGCCGTGTTGGTGACGCTTTCGACCGGGCTGTACTCAGTCGTGGTGGAAGGTGCCGATGGCGGGACCGGCGTCGCGCTCGCCGAGCTATACGACGTGTCAAATTAGGGACCGGCGAGTACGTTTTCCCGAACTCGGATACCCCGCCTCGCGGCTCGAGTATGTTGTCCCGCGTTCACGCGGAATGCCTTGGCTGCCGAACCCCGAACCCCGCACCCCTGCCCGCCTCATCACCTATCCACACCGTTCATCCTTTACGGCTCCACCCGCGGCCCGGTCTGTGCCACGGTCGACTGCCGCAGCTGCTCATCCCACCGGTGAGCCGGCGCAGTATCGACCCCTCCAAGCCATGAACCAACTTCTCCGTCTACGATTCGTCGTTGTTCTTCTCGCGTGCGCCGGCCTCGCCGCGCTCCCCGCCGCGGAAGCCGACAGGTCGCAACCCAGCATGGCCGTCTCGGTGCCGACACTGCTCGAGCGCGCGGACCTCGCGCCCTACCGCGGGTGGCTCAAGTTCCTGCAGTTCCGCGCGGAGCAGGAAACCGCCCGTGCCGGCGCCGGCTCCGAGCCGGCTCGCGCGGCCACGGCTCGCCTGCACGAATGGGCGCGGCGGATCAGCGAGGACCCGGGACTGCTGGGCAAGCTCCGCGGCGTCCAGGAGTGGGCCTATGAATCCCCGGCCGACGGTTCGGGCCAGCCCTTCAAGATCATGATCCCGACCGACTATGATCCGACGAAGCCGGCGGGCCTGTCGCTCTACATGCACGGGCTGACGGGCGACCACCTGAAGCACTCGACGGGCATGAAGGAGCGCGCCGGCGATTTCGACGTCGCCGTCCTCGGCCGCTCGCGCGGCGGCGCCTACCTCGGCCTGTCGGGGGCGGACGTGCTGCACGTGCTCGAGTACGTGCAGACGCACTGGAAGGTTGATGCGCGGAGGCTCCAACTGACGGGCGGAAGCATGGGCGGCGGGGGCATCTTCAAGCTGGGCGCGCGCTACCCGCACCTTTTCGCCTCGGGTCTCATCACCTGTGGTTTCACCACGCAGGAACCGATCTACAACCTGCTGACCCTGCCGCTGTACGCCACCCACAGCGCGGACGATCCGGTGGTGCCGATCATCACGGCGCGCGGACCCCTGCAGGCCCTGCGGGAACGCGGAGGCCGGAACATCTTCGACCAGACGACCGGACTCGGCCACGCCGCTTGGGACTACGCCGAAGGCAATCGCCGCGCCGCGGCGTGGGGCAAGGGCGAGGTGCGTCCACCGTCGCAGGAGGTGCTGCACGTCGACTACACCGCCTTGGATGCCACGGCGCGGCGTGGTTGGTGGGCGGAGGTCTCCCTCTGGGGACCTGAGGCTCGGCCTGCCCGTTTCATTCTGACGGCGACCCGGACGAACTCGCTCACCGCTGAATTGCGCAACGTGGGCCGTCTCACGCTGCGTCTCGACGAATCCCCCTTTGACCGCACCCAGCCGCTGCGCGTGACGCTCAACGGCAAACCCGAGTTCGAGATTCCCGCCCCCTTGCCGACGCGCGTGGACATCGATGCCTCAGGCGTGGTTGTCGCCGCGGCACCGGCCCAACGCCCGCACGCGCCCGGTGGTGCGTATCAACTCTACAATGGCGAGCCGCTGCTGATTGTGTACGGCACCCACGGCAGCTCGAATCTCCGGAAGGCTGCCGAAGCGGCAGCGCGAAGCTGGAATCCCGCCTGGATGACGGACACTGATTTCTACGGCCAGGATCCGGACGACAAAGTGCCCTTCTCGCACAACCTGTACGGCCACCTGCGCATCAAGCCGGACGCGGCCGTGACGTCCGAAGATCTCGCCCGCCACCATCTCGTCCTGATCGGAACCGCGACGGAGAACAGCGTGGTGCAACGGCTCTCCGCCGCGCTGCCGCTGCGGGTCACGGATACCGATATCGCGTGCAGCGACGGAGCGACCTGGCCGCGCCAGGGCAAGGCGTGGGGTCTGGTGCATCGCAATCCGGAGGCAGCGGACCGGATGATCTTCTGGGTGGGGTCCGACGTGGACGCAGCCTACGCCGCGGGAGCGATGATTCCTGCGCTGCATGGCGCCGGCCTGCATGCCGCCGACCTGATCGTGGCCGACCCGGTGAAACGCACGATTGTGGCGACCCGGAGCCTGACGCCCGATTGGGCATGGTCCAAGGCCGCGCCGTCACGCGCCCTGCCCGAGGCCGCCGGCACTGCGACCGGCCTGGCGAACGCGATCGCCGAAGCGGTGCGGGTCGCCGCGGGCTGCGACTACGCGATCGCGACCACCGTGGATAACCTGGGCGAGGTTCCGTACGCTCCGGCGACCGCCACCATCCGCGACGTGGCCAACCTGCATTACAACGATCTGATCGACATCCTGGAAATTGACGGGAAGCAGCTCCTGGAACTCGACGCCCGCTTCAAGTCCACCCAGCGGATGCCACGCTACCTCGCATTCCAGCCGGCCCTGGCCGAGGGAGCGATCAAGCCGGGCGTGACGTATCGGGTGGCGCTCACCGCGGGCAACGGTTTCAACGCCGGCCGCGTTTTGCTCGACCTCCCCGTTCAGCAGACGCGGACCGAGCTGACGGTCGCCGACGCGGTCGAGCGGTTCCTGAAGCCGTAGGCAATAGGGGATGGCGCTTCGGTCGCTGCGGTGCTTCAGCCCGCAGGACGGATCATCCTGCCCAAGCCATTTTACAGGAGGAAACACACAGAGCCAGTAGAGAGTAGGGCTCGCGTGTCCACGGCCTCTGTCTTCTCTGTTTTCTTCCTGCAAAAATTGGACCGAAAACAGGGACCGGCTGAAGTCGGCGCTACGACGGTAGAAATCCGACTGCAGCGTGCGAGCGTTGGCTGACAGGTGGCAAAATCAGCAGAAGCGAGTCGCGAAATTGGCTGAGGCAGATGAACTTCGGCGGAAAGACAAACGCCCCGCCACCTATGCAAGCGTACGAAAAGCTCGGCCAGTTCTACCTTGGCCGCCGTTACGATCCCGCCACCAAGAACAGCAACGACCTGCTGCTTTACGAGTCGAGGCACCTCGTCACTCACGGGCTGGTGGTCGGGATGACCGGCAGCGGCAAGACCGGGCTTTGTTTCGATCTCATCGAGGAGGCGGCGATCGACGGCATCCCGGCGATCGTGATCGATCCGAAGGGCGACCTCTCGAATCTCCTGCTCACGTTTCCGGAGCTGCGCCCCGAGGACTTTGCGCCGTGGATCAACGAGGATGATGCGCGGCGCCAGGGTCTGTCCCTCGCGGAGGCGGCGGCGCGGCAGGCCGAAATCTGGCGGCAGGGCCTCGCCGCGTGGGACCAGGATGGCGCCCGGATCGCCCGCCTGCGGGCCGCGGCGGAGTTCGCCATCTACACGCCGGGCAGCAACGCGGGTTTGCCGGTGTCGCTGCTGCGGTCGTTCGCGGTGCCCCCGCCCGAAATCATGGAGGACGCGGAGGCGTTGCGGGAACGCGTTGGTTCGACCGTCGCCGGCCTGCTCGGCCTGGTGGGCATCGACGCGGATCCATTGAAGAGCCGCGAAAGCATTCTCCTGGCGCATCTCTTCCAGTCGGCCTGGGCGAAAGACCGCGAGCTCGATCTCCCGGCGCTCATCCACGAGATCCAGCAACCTGCGGTCACGCGCATCGGCGTTCTGGACCTCGAAGCGTTTTATCCGGCACAGGATCGCTTCGGCCTGGCCATGCAGCTCAACAACCTGCTGGCGTCGCCGACCTTCGCCGCATGGCGGGAGGGCGAACCGCTGGACATCGGCCGGCTGCTTTACACCGCCGCCGGCAAGCCGTGTGTCACGATTTTTTCCATCGCGCATCTGGGCGACGCGGAGCGGATGTTCTTCGTCACGCTGCTGCTCGGCCAGATGCTGGGGTGGATGCGCACGCAAACGGGCACGAGCAGCCTGCGCGCGCTGCTCTACATGGACGAGATCTTCGGGTACTTTCCGCCGGTCGCGAATCCGCCCTCGAAGCTGCCGCTGTTGACGCTGCTGAAACAAGGCCGGGCGTTCGGCGTGGGCGTGGTGCTCGCAACGCAGAACCCGGTCGACCTGGATTACAAGGGGCTGGCCAACATCGGGACTTGGTTCATTGGCCGGCTGCAGACCGATCGCGACAAGGCGAGGGTGCTCGATGGCCTCGAAGGCGCGGCGGCTGGGCGCGGCGCGCCGTTTGACCGGCCGGAGCTGGAACGGCTGCTGGCCGGGCTCGGTAGCCGGGTGTTCCTGCTGCACAGCGTGCACGAGGACGGCTTCGACCTGTTCGAATCGCGCTGGGCGTTGTCGTACCTGCGCGGTCCGCTTTCACGCGCGCAGATCAAACGACTGATGGACGATCGCCGCGCCGCGGACGCGAGGCCCGAGGGTGCAGCGGCGCTGAACCCGGCCGCGCCAGCCGGGGCTGCAGCGGGGGAACTCGCGCCGGGAGCCAGAACGGGGGGCAACCCGTCGCACTCCCGTCCCATGCTGCCGCCCGAGGTGCCACAGTTCTTCCTGCCGGTGCGCGCGGCGGTGGCGGAGACCTCGCTTGTCTATCAGCCGCGACTCCTTGGCGCCGCGCAGGTGCGATTCTCCGATCCCCGTCGCCGCATCGATGTGACCCGCGACGTGCTGGTGATGACGGAGGTCACCGACCAGCCCGTGAGCGTCGACTGGGCGACGTCCGAGACCCTTGCGTTCTCGGCGAATGAGCTCGAGAAGGCGCCGGCCGCGGGCGGGTTCGCGGAGTGTCCCGCACCGGCCTTGCAGGCGAAGAACTATCCCAAATGGGCAAAGGAGCTGGCGACGTGGTTGTCCAGTGCGCAGACGCTCACCCTTCATCGCTCAGCGGCATTGGATGAGACCTCGCGACCCGACGAGGACGAGCGGGCCTTTCGGATCCGGCTGCAGCAGCGCGCGCACGAGCAGCGGGACGCCGCAGCGGAGCGGTTGCGACAAAAGTACGCCCCGAAGATCGCCACGCTCCAGGAACGGGTCCGCCGGGCGGCGGCGGCGAAGGAGCGCGAGGCGGAGCAGGCCAAGCGGGCCAAGCTGGACACTGCGATCTCGTTTGGGTCGACCCTGCTGGGCGCCTTTTTGGGACGGAAAGCGTTCTCGGCAGGATCGGTGGGCAAGGCGGCCACGGCGATGCGGAGCGCGGGCCGGGCGCTGGAACAGTCCGGCGATGTCACGCGCGCCGGCGAGACCGTGGAGGCGCTGCAGAAACAGCTCACCGACCTGGATGCGCAGTTTCGCGCCGAGACCGACGCGCTGGCGGCGACGCTGGATCCCACGACGGAGGCCCTGGAGACCGTCGATCTGCGTCCCAGCCGCACGGGGATCGTGGTGCGGTTGGTTGCACTGCTCTGGGTGCCCCACACGCGGGACGCGGCCGGTTTCGAGCACCGCGTGTAGAACCCGTAGCGCCGGCTTCAGCCGGTACCCGTTTTCGGTCCGATCTTTTACAGGAGGAAACAGAGAGAACAGAGGCCTTGGACACGCGAGCCCTACGGCTCGCAACTCTCAACACTCAACCTGAATACTGATTTTGCCACAGAGGTCACAGAGGCCCAATCAGAGCCGAGCCGGAGGGGGGCGCTGCGACTGTCTTGGGCGTCACGCAATGAACAGGTTTGTCCAAGGACTGAGCCTCCGTGTCCTCCTTGTCGGAGCTCTGTGCTCTCTGTGGCGAATGCCGAATCGGGAGCGAACATCGAACATCGAACATCGAACGACGAACGACGAACGACGAACGACGAACGCCGAACGACGAACGACGAACGCCGAACGACCAACGACGAACGACGAACGACGAACGAGTCCGCGGCTATCCGAACGTAGCGAAGAGCGCCAGCGATTCGACGGCTGACACCGATCTCAAATCTCAAATTTCAGATCTCAAATCCCGGACTGGGCGATTTCCCGTTTCGGTGAGCGTCGTCCCGATCATTGAACAGAAGGTAACGAAGGAAACGAAGGCCGCTGAGTGAATTGGAGCAGTTCCTCCAAATCACAAAAACCGAACTACAGCGCCGAGTGATCCCGCAATCCTTCGTTTCCTTCGTTACCTTCTGTTGAATGGATTGCTTTGGTTGCGGCGCAGCCGCTCTAAGCTCTCTGAGGCTACTTCGGAATCCAGGCTCAACACTCATCAAGGTTGCTGGAGTTCCTGGTTTCGTCGTAGTCCGGCTTCAGCCGGTACCCTTCGCACGGGTACCCCGCGGCGCGTGCCGGACGGTCCCTACGTACCAGTCCCCCAGGCGGAGGCCGTAGTAGCCGCGCGCGCGCGATCTTGGCAGGCGCGCCTGCGGCTGATCTCTTCTTCCCATCGCCTCCGCTTAGCGGAGGCTGGGGTTAATCAGAAAGCAAAGCCCGCCGTGTTAGGGGTAACACGGCGGGCACTTTTTTTGGCCGGAAGGCGCGGTGGCGAGTGCCTGCGGCAATCTCAAATCTCAAATCTCAGATCTCAAATCCCGGCGCAGCCGGGGGGCCGGAGGGCCGGAGGGGAAACGCGGAAAAAGCTGAAAAGCTGAAAAGCTGAAAAGCTGAAAAGCTGAAAGGCGCGGTGGCGAGCGCCTGCGGCAATCTCAAATCTGAAATCAGTAGCGTCCCACAGGGTGGGGAAATAAAGAGGCTCGGCGGGCTGTTTTGAACCTGCGAAAGCAGGGTGTGAAAAAACAAAACCCGATCCGCCGAGCCGGGAAACTGGCTACCGT
>JAEWKR010000164.1 GCA_023457715.1 Verrucomicrobiota bacterium
AAGCCGTCCTCACCGAAATGCACCGCATCTCGCGACAAGTGATGCGACTCCGCTTCCCGGATACAGCGCGCAACAAACCGCTGAACAAGAGAGTTTTGCGCCTTATCTAAGCGCCATTGGGGTCAGGGCGCTAGGTGTTAAATAATTTCGATTTCCACCCGTTTGATCGCGGATTCTCCCGCTCGAGCCACCGTCGTCAGTGATCCAAACTTTAACACCTAGCGCCCTGACCCCAATGGCGCTGCTTTAGTCGGTACCGTGCTGGCGCGTCGTCCGCTGCGTTCGGATCCTGCGGTCGGGGTCGGCGGTCGGGGCATCGACTCGCTGGCGCTCCTCGCTACGTCGGAATGGCGGAGCATGGCCAGGCATCTGAAATCTGAAATTTGAAATCTGAAATCCCGGCGAAGCCGGCTCCCGCGCTACGGAGGATGGTCCGGGCTTGCCGGTTGGAGGCGGGAGGCGTTGGATGCGAGGGTGCCCGTCGACTCCTTTCCCCGTCCGCTCGACTCCTATGCTGAGACTGCCGCCGACTCTTTGTGGACGGTGCTGAGCGATCGGGTGGCGGCGGATCCATTTAATCTCGTCGCGACGGTTATCTTTGTCCTCGCGATCATCCACACCTTCCTGACCGCCCGTTTCCGTCATTGGGCGCACGAGGCGGAGGAACAGCATGCCGCCCGCTTGAAGGCGCGGGGAGGTACTCCGGCAGCGGGGGACAACGACGAGGACGGCCGGCCGGACGAGGTGAGCTTCAAGGGTCAGGTCCTGCATTTTCTCGGCGAGGTCGAGGCGGTGTTCGGCATCTGGGCACTGGTCCTGGGCGGCGCGATCGTGGCGATGAAAGGATGGCCGACGGCCCGCGATTATGTGGGCCACACGGCCAACTTCACCGAGCCGATGTTCGTCGTCGTCATCATGGCCATCGCCTCGACCCGGCCCGTCCTGCGCTTCGCCGAGCAGTGCCTGCGCGCGCTGGCAAAGGTGGGCCGGCAATCCACCGCGGCGTGGTGGCTTTCGATCCTCATCGTGGCTCCGCTGCTCGGCTCGTTCATCACCGAGCCGGCGGCAATGACGATTGGCGCGCTGCTGCTCGCCCGGCAGTTCTACGTGCTCAAGCCGTCGCCAAAGTTCTGTTACGCCACGCTGGGGCTCCTCTTCGTCAACGTCTCCGTCGGCGGCACGCTGACCCATTTCGCGGCGCCGCCGGTGCTCATGGTCGCGGGCCGCTGGCAGTGGGACACCGCTTTCATGCTGAGTCACTTCGGGTGGAAAGCGGCGGTGGGGATCATCGCAGCCACGGTGTTGTACTATGTGGCCTTCCGGCGCGAGTTTGGCGCCCTGGATCGCGCCCGCGCGGCGCAGGTCGCCGGGCCCGGGAGCGCCTCGGTGCCCCTCTGGATCACGATTGTCCATCTCGCGTTCCTGGCGCTGACAGTGGCGGTCGCGCATTACCCGCCGCTCTTCATCGGCGCGTTCCTCTTCTTCCTGGCGTTCACCCAGGCGACCGCGCACCACCAGGGAAAACTCGAACTGCGGTCGCCGCTCCTGGTGGGCTTCTTTCTCGCGGGCCTGGTGGTGCACGGCGGCCTGCAGGCCTGGTGGCTCCAGCCGGTGCTCCAGCGCCTGAGTGAGTTTCCGCTGTTTGTGGGCGCGACGATCCTGACTTCGTTCAATGACAATGCCGCCATCACTTATCTGGCGACGCTCGTGCCGGGCTTCACCGACGAACTCAAGTATGCGGTGGTGGCCGGCGCGGTGACGGGCGGCGGCCTGACGGTGATCGCGAATGCCCCGAATCCGGCCGGACAGACCATCCTGCAGCGTTTCTTCCCGGAAGGCGTGTCGCCGCTGTGGCTCGCGGTCGGAGCGCTCCCGCCCACGATGATCATGGCGGTGTGCTTCATGGCGCTGTAGCGCGAGACGCGGGGTGCGCGCGGGGCGCGGTTTTGGGTTTTGAGTTTTGGGTTTTGAGTTGTTTTGGGTTCGGTAGCGCCGGACCGGGGTGGTTCACACGGTTTGCCTTTCCCTTTCCCAACTCCTCGGTAACGTTCGACGCTTCCACGCATGAAGAACTTTTTCACCTCGATGCTGGGCGCGCTTGTGGCGCTGATGGTTTTCTTTGCGGGCTGCTTTGTGCTGTTCATCGGCTTCATCGCCGCGATGGCCGCCGCGGCGGGAAACCAGGAGAAGGCGCCGACGCAGTTCGAGAAAGGGTCCTACCTTGTCCTTGATCTCGGCGCGGCCATGGCGGATGCGCCCCAGGAATTTGATCTGGCGATGTTCGGGTCGCGCCGGGAGACGCTGCAGACGCGAGCGGTGACCCAGGCGTTGCGGCAGGCCGCCAAGGACGACCGAATCGCGGGTGTTTATCTGAGCGGAGACCTCTCGCAGGCGGCGTTCACGTCGGGCTATGCCTCGCTGCGCGAAGTGCGCGACGCGCTGACCACCTTCAAGGAAAGCGGCAAGCCGGTCGTCGCGTACCTGACCTTCGCCACCACCAAGACCTATTATCTCGCCTCCGCCGCCACCGATCTCGCGATCGACCCCTACGGCGTGATCCTGGTGCCGGGCCTGGCGACCGAGCCGATGTTCTTCGCGGGCGCGTTCGAAAAGTACGGGGTGAATGTGCAGGTGACGCGCGCCGGAAAGTACAAGTCGGCGGTCGAACCGTTCATCCGCCGGGACATGAGTCCGGAGAACCGCGAGGAACTCCAGAAGCTGCTCAACGATCTTTGGGAAGGTCTGCTGACCGACATCGCGCCGAACCGGGACCTGACCCCGGAGAAGATCCAGGCGACGGTCGATCGGGAAGGCGTGCTGCGCGCGGACAAGGCGAAGGAGAACGGCTTCGTCGACCGTATTGCCTACCGCGATGAGATTTACGACGAGCTCAAGGAGAAGACAGGGCGCAAGGACGATCCCAAGCGCGGCTTCAAGCAGGTCGCGCTCGAGGAGTACATCAAGCACACGAAGGGCCGTTCGGGCGGGACCGACGCCGGCAGCGCGAAGATCGCCGTGGTCTATGCCGAAGGCGACATCGTCGACGGCGAAGGCGACCTCGGGCAGGTGGGCGGCTCACGGTTTTCGCGCGAGCTGCGCAAGCTGCGGCAGGATCCCAATGTGAAGGCGATCGTGCTGCGGGTGAACAGCCCGGGCGGCAGCGCCACGGCGTCGGAAGCGATTCAGCGTGAGGTGCGACTCGCCAAGGAGGTGAAGCCGGTGGTCGTTTCGATGGGAAGCTACGCGGCGTCCGGCGGGTATTGGATCGCCACCTACGCGGATCGTATTTTCGCCGAACCGGTGACGATCACCGGCTCGATCGGGGTCTTCGGCATCCAGTTCGATGTCCAGCAGCTGGCGAACAACGTCGGCATCACCTTCGATCGCGTCACCACCGGCAAGTTTGCCGGCTCGCTGACGATCACCCGGCCCAAGACACCGGAGGAGATGGCCATCGTGCAGGGGCTGATCGACTGGACGTACGATCAGTTCCTGACGAAGGTGGCGGAATCCCGCGGCTTGCCGCGCGCCAAGGTCGAGGAGATCGCCCAGGGCCGCGTCTGGTCCGGCCAGGAGGCGCAGAAGCTCGGGCTGGTTGATGACCTCGGCGGATTGGACGCGGCGATTCGTTACGCCGCCGAGCGGGCGGAACTGGGCGGGAAATACCGGCTCCAGGAATATCCGCGGCGCAAGGAACTGGTCGAGGCGCTGCAGGAGTTGATCGAGAAGAAGCGGCCGAACCGCGCCGAGAGCAGTCTGGCCGGGCAGGTGACCGCCCGCATCGAGCAGGAGCTGAAGACGCTCCAATCCTTCAACGACCCGAAGGGCGTGTACGCCCGGCTTCCCCTCAACCTTCCGCTGCAATGACGACTGCCCAAGAACACACCCTGAAACGCGACGTGTCCGCCACGGCCATTCCGGCGGGCACGCCCATGAACCTGCGCGCCGGCGCATCGGTCTTCATCGTCCAGACCCTCGGCGGCAACGTGACCGTGCGCACCGATGAAGGGCTGTTCCGGATTGCCGCGCAGGACGTCGACGCGATCGAAGGCTTCGTGCCGGCCGCGGCGGCCACTGCGACGGTGGCGGGCGAGTTCAGCGAGCAGGCGGTCTGGGACTCGCTCAAGACGTGCTACGATCCGGAGATCCCGGTGAACATCGTCGATCTCGGACTGGTGTACGATCTCGCCGTGGAACGGACCCCGGCGGGGACCCATACGATCGAGGTCAAGATGACGCTGACCGCGCCGGGCTGCGGCATGGGCCCCGTGATCGCCGAGGATGCGCGGCAGAAGCTCGCGGCACTGCCCCAGGTGGAATCGGCGAAGGTGCACATCGTGTGGGATCCGCAATGGACCCCCCAGATGATCTCGCCTGAAGGGCGCAAGATTCTGGGGTTGGAGTGAGGCGGGGGGGTGGGGGGGGGGGTGCGGTTTTGGTTTTTGATTTTTGGTTTTGGGGTTTTGAGTTTTGGGTTTTGGGTTGGGGGTTTTGGGTTGGTCGGTCGCGCGAGGGCTTTGAGCTGCCGGCTTCGCCGGGATTTCAGGTTTCAGAGGGGTGCTCCAGCCTGCCATTGAAAGCCGCCGGTATCGGATGGCGGGCTGACGCAGCGCCCTAGCTCGGGCTATGAGGTGATTGATTCGAGCGAGCAGCCGTCGGGGGCTTCGGCGGGGTTCGGGGTTTCGCAATTCGGACGCGCGACCACGCCGGGATAGGGCTCGAGGGCGAAGGGGCGGTCGGGGTCGGCCAGGAGATGCTGGTCGCACACCGTGAAAAGCTGGGTCTCGGACTCGGTCCGCCGCATGTCGTGAAGAAAGCGCCCCGCGGGGTCGACGCTCTGGCCGACGAAGTTGAGGTACTTCTTCATCTTGTTGACGTGAAGCCGTTCGGGAAGGTCGGGGACGGCAGTGGCACGGAAAAGCCTTTCGACGTACTCGCGCACGTCGCGCAGGGTGGGGCGGAACACCGTGGCGCCGGACAGCCGTTCGCGGCACTGGCGGAAAATCCACGGGTTCCTGATGGCGTGGCGGCCGATCATCACCCCGGCGGCGCCCGTTTCGTCCAGCACCTGCACGGCCCGGTCAGCCGAGACGATGTTGCCGTTGGCGAGCACCGGGCACCGCACGTGGGCCACCGCGGCGGCGATGGCGTCGTAATGAACGTCGCCGCGGTACATCTCCTTCACCGTGCGCCCGTGGACGCTGAGCAGATCGACGCCATGCTCGTTCACGAGGTCGAGGATCCGGCGGAAGTTTGAGGTATCCTCGAAGCCGATGCGCATCTTCACCGTGAACCGGCCGGGCACGACTGCCCGCAGCAGGCGCAGGATGTCACCGATCCGTTCCGGCTCGCGGAGCAGGCCGCCACCGACGTTTTTCTTGTACACCTTCGGCGCGGGACAGCCGAGATTGAGGTCGATGCCGGCGACGGGATGCCGAAGCAGCTCGCGGGCCGTCCGCTCCAGGTGAATGAGGTCCTCGCCGATCAACTGGGCAAACACGGGACGGCCGGTCGCGTTTTCGTCGATCGAGCGCAGGATGTGTTTCTCGGGACGCGACTGGGCGTGGACGCGGAAGAACTCGGTGAAGAAATAGTCGGGGGCGCCGTAGTGCGCCATCACCTGCATGAAGGCGAGATCGGTGACGTCCTGCATGGGCGCCAGCGCGGTCAACGGCTGGCCAGGCAGCTGACCCGCGGGCAGCTGCCGGAGTAAAACAGGCTCGGTCATGATTAGGGCTCGTCCTCGGTATCGCCCTCTTCCGCCTGCTGTTTGAGCACGCGTTCGAGAATCTCGGTCATGTCCTCGACGGTGTCGAAGACCGCGCGCGCCACGTAGATCGTACGCTTCTGCTGGAGCGCGAGGACGATGGAGTCACTGGGGCGCGCGTCGATCTCGACGATCTTCTTGCCCAGCTCGTTTTCCATCCGCAGCAGCACGCGGGCGAAGAAGGTGCCTTCGCGCGCGTCGTTGACGACCACGTGGTCGACCTGGGCGCCGAGCCCGAGCAGGATGCTGCCGATCAGGTCGTGGGTCAGGGGGCGGTCGCGTTTGACGCCGCTCAGGGTCATCTGGATCGCATTGCCGACCGAATGGTCGACGTAGATGACGAAAGTCTTGTCGTCGTTGCCCAGGAACACGGCGCAGCCATTGGCGGTGGGCATCACCCCTTTGATCGAAACCGCGACCACGTCGTTGTTCATGCTCTTCACTGTGAATGCATCAGGCAATTGGCGCAAGCGCGCCCCCCGCCTGCGGCGGGGATTTCAGATTTCAAATCAGTAGCGTCCCACAGGGTGGGGAAATAAAGAGGCTCGGCGGGCTGTTTTGAACCTGCGAAAGCAGGGTGTGAAAAAACAAAACCCGATCCGCCGAGCCGGGAAACTGGCTACCGTGTTCCGAC
>JAEWKR010000165.1 GCA_023457715.1 Verrucomicrobiota bacterium
GTCTCAGCACTCCTCGCGGCACGAAACGCTAACGTCGATCAGCTCACCCAAATTGCAGCTTAGACGTGAGATCCAAAATCCTCGCGAGAATGAAACATCCGACAACATAGCAGCGCAGAAGGCGCAAGAAAGTGGGGGGTCCCGCCGGGCCCCAATCCAATTGGTCAGTTTTTTGCGGTCCCATGGACCGAAGCCTAGAGAGCCTCGACCTGTCGCGATGCCTGGGTCCGTTTCTTGCGCCTTCTGCGCCTTTTTGCGGCCCAATGGATCGAGCCTAAAGCCTACAGCCTAAAGCCTAAAGCCTAAAACTTACCGGCTACCGCCTACCGCTCCACCTTCAGATCTTCCCCGCCTTGCGGGCGGCGACCAGGTTGTAGAAGTCGACGAACAGCGGGTCGGCATCGTTCGGGCCGGGGGCGGCCTCGGGGTGATACTGCACGCTGAAGATGGGGAGCTTCGTATGGCGCAGGCCCTCCACCGTATTGTCGTTGAGATTGATCTCGGTGATCTTCGCGCCGCGGTTCTCGATCGACTTGGCGTCGGTGGCGAACCCGTGGTTCTGGGCGGTGATGGAGACCTTGCCGGTTTCGAGGTTCTTCACCGGCTGATTGCCGCCGCGGTGCCCAAACTTGAGCTTGTAGGTGCTGCCGCCGAGCGCGTGCGTGACGATCTGATGACCGAGACAGATGCCGAACATCGGGTACTCTTCGATGAGCGCGCTGACGGTCTCGTGGATATAGGGGAGGGCGGCCGGATCTCCGGGGCCATTCGAGAGGAAGACCGCGTCGGGCTTGTGCTCCCGCACCTGTGCGGCGGTCGCGGTGGCCGGGAAGACTTGGACCTCGAAACCGTGGTTGATCAGCTTGCGGTAAATGGAATGCTTGGCGCCGTAGTCGAACGCGGCGACCCGATACTTTTTGGCGGGGACACCCGGGGCGTTCATCGTGGTGCCGACCGGGTAGTACGGCTGGTTGAAATTCGCCGGGTCGTCCGGCTGCCAGATGAACGGCTCACGGCAGGAGACATCCTTCACGTAGTCGGCCCCCGCCATGTCCCGCCAGTTGCGCGCTTTTTCCAGCGCTTCAGCGTCGCTGATTCCCTGGGTGCTCAGGCAGCACTTCATCGCTCCGTCGACACGGAGCTTCTTCGTGATGGCCCGGGTGTCGACCTCGCTGATGCCAGGGATGCCGTACTTGCGGAGATACTCGTCGAGCGAAAGCTTGCTGCGCCAGTTGCTGACGACCGGCGATAGCTCGCGGACGACGAAGCCGGTGCATTTCGGGATGGTGGCTTCCGTGTCCTCGTCGTTTACCCCGTAGTTCCCGATCTGGACCGCCGTCATCGTCACAATCTGACCGAAGTAGGACGGATCGGTGAGGATCTCCTGATACCCCGTCATGGACGTATTGAACACGCATTCACCAGACACCGTCGCGTCGGCGCCGAAAGCGCGTCCACGGAAGATCGAACCATCTTCGAGGGCCAGAATTGCGGGCTTGAACGTGGGCATTAAAGCCCAACGAAAAACGGTGTGGCGGGGCCTGCCAAGAGGTTTCCCCGGAATATTTCAGATTTCAGATTTCAAATTTCAGACCGGCATGCGCTGAGATTGGGGAAGACCGGTGCTTTGGCTGCCGCAATGGCTGTGGGGCCGTACTCGATGGCGGGCTGAAGCACCGCCCGACTCACGGCATCGCTTTGGTGCGTGGTTCTGAAATCTGAAATTTGAAATCTGAAATGCCGACGAAGTCGGCCCACTGTACTCGTTAGCCTCCTAATTACTTCGTGCGCCCGTTTGACACCCCCCTGCGCGCTGCTTTCGTGTCCCCTCTCATGCCTTACCAAGAAGATCGCGCCACCTGGTTCGAAGGACAGGGCCTGTGGCAGCATATTCCGGAGTCGGACTGGCGCGACTGGACCTGGCAGCTGAAGAACCGGATCACGACGATTCAACAACTGGAGCAGTTGATGACGTTGACGCCGGAGGAGCGTGCCGGCTGCGAGCATGCCAATCAGAAGCTGGCGCTCGCGATCACGCCGTACTTTTTCAATCTGATCGATCGCGACGACCCCAATTGTCCCATCCGCAAGCAGGTGATTCCGCGCGCGGGCGAGATGATCATGTCGGAAGGGGAGATGTTGGATTCGCTGGGCGAGGACTCACATTCTCCGGTGCCGGGCCTGGTCCATCGTTACCCGGATCGGGTGCTGTTTCTCGTCACGGATCGTTGCGCGGCCTACTGTCGGTATTGCACGCGCAGCCGGCTGGTTTCCAACGCGCAGGACTATAATTTTCATCCGGAATACGAGCAGGGCCTGCGTTACATCGAAGCGCATCCGGAGGTGCGCGACGTGCTGCTGTCCGGCGGAGATCCATTGCTGTTGTCGGATCGGAAGCTCGAGCACCTGCTCGCGCGCCTCCGTGCTATCAAGCATGTCGAGTTCATCCGCATCGGCTCGCGCATCCCGGTCTTTCTGCCGCAACGGATTACGCCGGAACTGTGCGAGATCCTCAAGAAGTACGGCCCGATCTGGATGAGCATCCACGTGAACCATCCGAAGGAGGCCACGGCGGAGCTTAAGGCGGCCTGTGAACGGCTCTCCTTTGCCGGTGTGCCGCTGGGTAATCAGAGCGTCCTCCTGCGCGGGGTGAACGACGACGCCGAGGTCATGAAGGCGCTCGTGCACCGGTTGCTCCGCATGCGGGTGCGTCCGTACTACATTTACCAGATGGACCTGATCACCGGCGGCGCCCACTTCAAGGTCGATGTGCGCAAGGGGATCGAGATCATTCGCGCTCTGCGCGGGCACACTACCGGCTACGCGGTGCCGCAATACGTCATCGACGCGCCCGGTGGCGGCGGAAAAGTGCCGATCAATCCGGACTACGTGCAGGAGATCAACGACGAGGAGATCGTTTTTCGGAACTACGAGGGCCACACCTACCGCTACCCGCTCAAGGCGAATCCGAAGCAGGTTGCGACCCCGGTCGACGCACCGCACGAGAGCTTTATCGGCCGGGTGGTGGATTAAGCGTGTCTGCTGGTTCGAGCGCTCAGCGTTCGCCGGGTGCCCTTAATGCCGCACGCAAAGGTCGCTAAGGCCACAAAGGAGCGGATGGAATCTCGTTCAGAATCCTTCGCGACCTTGGTGACCTTTGCGTCAGGCTATGGATCGAGTCTTTTGCAAACACCGTGTATTCAGTCGCTTCGGTGATTATGCGGTCCGCGAAGAATTCTTGAAGAAATTTTGAGCGTTTCGCGCGCTCATGCGTTTATCTCTCCGTAGTCAGCACTGTCCCTGAGGACGGTGAATGTTTGTAGTTCTTACGGTTTGCTTGGTGTTAGGTCACACGGGCCGCTCCTCACAAGGGGGCGGCTCTTGTGATTTTCGGGAGTCGGGGTTGGGCGGGGGGGAGGTCGGAAGGGACGGCTTGCTCGCTCGAGCCAAGTTACGGGAGGCGGCGTTTCAGCGTAGTGCCAGCCGCTGCGTTCGAGCGAACGCGGGTTCCCCAGCGGCTTTCGAACTGTCTGCTCCTTCATAAGCCTGCGTATTCGCACTTCGGTGTTTTTGTGCGACCTATGGGCATCGTTCGAAACGACTTTCCTGACCGAACGTCATGACCACAGTGGGACGCATCCGTCGTCCCGGCCCCCCCCGCTTTTGTATGCAACTGTCCCCCCGATTGGCCCTTGGCCGCCGCTTTGCGCTGGCCTTTTTCTTTAGCTCCGCCGCCGCGTTGCTCGCGGGGCCTTGGGAGCCCTTGTTCAACGGCAAGGATCTCACCGGTTGGAAACCGCTCGGTGGACGGGCGCCCTATGCCGTGGTCGATGGCGCGGTGGTCGGCACCACGGTTGTCGGTGAGCCGAACTCGTTTCTCGCGACGGAGAAGCCATACGGCGACTTCATCCTGGAACTCGAGGTGAAGCAGGACGGCATCCCGTCAAACAGCGGCATCCAGTTTCGCAGCGTCTCCGATCCCGCGGTGATGGACGGCCGCGTGCACGGGTACCAGTTTGAGCTCGATCCGTCCGATCGTGGGTGGACGGGCGGCATCTACGATGAGGCGCGCAAGGGTTGGCTTTATCCCGGCACGTTAAACCCCGCGGCGAAGTCCGCCTACCAGTACGGCCGGTGGAACCGGGTTCGCGTTGAAGCCATCGGGCCCTCGCTGCGCACCTGGGTCAACGGCGTGCCGGTCGCCCATGTGGTCGACGCGCAGACCGCCGCAGGCTTCATTGCGTTGCAGGTGCACTCGGTGAACGGACCCGCGCAGGCCGGCGGGAGGATCCACTGGCGCAACCTCCGGATCCAAACGACCGACCTGATCCCTTCGCCGGAGGAACCGATCTTTGTGCGGAGCACGCTGGTGAATGAGCTCGCTCCGATTGAGCAGGCGCAGGGCTGGAAGCTGCTCTGGGACGGCCGCACCACCAGCGGCTGGCGCGGCGCACGCAAGGACGCATTCCCGACCGGCGGCTGGCAGATCAAGGACGGCGAACTCGTGGTGCAGGAGTCCGGCGGTGGCGAGTCGCGCGCCGGCGGCGACATCGTCACGCAGGCTGAATACGCCACGTTCGAACTGCAGCTCGAGTTCAAGCTCAGCGCGGGCGCCAACAGCGGCATCAAATATTTCGTGCAGGAGGACCTGACCCCGATCGGCGGCTCGGCCATGGGGTTGGAATTCCAGCTCCTCGATGACGCCGCCCACCCGGATGCGAAGGCAGGCGCGGCGGGCAACCGAACGCTCGGCTCGCTGTACGACCTGATCCCGCGCGAGGCGCTGCCCGGCGGGCTCAACATCGCGCCGCGCATCGGCGAGTGGCAGCACGCGCGGATCGTCGTCCATCCCGACCAGCGCGTGGAGCACTGGCTTAACGGCATCAAGGTGGTCGACTACCGCCGCGGCTCGCCCCTGTTCCGCGCCCTCGTCGCGCGGAGCAAGTATGCCGAAACCGCGGGTTTCGGCGAAGCACCCCAAGGCCGGATCCTGCTGCAGGATCACGGTAACCAGGTTCATTTCCGCAGCATCAAGATCCGCCCCCTCAAGTGAAACCGATGAATCGTCGCACTTTCGTTCAGAACCTGTCGCTCACGGGCGCGGGACTCGTGCTCGGCGGGCTGGCGCTGCCGTCCCGCCTCGTCGCCCGCGTCCCGGGCGCCAATGACCGGCTGCGCGTGGGGCTCGTCGGCTTTGCCGATCGCGCGCGCGACACGCTCATTCCCGCCTTCTATGCGCACGCGAAGGAATTGAATGCCGAGATCGTGGCGGTCTCCGACGTGTGGAACCGCCGGCGCGACGAGGCGGTGGCCTTCTTCAAATCGCGCTTCAACCAGGATGTGACGGTGTATCCGAACAACGAGGCGATGTACGCGGCGGCCAAGCTCGACGCCGTGATCATCGCCACGGCGGATTTCCAGCATGCCTTGCACTGCATCGAGGCGGTGCAGGCCGGGTGCGATGTGTACGTGGAGAAGCCGTTCGCCGAAACCATGGCGGACAACCGGGCGGCGCTAAAGGCGGTGAAGGCGTCGGACCGCATCGTGCAGGTCGGCTCCCAGCGCCGCAGCGGCAACAACTACCAGGCCGCGTTCGAATACCTGAAGTCCGGTAAATTCGGCCCCATCGTGGCGTGCGAAATGTCGTGGAATGTAAACCAGCCGGGGCGCTGGCGGCGACCCGCGCTCGTGGCCGGGCTGAAGGAGAGCGACGTCGACTGGAAGCGTTTCCTGATGAACCGGCCTTTCGAGGCGTTCGACCCCAGGAAATTCGTCGAATACCGGCTCTTCTGGCCGTACTCGTCCGGCATCCCGGGCCAGTGGATGTGTCACCAGATCGATACCGTGCACTGGTTCACCGGCCTGCCGCATCCGCGCAGCGTCACCGCCAACGGCGGCATCTACCAATGGAAGGATGGGCGCACGAACTTCGACAGCATGACGGCGGTGTTCGACTACGGTCCGCTGGCCGACAAGTCGCAGGGCTTCATGGTCACCTACACCTCGCGGTTCTCGAACTCTGCGGGCGGCACCAAGGAGATTTACTACTCGAACGGCGGCGAACTGAACCTCGACACGAACAAGGTCACTCCCGCCGGTGCGCTCCGCAAACCCGAGGCCGACGCGATGAAGATGGCGCCGAACGCGGTGGAGCCGATCACGCTGCCCGGCGATGGCCCGGCCACGACCGCCGCCAACACCGGCGTGGACGCGATGACGCTGCAGCACATGCGAAACTGGATGGAGTGCATCCGGTCACGCCGGCAGCCCAATGCCCCCGTCGAGGCGGGCTACCAGCATTCCATCGCCACCATCATGGCGAACGCCGCCGCCCGCACGGGTGAGCGGATCACCTTCGACGAGGCCACTCAGGAGGTCATGGCCGGGTCGAAGGTGTTTCATCTGTGAGGACGGTGAGTGTTGAGAGCTGAGAGTTGAGAGTAGAATCAGGCAATCGAGCCATCATGTCGCAATCCGCGCCTTCGACCGCCACCCCCGAACAGTACGAACGCTGGTTCACCCAGACGCCTGACCCGTGGACGGAGCTGCCGAAGCTGGAGCACGGCGGCGACCGCACCCGTTTCAGGAGCATCGAGGACGCGGTCCGCAGCGCGAATGCCGCCCAGGCCGTGGCGCTCGAAAAGAAACTGCTGGCCGTGCTGGCGGTGCCCGGGTGCACGGATGCGGCGCGGCTGTTCGTGGTGCGGCTGCTGGCGATCGTGGGCGGCACCGACACCGCGGCGGCGCTGACGGACTGGGTTGCGGACCCGAAGCGAACCGATCTGGCGCGCGTCGCGCTCGATCCGAATCCGGCGGCGCTGGTGGACGAAGCGTATCGCGCCGCTTTGCTGCCGCTCACAGGCGCGGCGCAGCTGGGCCTCATTGGCAGCATCGCCGAGCGCGGTGACCGCGTGGCGATGCCAGCGTTGGAGAGACTGGCGGCTGACGGCTCGGCCCCGGCCGACACCCGCGCTGCGGCGAAGCGGGCGGTCGCGCAACTCGGCAGGCCTGCCGGCGGGCCTCCGGCGCTCCCAGGAGGTGCACGATGAAGTCACTGGCCCTTTCCCGCCGCGAATTTCTGCAGCGTTCCGCGCTCGCCGCCGGCGCGCTCGCCGTACCGACGATTCTGCCGGGCCGGCTGCTCGGACAATCTGCGCCGAGCAAGAAGGTCACGATCGGCTTCATCGGCACGGGCAACATCGCGGGCGCGCACCTCGACACGCTGCTGGGATACGATGACGCGAGGATCGCCGCGGTCTGTGATGTGGATCGCGTCCATCGCGAGGCCGCGAAGCAGAAGGTGGACGCGGCCTACGGCGACACGGGCTGTACGGCGTACCGCGATTTCCGCGAACTGGTGGCGCGCCCGGACATCGATGCGGTCTGGGTGTGCACGCCGGATCACTGGCACGCGCTGGCGGCGATCTGGGCGATGCGGCACGGAAAGGACGTTTACGTCGAGAAGCCGCTGACGCTGACGATCCGCGAGGGCCGGGCGCTGGTCGACACCGCGCGGCAGCACGGTCGCATCGTGCAGACCGGGCTCCAGCAACGTTCGTCGAAGCGCTTCCATGACGCGGCGGCCTTCATCCGCAACGGCGGACTTGGGAAGCTGGAGCGGATCGAGGTCCTCATCCCCGCCAACAACAAGCATGTCGACGCGACGTGGAGCCCGGAACCGGTGCCGGAGACGCTCGACTGGGATCTGTGGCTCGGCCCGGCACCGTGGCGGCCTTTTCACCGCCATGCCTGTCACTACAACTTTCGCTTCATCCTCGATCATGCGGCGGGCCAGGTGACGAATTGGGGCACGCACTACATCGACATCGCGCAGTGGGCGATGGGCGTGGATGATGGGGGGCCGATTGCCTTCGAGGGGCATGGCGAGTTCCCCGACAGCGGGCTCTTCACCGCGGCGACGAAGGTGGACTTCACCTGCTGGTACGCGAATCGCGTCAGCTTGCGCTGTCACACGCGGCACGACGGCGAGTTCGACGGGAACGTGCGCTTCCACGGGGAACGCGGGTGGCTCGACGTTTCCCGGAGCCGGTTGACGGCCTCAACGCCGGAGTTGGTGAAGGACGCCACCGCGCGCCAGGGCGCCATCAAGCTGCGGGTGAGCACGAATCACCACGATGACTTCCTGACCTCGGTGCGCACGCGGCAGCAGCCGATCGCGCACGCCGAGATCGGGCACCGTACGACTTCGGTCTGCAACCTTGGCAACATCGCGATGCTCCTTGGTCGCCGGCTGCGCTGGGACCCCGCCCGGGAGGCCTTCGTCGACGACGACACGGCGAATCGGCTGAGGCATTACGCCATGCGCTCGCCGTGGGGATTGGTGTAGGCCCGGGCTGAAAGCGTTCACCGCAATCCTAAACGAGCCGGCGTCACCCTCAGGCTGAAACGCCCACTTCGTGCGCGCTCTCCAGAAAGGGCGCGCACGCATCGCAAAGCTGGGAAACCGTGAAGGGCTTCGTCAGCACGGGCGCATTCCAGTCGGCGAGATCGCGACCGAGGTGATTCTCGCCGGGATATCCCGTGACAAAGAGAAAGCGCTGGGCGGTGAGTGGCTGCGCTTCTCGGAGCCAGAGGTAAAGCTCGGTTCCATTCATCATGGGCATCCGGATGTCGGAGATGACCAGGGCGTAAGGGTGCACCGCCAGGCGTTCGAATGCCTCCACGCCGTTGGCCACCGCGTCGACGTCGCAGCCAAAGCGGATGGCGAGCACCGTCTGGATCAAGCGCCGGACCGGCGCTTCATCCTCGACGACCAGCACGCGGGCATCACGGCAGGAGCGCATCGGTTCCAGAGCGGGCGACGGAGCCGGGGCCGGGCTGGTCGGTTGAGCCGGAGCTTCGTGGCACGGCAGCGAGACGGTAAACTTGGCGCCGCGCCCCGGTTGGCTTTCGACCTCGATCGTGCCGCCATGCTGGCGGACGAGGCTGAAGCAAACGCTCAAGCCGAGACCGGTGCCGCGTTCGGGCCCCTTCGTCGTGAAGAACGGATCGAAAATGCGCTCGAGGTTTTCGGCAGGGATACCCTTGCCGTTGTCCTGGATTGTGAATTGGGCGAGACCGCCTACTTCTTGAACCGCGAGATCGAGCGTGGGGCCGTCGGACTCGTTCATGGCCTGCAAGGCATTGAGGGCGAGGTTGATCACCACCTGTTTGATTTCCGCCGGGTCCGCGTGCACCCAGACGGCCGCGGCCGGCTGGCTGGTTCGCACCCGGCAGGCGGCGTCGCGGATCTGAAAACGGAGCATGCTCAAGGCTTCATTGAGAACCGTGCGCAGATCGACCACCTGCGGGTGGGAGGCACAAGGCTTCGAGAGCTGCAGCAGCTGGCGGATGATGTGCGAAGCTTCGGAGACGCTCTTGGTGATGAGGTCGCAAAAGTGGCGCTTTTCTCCCTCTTGCCCGTGAGCGATCAATTCGGAAAAACCCTGCACCGGAGTGAGCTTGTTGTTGAGCTCGTGGGCTATGCCGCCCACCAGGGTGTCGAGCAGCGATTGCTTCTCCTGGCGCAGCAGTTGACGCTCCAGGGCGCGATGCTCGGTAACGTCATCAAAACCGACACAGATCTGGCTGGTCTCGGCGATCCACGCAAAGGAGCACCGCAGATGCCGCTGGCCCAGCTCGGGCACGTTGAAACAGAACTCACGGGTCGCGGCGCGGCCCTTCGCCGCGCTTTCCAGCACGAGCAGGAATGCGGTGCGATCCTGTTCGCTGACCCACGGCGCCAGCGCTGACACCGCCGCCGCCTGCAAGGGGGCATTGAGCATGGAGACCAGCCGACGGTTGCTCGCGTGAACGTATCCCCGCACGTCCACCAGCGCGACGCCCATGACCTCACTCTCGAACAAACCCGCGTACCGACCCTGCGACTCACGCAACGCCTGGTTCGAGGCGAGCAACTCCTGCCGACTGATCTCGAGCTGCGCCACCTGATCCGAGACGAGCTGCGTCTGCATCCGGGCAAGCGCGTCAACGGGCACGAGGCCGACCAAGGCGTGCTGATCGTCGACCAAGGCAACGTCTTCGCGCAGTTCATCGCGAGGACGCGATAGCGACCGGTCAAGTACCTCCCGGAGCGGCGTCCCAAGCGTAAACACCAAAGGATGCGCGACCTGGGCGTGGTGCGCCGGGCACCGGCTGTAGAGGGCAAAGCCAAACCGGGAACCGAACAGGCGCTCGAGCTTCGCCCGGGAACAGATGCCCGTCACCGTGCTTTCGCGCACCATGGCCACAAATTCGATCCCGCGCGCCGCGAACAGCGCCTGGACGCGTTCAAGCGGGGCGTCGTGCGCAATGGTCGCGTCGTGGTGCACCAAGGGGCGGAGGGCTGCGGCGGTGGAACCAGGCGCGAGAGTCGGCGCCTTCTGGGGCGGGCGGGCGTACGCCGGAAGGGAGAACGAGGGTGACGAAAACATGGCTTCCATGAGGGGCCCAGCCTAGCGGACCTGTGGGGCGTTTCGGGGCCGGACCGGTGACGTTTCCGTGAAAACCTCCCGCCGCGGCCTCCGCCGTCGCCGGGGGCGCCTCGCGGTCAACCCACCGGCGCTCGCGAGGTGGCCACTCCCGGCCTCCAGAGCAGGGGTGGACCGTCCGCGTCGCCATCACTGACCAGTTCGATGCCCTCGTCCGTCATCGGGCGCTCCCGGACGAAGTCGTGAAAATGGACCAGCTCATACCGGCCGTCATAGTGTTCGACGATCGCCGTGAGCGATTCGACCCAATCGCCCGAGTTGAGGTAGTGGACGTCCCCGATCGGCTTGTCCGCGGGCGTGTGGATATGCCCGCACATCACGCCAACGCAGTTCCGCTTCCGGGCGAGTTCTGCGATGTGATGCTCGAACTTGGAAACATGGTTCACCGCTTCCTTTACCCGGGCCTTTATCGCCTTGCTAAGTGACCAGTACTCCTTGCCGCGCCACGCGCGCCAGCGATTGTAGAGCCGGTTCAGGCGGAGCAGCGCGCGGTAGCCCCAGTCGCCCAGGTGGGCGAGGAAGACGAAGTTCCGCGTCACGGTGTCGAAGACGTCGCCGTGCAGGACGAGATAGCGGCCGGACGGACCCTCGTGCACATAGTCCTCGACGACCTGCAGGCCCGCGAAGTCGAGGGGCAGGAGCGAATCGAGCACGTCGTCATGGTTGCCGCGGACGTAGATCACCTCCGTGTTCCGTTTTTCCAGCTTCTTGAGCACAATCCGCACGAAGCGGGTGTGGGCTTTCGTCCACCCGCCACCGCGCCGCAGCTGCCAGGCGTCGATGATGTCGCCGTTGAGGATCAGCCTTTCGCAGCGGATCTGGCGCAGGAAATGGTTCACCTCATCGACCTTGGAGTCGGGCGTCCCGAGGTGGACATCCGAGATGATCACGGTGCGGACGTTGAGTTTCATGGGAGTTGGAGGACAAAGGTTCCCGGCGCGAACGGCACGGGAGAGGTGGCAAGCCGGCAGGCGGCGGGCACCAGCACGCGCAGGCTGCGGGGGTTCACGCGCACGTTGATGATCGGCCCAAGCGCATGCGTTTCGCCGTCGGTGTGCACGAGGCCGGCGCGCTCGCGCTGAATCTGGAAGGCACCTCCGCGCAGTCGGGCCACGTGCCGGCTCTGATCGAACGTGCCCAGGAACAGGCTGGGCACGAGGGCCGCAAGCGACCAGAGCGGCGCCGGCTTCACGGCGACGAGATCGAGCAGGCCATCGTCGACCCTGGCCCCTGGGGCGATGCGAGCGTTGTTGCCGTACTGGTCGGAGTTGGCGACGGTGACGAGCACGGTATCGAGAACTTCCTGACGGTCGCCGGTCGTGATCGTGCAGCGCTCGCGGCGTACTTCGCGCAGCGCCGCTGCCGTCTCCCGCATGTAAGCGGGCAGCCCGCGGCGCGTGAGCCCGTTGAACCGGCGGCTCACCTCCGCATCGAAGCCAAGGCCCATGGCATTGAAGAACGGCCGATCCTCGACGAGGCCCGTGTCGATCGCCGCGACCTTGTGCTTTCCGGCGGTGATGAGCGTGAGGGCGTGTTCGAGCGAGCGGGGGAGACCTAGATGCAGGGCCAGGCCATTGCCCGAGCCGCAGGGCACCAGGGCCAGCGTCGAGGGGGTCTGCAGCAGCGCTTGGGCAACCTCGTTCATGGTGCCATCGCCGCCCACCGCCACGACGACGTCGCTGCCCGCCGCGACCGCGGCCCGCGCGAGCTCGGTCGCGTGGCCGCGGCCCTCGGTCATCACGAGGGCGGACTCCGGCAGGCGGGCGCGCGCGAAATCCCGGATGGCGGCGGCCAGCCAGGGCCGGCGGCGATTCCTGCCGGAGCACGGATTCAGGATGAATTGAACTTTCACCCGGCGCCTCCCTCGTCGAAGGCAGCCGCGACTCCGGGCGCATCGGCCGGACGGGGCTGGCCGCGCGTGAGCAACTCCCGCACGATCTCCTGCGCGGCGGCGGGACGGGAGACGAGCGTCAGCGCCTGGCGCCACTTGCGCCACACGGCGGCGTCGTTGGCGAACGCGTGTTGCAGCGAGCGCACGACGACGGCCGGCGTCTCTGCCAGGTCTCCGATATCATGCCGCCGCAGGAACTCGTAATTCCCCTCCTCCTGGCCGGGAATGATCTGATTCACGATCATGGGACAGCGCGCCGCAATGGCCTCCTGCGTCGTGGCGCCGCCTGCCTTGCTGATGACCACGTGGTGGCTCATGAGCAGCTGCGGAATCTCCCTGGTCCAGCCGAGCACCCGGGCCGGATGCCGTCGGCGTTGCGCAAGCACGTCGAGTTCCGCCCGCAGGGTTTCGTTCCGGCCGACGGTGCACGTGACGTCCCACGCTTCCTGCCGCAACAAAACCCGGGCCGTCTCGACGGCGGCCGCGGTGCGGGAGTTCAGGATGTAAAGCACGCGTGGCCGGTGACCCCGTGCCGGAACGGGCGGCGGCAACTCGGTGGTCGGCGTGGCAAAGGCCGGGTGGACGGGAAAGCCAAGGGGGCGGATGCGACTCGATTCAATGCCGGCTTCCCTCAGGACATCGGCCGAATCAAGATTCGGCACATACCACGCCGCACACGGCACGCGCCACCACAGCGAGTTGATGCTGATCGAGTCCGTGACGACGTTGCTGTGCGGGGGCAGCTGACCGCGGGTTTCACGGGCGAGGCGTTCCAGCATGAACGCGTAAAGGGGATACGTACTGCAGACGACCTCAGGCTGCACCCGCGCCAGCAGGGATCCGAGCAGCCGGCGCTCCCGGCCCAGCAGGGCGATCATCCGACCCGCCCGCGGCGACCGGTCGAGCCACCCGTAGGTGCTCCGCCAGACCCCGGGCGCGCGGTTGATGAGCGACAGGTACCAGCGCCGGACGTAGGTGTTGGCGCGCGGGCGCGAAAGCGCGAAGACGTCGGACACCAGGGCCGTGCCGGGGCCGAATTCCAGATTGGCGGCGGCCTCGAGCGCGCGCGGCGGCGTTGTGGCCTTCGCCGTACCCGGCGGTGAGCAGCAGCAGGCGCGTTTTCATGCGGCAAGGGTCTGGGTTGGAAGGGGGCGCTCGCGAAGCAGGGCGGTCAGGTCCGATTCGAAGCGACCGATTACGGAGGCCCACGATTGGGGCTCCACGGCCGCGCGCGTGGCGCGGCGGACTTGGGCGCGGAGTGCGCGGTTGGTCGCCAGCCGCACGGCCGCCTGGATCAGCGCGGCTTCGTCGCCCAGGGGAACGACCAGGCCGTTGCGCCCGTTGACGACGAATTGCCTCGCCGCGGCGTAGTCGAACCCGGCGACGGCCAGCCCGCTGGCCATGGCCTCCGTCAGGACGTTGCCGAACGTCTCCGTGTGGCTGGCATGAATGTAGATGTCGGCCGACGCGTAATAGCGGCCGATTTCCTCGCGCGAAAAGAAGCCGACGAAACGGCAGTCCGGATGGGCGCGTTGGAGCTTTGCGCGCAACGGTCCCTCGCCCGCGAGCACGAAGCAAAGCGCCGGATTTTCCGCCTTCATGGCCGCGTAGGCCCGGAAGAGCAGCTCGTAGTTCTTTTCCGGCGCCATTCGGCCCACGTGGAGTACCACCGGCGTGTCGGGTGTGGCGCCCCATTGGGCCCGTAGTTCCGCGCTGCGTCGCGCCGGGTCGAAGCCGCTGGTATCCACCCCGCGGGAAAGGAGTGTGACGTCACGAAAACCCAGAGCGCGGAGTTCGTCACATAGCGCCGTGGTCGGCACGAAGGTCCGCCGCGTGCGGTTGTGGACCCAGCGCAGCCACTGGAGCATCGGGCGGCGCAGCAGGGGGCAGCCGTAGTGGCGGGCGTAGGCGTGGAAGTTGGTATGGAAGCCGGAGGTAACGGGGATGCCGAGGCCGCGAGCCGCGGCCACGGCAGAGCTGCCAAGCGGCCCCTCGGTCGCCACATGGACGAGATCCGGCGGTTCGCACTTCCACCGCGCCCGCAGCCGACGTTCCGCCGGAAGTCCGAAGCGCAGCTGCGGATACCCGGGAATGGGTAGACCCGGCAGCAGGACTTCGGTGATTTCACGACGGTCCGTCGGCATCGTGCCGCCCGCGAGACGCGGGCGGTAGACCGTGACCGAGTGCCCTCGCCGACCGAGTTCACGAGTGATGACTCCATAGGTCATCGCCACTCCATTGACGTCGGGCGGGAAGGTTTCGGTGACGATCGCGAGGTTCACGTGGGACGCTGCGATTAGAACGCGGGTCCGTGCCGATCCCGTGGCGGCTGGGTTACGAATGCGTGAGAAGGGGGAGGGGCGGGGGGCAGAGATCACCAAAGTCGTCGGTTTCTTGCTCGTACTCTTGCTCGTGATCGTGATCGGTTTGCGGAATGTTCGAGCACGAGCACGAGCACGAGCATGAGCATGAGCAGGGACCAGGGACCAGGGACTGGCGGCTTGGGTACGTTGTCCCGCGTTCACGCGGAAGGCTTGTGCACCGGGCGCAAACCTTCCGCGTAAACACGGGGCTACCCTCCGAACAGGGCTTCACCAGGGTGGGCACGGTGGGTGTTCTCGGCCCACCGACGAGGGCACGATCGGAAGCAGGCGAGCACGAGCACGAGCACGAGCAAGAGTACGAGCACGAGCACGAGCACGAGCACGAATCGTATCCAGTCCTCCGCCCCTGCGGGGTCGCTGGGTCCCTCGTCCCTGGACTCCCACTTCGCGTCCTTTTGCCGTTTCGTCACCTCGCCGCCATGGGACTGTAACAATCGTGCGGCATGGTGGGGGCGTGCCCGTCCTAGCGGGCGTCAATCCAATCCACCACCATGCCAACTCACCGAACCAAGTGGAGCGCACTCCTGACCAGTGCGCTCCTCGCCACGACGGCCTTCGCCCAGGACAGCGGTCCGCTGCTCGACCTGCTCGTCCGCAAGGGGATCGTCACTGACCAGGAGGCGGAGAATCTGCGCGCCGAACTGGCACGCGATTTCGCCAACAACACGTCAGCCGGGAAATTGAACCTGAGCTCCTCGTTGACCGAGGTGAAGCTTTCGGGCGACGTCCGCCTGCGCCACCAAATGGAGACGCAGGCGCCCGCCGTGGCCAGCGGCGCGCCCACGATCACGAACGAACGCACCCGCGAACGCTTCCGTTTCCGTTTCAACGGGGACTTCGCCCTGCAGAAGGGCTGGATCGCCGGCTTCGCGCTGGAGACGGCGCAGGCGGCCGACTCCGGGAACCAGACCTTCGGCGGCGGCAACGACGATTATAACCTCTATCTCGCCCGCGCGTTCGTCGGCTGGTCGCCGAACCGGAATCTGTCGCTCGTTCTCGGCAAGCAGCGCAATCCGCTCTACACGACCGATCTTCGCTGGGACGCCGACATCAACCCGCAGGGTGCCAGCGAGATCTACCGTTGGTTCCTCGCCGGCAAGGATACCCTCGAAGTCCGCGCCCTGCAGAACGTGATGGAAGACCGCAACGAGCGCGTTGCCGGCCCTGGCGGCCGTGACGCGTGGCTGTTCGAGCAGCAGCTCGTCTACACGAAGTGGTTCGGCAAGGACGCGATCGGCAATGTGCCGAACAGCGTGATTCTGGCGGCCGGTTTCGCCGCTTACAACGGATCCGGCATCGATACGGCGACCAACGAGAATCCCTTCATCGGCAGCACCCGGCACCTCCACATGGTGACCTTCGGCGGCGAAGTGAATTTCGCGAATGCTGGCGGGGAAGGCAATTTCGCCAAGGTGTACTGGGACTCGTCGTACAACCTGGAGTCCGATCGTCGCGTGCACCGCGTTTACGGGCTGTCGCGCACGACGTGGCAGGATGACCCGCTGGCGTGGCTCGTCGGTGTGGGCTACGCGAAAGGCACGGGCAAGGTGCAGGGCGACTGGAGCATCCGTGCCGACTACCGCGAGGTCGGGCTGGGCGCCGTCGATCCGAACACCAGCGATTCCGACTTCGGCTTCGGCAAGCTGAGCCAGGAAGGCGTCAAGGCCGCCCTGAGCTACAACCTCACCGACTTCGTCAATCTGAACGCGACCTACTTCTACACCACGGCCATGCGCGACAACCTCACGCACAGCCTGGCCAACCTCGATCACTCGAACCTCCTGCAGCTCGACTGCGTCGTGAAGTTCTAAGCCAAACCAAAACTTAACCACGAATGGACACGAATGGACACGAAGCCGGAAGACGGATGCTCGGGCATTCGTGTCTCTTCGTGTCCATTCGTGGTTCCTCTTTCTTCCTATGAAACGTACCCTTCTTCTTATCACCGCCGCCCTCGCGGCCGCGGTTTCGGTCCAGGCCCAGAGCAAACTCGTCATCAAGGGGTCCGACACCTTGGGCGCCAAACTCGTCCCGCAGCTGGCGGAGGCTTACAAGGCCTCGCACCCCGGCGTCTCGTTCGAGATTGCCGCGGAGGGGTCCACGACCGGTATCTCCGCGATCATCGACGGCACGGCGCAGATCGGCATGTCGAGCCGCCGCGCCAAGCCCACGGAAATGTCGGCGGCCCAGGCCAAGGGCGTCACGATGAAGCCGACGATCGTCGCCTTCGACGGACTCGCCGTGATCGTCAACGGCCAGAACAGCGTGACCAAGTTGACCAAGCGTCAGGTGGAGCAGATCTTCGCCGGCGACATCACGGACTGGTCGGCGGTCGGCGGCACCCCGGGCCGCATTTCGATCTACACCCGCAACACTTCGTCCGGCACGTATTCGGACTTCAAGTCCCTCGCGATGAACAACCGCGATTACGCCGGTTCGTCGCAGAAGATGGCGGGCAACGAGCAGATCGCCGCCGAGGTGGCGAAAAACCCCAGCGGCATCGGCTATGTCGGCCTCGCCTACATGGAAGTGCCCGGGATCAAGGTCGTCTCGATCGACGGCGCGGTGCCGACCGAACAGGGTGTCACCTCCCGCAAGTACCCGTTCGCCCGCCCGACGTTCTACTACACGAACGGCGAGCCGACCGGCGAGGCCCAGAAGTTCATCGAGTTCACCCTGAGCGAGGAAGGCCGCAACATCATCAAGAAGGTCGGCTTCGTGGCGCCGCCGCAGGGGTGAGGGACGGGGGACAGGATACAGGATGCAGGATGCGAGATGCAGGATGCAGGTGGGCTAAATCGTCTGCATCCTGATCGGTCTGGGCATAGTTTTGTGTTGTGTCATCCAACAGGCGGGCGTTCGCGCCCGCCTGTTTCGTTTTCTGCGGCCTTCCGGAGGTAGGGCGGTGCTTCGGACCGCCGTTCGAGGATCGTGGGTTGTCGATGCCCGGCTAAAGCACTGCCCTACCGCCGGCCCCCAAGGTTTCTTGCCGCCCGTCCATTCGCAGGCGGGACGCCTACGCTACACGGAGCCTTGGCGGCTCTGCGTCCGTGCGCAGGCGGGACGCCTACGCTACACGGAGCCTTGGCAGCTCTGCGTAGCGTAGGCGTCCCGCCTGCGTACTCAGGACTTTCGCACCTCCTTTTTGCGCCTTTCGCGCGTTCTTGCGGCCAACCTCTCCGGGCCCAAGTTCGCCGCTTTGTCACAACGTCGCCACGAAACTGTAACATTCGTGGGGCATGCTGGGGGACGTCGATCGCATGCCAGACACCGCCACCGAACCCACTGCCCGTCCCGATGCCGCCCGCTTCGTGATCCGGAAGCGCCGGCTCAAGTTTCTGGGCCTCACCGTCGAGGACGCCATCAAGGCCTTCTTCGGCGGCAACGCGTTGGTTTCCATGGTCGTGCTGACGCTCATCACCGTCTTTCTGCTGCGCGAGGGCGCCGGTTTTTTTGGCCAGAATCGGGAGAATCTGCGGATCTACCGCCAGGCCGGCCTCGAGTACGTCGACATCATTCGACGCCACCTGGACGACCACACCGCGCTCTCGCGCTATTTGTCGGATCTGCGGGTGAAGCAGTTCATGGGGTTGCAGGCGGAAGGCCTGACGCCCGAGCAGGTGAACGAGCGGCTGGCCGGGTTTGACGAGTTCGCGAACAAGTTCAGCGACGCCGCTTCCCCGATGCGGGCGCTGGTCTCGGACCTTTCCGAACAGGCGTCCGCCATCAAGGAGAAGTTCGTCGTGATGCAGGATCGCGCGGAGGAGCGGACTCAGCTGCTGGCCGCGGGAAAGAGGGAGGCTGCCGCCGCGGTGAAGATTGATCCGATTGATTTTGCCCGGGAGTTGCAGCCAATCGTGGGCACGCTGCCGACGTACCGCGAAGCCGCGCAGACGTTTCAGGGCGAGATCGCCGCCGCCGTCGCGGCCGCGCCGGCGCTGACCGAACCCGAACTCCAGCGGCGGATCGACCGGTTCAAGGAGCTGGCGACGCAGTACCTCGCGTCGTTTCCCGCGATCGAACAACGCCTCGAAAGCTGGGACTTCCGTGTCCCGGTTCCGTGGTGGCAGTCGTTCTCCGCGTTCCTGTTTGGCCGGCAGTGGCTGACGGCGAGTTTCTGGCAGGATTGGTACGGGGTCGTACCCCTGTTCGTCGGCTCGCTCATGGTCTCGGGCGTGGCGTTGTTGCTGGCCGTGCCGCTCGGGATCGGCGCGGCGGTCTACGTGAACCAGATCGCGCGCCCGCAGGAGCAGAAGACGATCAAGCCCTGTATCGAGTTCATTTCAGCCATCCCGTCCGTGGTGCTCGGGTTCTTTGGCATCGCGGTGCTGGGGCAGGCCTTGAGAACGCTTTCGCAGCAGCCGTGGATGTCCTGGATGCCCGGCTTCCCGTACAGCGAGCGGTTGAACATCCTCACCGCCGGCTGTCTGCTGGCGCTGATCGCGGTGCCCACCATCTTCACCCTGGCCGAGGATGCCCTCAACAATGTGCCGCGGGCACTGAAGGAGGCGTCCTTCGCGCTCGGGGCGTCGCGGCTCGAGACGATTGTGAAGATCATCGTGCCGGCCGCGCTTTCGGGGCTGATCTCCGCCGTGCTGCTCGGGCTGGGTCGCGTGATCGGCGAGACGATGGTCGTGCTCCTCTGCGCCGGCAACCGCATCGCGATCCCTGACTTCAGCGCCGGGCTCGGCGTGGTCACGCAACCCGTGCACACGATGACCGGCATCATCGCGCAGGAGATGGGCGAGGTGGTGCAGGGCAGCATCCACTACCGGGCCCTCTTCGTCGTCGGTCTCTGTCTCTTCATCCTATCGCTGACGATCAACTTCGCCGCGCAGAAAATCGTGCGGCGCTACCGGATGGTTTCCACATGAACACGCGGCCGCATGTTTTCACCCGGCAGGCCGGCGCCCGCCATTACCGCGAGAAGGTGACGCTCTGGCTGTTCCGCGCGGTCACCTACCTGATCCTCCTGTGCGGCGGCGCCGTGCTGGGCACGATCGTCGTGAAAGGGGCCCCGACGCTGTTTCAGGCCAGGGCGCCGTTCATCAACACGACCTTCCTGACCCAGGCGCCGGAGTCGCTCTACGTCTTCGAGTACGAGGGCCGACGTTACGAGCAGGGCGATCGCGAGCACCGGGCCTTCCTGGCGCAGAACCCCGCCGCGAAGGACGTTCCGACGGAGAGCTACGTCTATTCCGCCGGCGGCATCTGGCCCTGCATTGTGGGGACGGTGCTGCTGGTGGTGGGCTCGATGACGATTGCCCTCACGTTGGGGGTCGCCGCGGCGATCTACCTCAACGAATACGCGCGTGACGGTCGCTTCATCCGTTTCGTGCGGCTCGCCATCCTGAACCTCGCGGGGGTGCCCTCGATTGTCTTCGGTCTGTTCGGTTTCGGCATGTTCGTGATCTTCTTCGGTTGGAACGTGTCGCTGCTCGCCGGCTGGTTCACTCTGGCGTTCATGGTCCTGCCCGTGGTGATCACCGCGAGCGAGGAGTCGCTCAAGGGCGTGCCGCGAGGATTCCGGGAAGGCTCGCTGGCTCTCGGCGCGACCAAGTGGCAGACGATCCGCAAGAACGTGCTGCCGTACGCCATGCCGGGCATTCTCACGTCGTCGATCCTCGGTATCGCGCGCGTGGCCGGTGAAACGGCCCCCATCATGTTCACCGCGGCCTATGTCGTGCGCGACAAGCTCCCGTGGGAGGTCGAAAAGCTTACCGATTTCTTTTTCCAGGGTGTGATGGCGCTGCCCTACCACATCTACGTCGTCAGCTCGAAGATCCCCCAGAACGAGCACACCGCGCGGGTGCAGTACGGCACCGCGTTGGTCTTTCTCCTCGTCGTCGCGCTCATCGCCACGACCTCGATCCTCCTCCGCAACCGCCTGCGCGCCCGCTACCAATGGTAACCGCCTCCCTGAGCATGGACACGCCCACCTCTCTTCCTTCGCCCCCCATCGAACGGACCGGCTCGTCGTCCCGCACCGGCGTGACCCTGACGCCAGCCGTGCCCGCGGCCGCGCCCGGCGTCGAACGCCCGCTGATCGAGATCTCCCATCTCGACTTCCATTACGGCGCCACGCAGGCGCTCCACGACATCAACCTGTCGCTCGCCGACCACAAGGTGACGGCGTTCATCGGACCCTCGGGCTGCGGAAAATCCACGCTCCTGCGGTGCATCAACCGCATGAACGACCTGATCGACGGCACCAAGGTCTCGCGTGGCACGATCAAGATCCACGGCGTGGATATCCATCAGCGAGACGTCGACGTGATCGAACTGCGGAAGCGCGTGGGCATGGTGTTCCAGAAGTCGAATCCGTTTCCCAAGTCGATCTACGAGAATATCACCTACGGCCTGCGACTGCAGGGCGTGCGTGACCGCTCGCGGCTGGATGAGATCGTGGAAAGATCGCTCCGCGGCGCGGCCCTCTGGGACGAGGTGAAGGACCGCCTGCACACGAGCGGCCTGGGCCTTTCGGGCGGTCAGCAGCAACGCCTGTGCATCGCGCGCGCGATCGCGGTTGAGCCGGAGGTGATCCTGATGGATGAGCCCTGCTCGGCGCTTGACCCGGTGGCCACCGCGAAGGTGGAGGAACTGATCCAGGAGCTGCGCGCCCGTTTCTCGATCGTGATCGTGACGCACAACATGCAGCAGGCGGCCCGCGTTTCGGACCGAACCGCCTTCTTCTATCTCGGCCGGCTGATCGAGTATGGCGACACGAGGAATATCTTCACCAACCCCGGCAATCCCCAGACCGAGGCGTATGTGTCGGGAAGATTCGGGTGAGTACACCCGCTTTCGAAGTCCACACGCGAAATCCCAAATCCCAAAAGTCCAAATCCCAAAAAAATCCCAAAACCCAAATGAAGACTGAATTTTTGAGCATTCTTTGGCGTTTGGACGTTTGGGATTTGGCGTTTGCGCGGCGCGCCCTGCGGGCCGCGAATCCCCCCATCATTTAACCGGCGCCGCGTAATGACCCACTACCACGAAGAACTCACGAAGTTGAAGGACAGCCTCCTCGCGATGGCGAGCCATGCGGAGTCGGCGGTCGCGCGCTCGATCCGCGCGCTCGTCGAGCGCGACGAGGCGCTGGCGTTGCGGATCGAGGAGGACGACAACGTGCTCGATCAGTTCGAGATCGAGATCGACGACATCGCGATTCACCTGCTCGCCAAGGCGCCGCTCGCCACCGATCTGCGCCTGATCACGGCGGCGATGAAGATTTCCCAGAATCTGGAGCGGGTGGGGGACTCCGCCGTCACCATCAGCCGCAAGGTGCGCGACTTGAACGCCGAGCCCCAGCTCAAGCCCTACATCGACCTGCCGCGGATGGCGACCATGGCGATCGAGATGCTGCGCGAGGCGATCACGGCTTTCGTGAACCGGGAACCGGATCGCGCCCGCGCGGTAATCCCGCGTGATACGGAGGTCGACGAGCTGAACCGCCAGCTCCACCGCGAACTCGTCAGCTTCATGGTCGAAAAGCCAAACACGATCACCCGTTGCCTGAACCTCATGACCATTTCCAAGACGATCGAGCGGGTGGCAGACCACGCGACCAACATCGCCGAGGAGGTCGTGTACCTCTACGAGGCGAAGGACATCCGGCATGCCGTCCACAAGCACGAACGCCAAAATCCTGGTCGTTGATGACGAGCCGGATTCGTTGGAGATCCTCGGCTGGAAGCTGAAGGAGTCGGGTTATAACCCGGTGTTCGCCACGGACGGCCTGCGCGCGATCACGCTCGTGCAGGACGAGCGTCCCGCGCTGGTCGTGCTTGACCTGATGCTGCCGCAGATCGATGGCCTCGAGGTCTGCCGCGTGCTGCGCCGAGACCCCGCGACGGCCGCCATTCCCATTCTCATGCTGACGGCGCGGACGTCGGAAATGGATCGCGTGATCGGGCTCGAGCTCGGGGCCGACGATTATGTGACGAAGCCGTTCAGCCCCCGCGAGGTGGTGTTGCGCATCAAGAAGCTGCTGGCCCGCTCCAGCACCGGCGCAGAGACCATGCCCATGCTTCGCTGGCCCGACCTGGAGATCGACATTGCCGGACACGAGGTGAGGGTCGCCGGGACGGTCGTGGCCTTGACCGCGACAGAGTTCAAGCTGCTGGAGATCCTCGCCCGAAATCGCAGTCGTGTTCAGTCGCGGGAGCGCCTCCTGCGGGATGTGTGGGGCTACGATAGCCCGATCGACAGCCGCACGGTCGACACGCACATGCGCCGGTTGCGGGAGAAAATGGGGCCCGCCGCCCACCATCTGGAGACCATCCGTGGCGTGGGTTACCGCTTCAACGCGCCGCACTGACCCCGACGCAATGCTGTCTCTCGAACTGCCTCTTGCCTTTCTCGCGGTCGCGGGGGCGTGCCTGGCGTGGTGGTATCGCGCGCAGCTGCGGGCCGCGTGGCAGCGCCATGAGCGGGAACTTGCGGACCAGCGCGAGCAGCGCGAAATGGATCTGAAGGCGCAGGCGACCCGGACGGCATCCCTCTTTGACCGCATGGTGGAGGGCATTCTGGTGCTGGGACCCACGGGCCGGATCCGGCTCGCGAACACCGCGGCGGGGAACCTTTTCGGGTTCGCTCCGCCCGCGGTGGGGCGCTCGGTCATGGAAGCCACCCGGCGGCACGAAGTCGCCGCGCTGGTGAACCGTCTCGAAAGGGAGCCTGAGGTGCTGAGTCACGAGTTGTGCCTGGATGGTCTCGCGAGCTCGCGTTACCTGCAGGTAAACGCGCTCGCGCTGCGCGGCGCCGCCGGCAACCGGGAGGGGGCCATCCTGGTGTTTCACGACCTGACGCGGATCCGTGAACTCGAAGCGATCCGGCAGGAGTTTGTCGCCAACGTCAGCCATGAGCTCCGCACACCGCTCTCCTTGATCAAGAGCGCGGCGGAGACGCTGATCGACGGCGGCCGGCGCGATGAAGCGGTGACCACAAGGTTCCTCGACATCATCGACCGGCATGCCAGCCGGCTCACGTTCCTGATCGATGACCTGCTCCTGCTCTCCCGGCTGGATTCCGGCCGAATCCAGCTGGAACTGGAGAGGGTGGCGCTCCACGACGTGGCGCAGGAGGCCCTGGAGGATGCGGTCATCGTGGCGCGGTCCAAAGAAATTGCACTCGTAAACGATGTGCCGCCGGGCTTGCTGGCCATGGCGGACCTGCAGCGGTTTCGCCAGGTCCTGGGCAACTTGATCGATAATGCGATCAAGTACGGCCACAGCGGCGGGCGGGTGACGCTCTGGGCCACCCGCCGCGGCCCGCAGGTGGAGTTCAGCGTCAAGGACGATGGGCCGGGCATTCCCTTGGAGGCCCAGGAGCGGATCTTCGAGCGGTTCTTCCGGGTGGACAAGGCGCGGGCGCGGGAACATGGCGGCACGGGGCTCTGGCTCTCCATCGTGAAAAACGTCATCCAGGCGCACGGCGGCGAGGTCTGGGTAAAGAGCGTGCCGCCGCACGGCGCCGATTTTCGCTTTACGCTAGCCGCAGCCACGTCCGAGGCGGCCACCACCCGCCCCGCTGGCAATCCCGCCGCACCTGGCCCATGTTAACCCTTAACGCCGCGCCCCCGCCGATTTCTGTGACCCGCTCCCTCACCCGCACCAAACGTTCTTCCTCGAACGCCCGTTCGAACCCGGCTTCGACGGGTTCGCATCAGATCTTCGCCAGTCGCGAACGCAGCTGGCTCGCCTTCAACCGGCGGGTGCTCGACCAGGCCCGAAATCCGGCGAACCCGCTGCTCGAGCGCGTCAAGTTCCTCGCCATTGTCTGCTCCAACCTCGACGAGTTCTTCGAGATCCGCGTCGCCGGACTGATGCAGCAGGCGGACTCGGAAGCGGCCGGCGAACTGAGCCTGGATGGCATGACCGCGCGGGAGCAGCTCCAGCTGGTGTACCGGGAGGTCCGCGCTCTCGTGGCGGAACAATACGGGTGCTGGCACGGTGAACTGATTCCCCAGCTGGCCGAACAGCGCATTGTGTTCTCCGCGGCCGCGCAGCTGTCCACCGCCGAGCGCGGCTGGGTGGAACAGTTTTTCGAGACGCAGGTGATGCCAGTGCGACGCCGCTCGCGGTGGATCAGTCGCACCCGTTCCCGCAGGTGGGGAACAAAACGTTGAACGTCCTGATCGCGGTCACGTCGGGCGAAGGGCAGGAGACGGAGAAACTCATGGTGATTGTGCCCGTGCCCCGCAGCCTGCCGCGGGTGGTCGCATTGCCGGCGGAAGGGTCCGACGCCCAGCGCTTCATCTTCCTGAGCGAAATCATCAAGGTATGCGCCGACCGGCTCGCCGCCGGCTACACCGTGACCGGCGCGCATGCGTTCCGGGTCACGCGCAACAGCGACCTGTACATCGACGAGGAGGAATCGGCCAACCTGCTGAAGAAGATCGAAGAGGAACTCCGGAATCTGCGCCGGGGCGCGGCGGTGCGCCTGGAGATCGAGGAAGGCGTCGACCCGGACCTGCACCGGCTCGTCTGCGGCTTCCTCGGGTTGGATCCGACGTGCACCTTCCAGATGCCGAGCCCGCTCAATCTGCTGCGCCTGATGAGCGTGTACGAGACGGTGGACCGACCGGCCTTGAAGTTTCCGCCCTTTGCGCCCGCGGAGTCCGCCGTGCTGCGCGCGGGCAAGAACATCTTCGATTCGATCCGCGATCATGACGTGTTGCTGCACCACCCGTACGATTCGTTTGCGCCGGTCGTGGAGTTCATCGAGCAGGCCGCGCGCGATCCCGACGTGCTGGCGATCAAGCAGACCTTGTATCGCACCAGCGGCGACTCCCCCATCGTGCAGGCGCTGATCGACGCGTCGCTGGCGGAAAAGCAGGTCACCGTGCTGGTGGAGCTCAAAGCGCGGTTCGACGAGGCGAACAATATCAAGTGGGCGCGCGAACTCGAGGAGGCGGGTGTCCACGTCGTGTACGGACTGATCGGGCACAAGACGCACTGCAAGTGCTGCCTCGTGGTGCGACGCGAGGGCGGGTCGCTGCGGCGTTATGCGCACCTGGGCACCGGCAACTACAATCCCAAGACCGCGCGGCTCTACACGGATCTGAGCCTCTTCACCTGTCGCGAGACCCTGGCCGGCGAAGTGGCGCAGCTGTTCAATGCGCTGACCGGGCTGGCGCGAACCGCGCCTTTCAAGCACCTCCTGATCGCGCCGTTCACGCTCCACGAGTCGATCCAGGAGCTTATCGCCCTCGAGACGGCGAATGCCGCGGCGGGCAAGCCGGCCAGGATTATCGCCAAGATGAACAAACTCGTGGATCCGGCGACGATTCAGAACCTCTATGCCGCGTCGAAGGCGGGCGTGAAGATCGACTTGATCGTGCGCGCCACGTGCTGCCTGCGGCCCGGGGTGAAGGGCTTGAGCGAGAACATCCGGCTGCGCAGCATCGTCGGGCGGTTTCTGGAGCACGCGCGGATCTTTTATTTCGAGAACGGCGGCGACCCCAAGGTGTACCTGGGCAGCGCCGATTGGATGCCGCGCAATTTCTTCCGCCGCGTGGAACTCGTCTTTCCGATCGAGGAGCCCGGGCTGCGGCGACGGCTCATTGACGAGGTGCTGGCCAGCGAACTCCGGGACAATGTCGATGCCCGCGAACTGAACGCGGACGCCGCCTATGCGGCTCCGTCTCGCGCGCCGGGCGAGCAGAGTTTTTCGGCGCAGAAGTTCTTCATGGCCGCCGCGTCGGTTCGCTCGGCCGCGGCGGCCGCCGCCGCGATGAGCGTCGCCGAAGCCCCCAAGTCCCCGGCCGCTTCCGCCGCGGAGTCGGGCCCCCCGTCGGCTGACCCGGGAGCGCCGGCGTCGCATCGGCCTTCCGCGGCGGGGTGACCGGAGGCCTCATGCGTGGCCGGATCATAGCCATCGGCGACATTCATGGCTGCGCGCGCGAGTTCGCGGAGCTCCTCGAGAAACTTGCGCCAGGTCGTCATGATCGGGTCGTGCTGCTCGGTGACTTGATCAATCGCGGTCCCGACAGCGCCGGGGTCATCGCTTTGGCCCGGAAACACGCGCACGTGTCGCTCCTCGGCAATCACGAGCTCCGGCTGCTGAACTACCGGCGCACCGGCGACCCGACGCACCTGCGCAAGGCCGACTACGAGACTTTGAAGCAGCTCCGCCGCAAGGACTGGGAGTACCTCGAGGCCATGCCGCTGACTTTCCATGATCGCGAGCACGATACGGTTCTCGTTCATGGGGGGTTTCTTCCCGGTATCCCGTGGCGGCGCCAGCCGGCGCGGGTCGTCACGCGGATTCAGGTGATCAGCCCCGCAGGCGAACCGGAGAAACGATCCGAGTTCCCCCGGTCGCCCCTCTGGTCCACCAAATGGAAGGGCCCGCCCTTCGTCGTTTATGGGCACACGCCTTTTCCGCGCCCGGTCCGCCGGCGCTGGTCCCTTGGCATCGACACCGGGTGCGCGCAGGGCGGAGCGCTCACTGCCTGCATCCTGCCGGAGCGGAAACTCGTGCAGGTCAAGGCGCACGAGGTGTACTACCGCAACGGCAAGGGCGTGTGAGGGGCGGGTGCGGCCTGCGCCCGGCCGATTCGTGGTCCGGCCGCGAGCTTATGGCCGGTGACCCCGTGCGCGTTGCCGTGACGTTTCGGTGCGGATTCTGACAGGCGTGTGTCCGTCGCGTAACGTTGGTGCGACCTTGACGCATTTCCATTGCTCCGCCGCGTTGCGCTTTGGCCTGCTGGTGGGCATGATGTTCTGCCCCTTCGGGCGGGTTCTCCCACGAGATCCCGGCCCGCGCCGCACCACCTGGTTCCTGCTTGCTGCGAGCTGCGTGCTCACGGCCGAAACGATCGCCGGCGGAGTGTCCGGCCGGGTCGTGGATCCTGCGACGGGAGCAGGGGTGGCGGAGGTGACGGTGACCGTCGGCGGCCAGACGACGAAAACCGATCTGGACGGTCGCTACTCTGTCACCGCTGTGACGCCCGGCGTGCACACCGTCGAGGCGGAGAAGCTCGGGCGCCTGCCGGCGCGCGTTACCGGGGTCGAGGTGCCCGTCGACGGATTTACGTCCGTCGACGTGCCGCTCGCCGCGGGCGACGTGATCAAAATGGAGGCGTTCAGCGTCACGGCCGAGGTGGTGCAGAATTCGGGACTTGGTCTGCTGAGCGCCCGCCAGAAAGCCGCCTCCGTGAGCGACGCGATCGGCAGCGAACATATGTCGCGGTTGGGCTTCGGCACGGCCGCCGCCGCGATGCGCGCCGTGACCGGTGTATCCGTCGTGGACAACAAGTACGTTTATCTCCGCGGCCTCGGTGAGCGCTACAGCAACACGCTGGTGAACGGCGTCGAAGTGCCGAGTGCCGATCCGGATCGCCGCGCCGTGAACATGGATATGTTTCCGAGCGACCTGATCGACGCCATCGTCGCGAGCAAGACGTTCACGCCCGACCGGCCGGGCAATTTCGCCGGCGGCAGCGTCGACCTGAAAACGAAGGAATTTCCGGACCAGTTTACCGCGTCCATCGGCGCCTCCATCGGGCATAACTCGCAAGTGACCGGCAAGCGGCGGCTCTCCTATGCCGCGACCGATCGCGGCCTGGCTCGCGATGACGGCAGCCGCGCCTTGCCGGAGGCCGTCGCCAGCACGCGCATCCCACCGCGGTACAATGCGCCCGGCGGCGATGTCACCATCGGAGAACTCTCACGCGCGTTCTCCGAGACGATGACGCCGGTGACCGACGACACGCCGTACAATTACAGCGCGGCGATCGCGTTCGGCGGCGTGTACCGGTTCAACGGCAGCAAGCTCGGCTATGCCGCCAGCGTCTCCTACGACCGGTCCTTTTCGGGCTACGGCGATGGCGCGTATGCGCGGTATGAGCGCCAGGGAGTCAATTCGCCCGCCTTGTCCCCGCTGCTGCTGCTCCGGGACGCGAAGTACGAGGACGAAACCCTGATCGGCGGCCTGTTCAACCTCGCCTACCAGTTCAATCCTGAGCACCAGGTGGCGCTCAACGTGATGGTCAACCGCTCGGGCATCGACCAGGCGCGCCGGCTTGCCGGGGTCAACGTCTCGGGCGGCGGCCTCACGGAAACCGATTTCTTCGAGACGCGTGCGCTTCGCTTCACGGAACGCGCGATGGATTCGCTGCAGCTGCAGGGCAAGCATCTCTTCCCGAACCTGCGCGAGCCGAAGGTGACCTGGAGCGCCACGCAGGCGAAAAGCACCCAGGACGAGCCGGACACCCGGTTCTTCAGCACCATGCAGGCGGAGGACGGCAACTATTTCTGGGAGATCTCCGGCATTCCGAAACCGGCCCGCTATTTCCGCGATCTCGAGGAGACCCGCGACGACTACAGCATCGACCTTTCCCTCCCGTTCCAGTCCTGGACCGGAACGCAGGGTGCCCTCAAGGCGGGCGCGGCCTACGCGCGGACCGAGCGTGCCTTCAGCGAACGGCTTTACGAGTACTACAGCACCGGAGCCCGCTTCACGGGGGACGAACAGGACTTTTTTCGCCATGCGAACGTGGGTCAGGTCAACCCGGCGACCAACGTCTTTCGTCCCGGCACCCTTTACCTCGTCGATTCCACCGTCCCGGCCAACGCGTACACCGGTCTGCAGCGGGTGGTCGCGGAATACGCGATGGTTGACCTGCCCGTGCTGCCCCAGGTCCGCGTGATCGCGGGCGTGCGCAACGAAACCACCTTCATCGACGTGCGCAGCCGCGATCCCGGCCGCCGTCAGGGCTTGATCGACGAGCGGGATCCGCTGCCGTCGGTGAACGCCGTCTGGGCCATCTCGCCGAAGATGAATCTCCGCGCGGCGTGGACGCGCACGCTGGCCCGGCCGAACTTTCGCGAGATCGCCGACTACACCTCCTACGAGTTCGTCGGGGGCGAGTACTTCGTCGGCAATCCCGACCTCGAGCGCACCCGCATCGAAAACTGGGACCTGCGCTGGGAGTGGTTTCCGCGGCGCGGCGAGTTGTTCGCCGTGAGCGTATTCGCGAAGGAACTGAGCAACCCGATCGAGCGCGGCGTCTTCACCGTGATCAACGCGGGGGAGTTCCAGTACAAGAATGCTGCCCGGGGCAGGGTGCGTGGGATCGAGCTCGAGGGACGCAAGCACCTGGACGTGCTGGGGGACCGTTTTGGCGAGTTCCGCCTCGGGGCCAACTTCACGCTGCTCGAGTCGGAGGTCGATATCACCGGTTCCGAACTCACCGCCATCCGTGCCTTCGAACCGCAGGCCCCCGCCACGCGCGACCTGATCGGGCAGTCCCCGTATGTCGCCAACGTTGATCTCTCGTGGACGCAGCCGCGGTGGGGCACCACGCTCAGCGTTTATTACAACGTGTTCGGAGAGCGCCTGTCCCGGATCAGCCCGCCGGGCACCCCGAACGTGTACGAGCAGCCGGCGCCGTCGCTGAACCTCGTCTGGTCGCAGAGCTTTGGGGTGGGCTGGAAGTTCACCGCCAGCGTCCGGAATCTCCTCGATTCCGAGGCACACGAGACGCTCGCGTACCGCGACGTCGTGTATGACCGCATTCGGTACAAGCGCGGTGTCACCGCCTCCGTCGGCCTCAGCTACAAGTTCTGAGCGGCCGCCCTCTCTTTCCCGCAGCTACGAAATCCTGAAATCAAACCATGAAGAAAAACCTGCTATCCCTCGCAGCCGTCCTCCTGATCCCCACCGCGCTGTTCGCGGCGGACATCGAGGTCACCGACGCCAGCTTGTCCGGCAACACCACCTGGACCAAGAGCAACACCTACATCCTCAACGGCCGGGTGTTCGTCGAGAGCGGCGAAACGCTCACGATCGAAGCCGGCACCGTGATCAAGGCCCGGCCTGGCACGGGTGAAAACGCGTCCGCGCTTCTGGTCGCCCGGGGCGCCAGGCTGATGGCCAACGGCACCGCGGAGGAGCCGATCATTTTCACGGCCCTGGCGGACAACCTCAACGGCAACCTGACCAAGGACGACCGCGGCTTGTGGGGCGGTGTGGCGCTCCTCGGGCGCGCGCGCATCAACACCACGTCGGGCGAGGGGAATATCGAAGGCATCCCGACGACCGAATCGCGCGGTCTCTACGGCGGCACCGACGATGCGGACAACTCCGGCGTGATGCGCTACGTCTCCATCCGGCACGGCGGCTCGGTGATTGGCGCCAACAACGAACTCAACGGCCTGACCCTCGGCGGCGTCGGCAGCGGCACCACCATCGAGTACATCGAGGTTTTCGCCAACGCCGATGACGGCTTCGAATGGTTCGGCGGCACGGTGAACGGCAAGTACCTTGTGAGCGCGTTCAATGACGATGACGGTTTCGACTGGGACGAAGGCTATCGCGGCAAGCTCCAGTTCCTGTTCCACCTGCAGGACTCGGCGGTGGGCAACCAGGCGTTCGAAATGGACGGCGGCACGACGCCTGAGGACGGCACACCGTACGCGATCCCGACGGTGTACAACGTGACCTCGATCGGCTCCGGGGCGACCAGCAGCAACTCCAACAGCCGCGGCCCGATCTTCCGTGACAACACCGGCGGCAGGTTCTTCAACGCGATCTTCCACGATTTCCGTGGCTATGCCGCGCGCATCGAGACGGAGAGCGCGCAGGCACAGGATAGCGCCAAGCGGCTCGCCGCGGGCGAGCTCTCCATCGCCAGCACCCTCTTCGGCACGTTCGGCGCGGGCACGAGTGACGACCAGTTGTTCCAGTCGGCCAATGCGACGACCGGCGGCCCCGCTCCGTCCAGCAACTACACCGCCACGCACATCAGGACGGCCGCACAGAACAATCGCGTGAACACCGATCCGTTGTTCGTGAACCTGAGCCGCGTGCGCGAGGGCAAGCTTGATCCGCGGCTCAAGGCCGGCAGCCCGGCCCTCGAACTCGCGGCCACGCCCCCGAATGACGGATTCTTCACCGGCGCCAGCTACCTCGGCGCGTTCACGACCTCCGGCAACTGGGCTTACAGCTGGACCAAGCTCGGACGCGATGGGTACTTCGATCCTGCCAGCGTGCTCAGTGATGCGGGTGGCGGCGCAACGGTGGTCGTGAATCGCGGCTCGACCAGCAAGATGGTGAACCTCTCGACTCGCGCCACGATCATGCCGGGCGGCGCGGCGGCGTTTCCCGGATTCGTCATTGGGGGCAGCCAGTCGCAGACCATCATGATCCGCGCGGCCGGCCCCGGTCTTGCCGCGGCCGCTCCTGGTGTGGCCGCCGCTTCCGACCCGGTGATGGAAGTCTATGACGCCGCCGGCACCAAGATTGGCGAGGCGGATGACTGGTCGGGCACGCAGGCTTCGCAGTTGGGCGGTGAGGTCGGCGCTTTCCCGTTCCCGGCCAATAGCAAGGACGCCATCTTCCTGGCGACGCTGCCTCCCGGCCTCTATAGCGCCATCGTCCGCGCCAAACCCGGCACGGTTGGCGGCGAGGTTCTCATTGAGGTCTACGAGATCGACTGAGGTTTTGTCAGGTCAGCAGTGGATTGATGTGAGCGGCGCCGAAAGGCGCCGCTCTTTTGCTTTCTGTGTCACGCGTTTGTAACGTTGGCCTCGTTGCCAACGGACGGGGCTGCGGTACATTGCAGACCCCACCCCTTCAATCCACCCACCCATGGTCGCCAAAGCCTCCCGCCCGAAAACCAACCGCAAGTCCGTCGATCTGGCCGCGCTCGAAGCCGAGGTCAGCGCGGCGGAAGTCGCCGCCGATGTCGCCAAAGGCGAGGCGAAGGTCGCCAAGGCTGAGCTGAAAGAGGCAAAGAAGCGCTGCAAGCAGGCGCGGAAGCACGCGAAGGAGAAACGCAAGCACGCCAGGAAGCTGCGCGAGGACTTCGAGGCAGCGAGCGAGGCGGCGATGAAGCGCAAGGCCAAGGTCGATCGCAACGGCTCCGACGGCGGAGCCAAGCCCCAGGGAGAGCTGCTGCCGCCGGCGGAACCGAAGGCGAAGCGGCGTGAAGGAGCGCGGCAGTCCTGAGTACGCAGGCGGGACGCCTACGCTACCCGGAGCGCTGGGGCTCTTCGTCGCGTAGGCGTCCCGCCTGCGTACCGCTGGGGCTCTTCGTAGCGTAGGCGTCTCGCCTGCGTACTGCTGAAGCTCTTCGTAGCGTAGGCGTCCCGCCTGCGTAAGGACGGACAGACGCTTATCGGGGCTTTTCCTCCGGCAGCGCGTAGGCGACGTAGCTGTCGCCCGGCTTGGTGCCCATCTTCTTCCCGCCGGCGGCGACGACCACGTACTGACGACCGCGCACGGAGTAGGTGGCCGGCGTGGCAAAGGCCGAGGCGGGCAGCTCGGTTTCCCAGAGCAGCTTTCCGGTCTTCATCTCGTAGGCGCGGAGCATGCTGTCTTTGGTGCCGGCGATGAAGAGGACGCCGCTGGCGGTGATAACCGGGCCGCCATAGTTCTCCGTGCCGGTCTGCGGAATGCCCTTCGCGGTCAGTTCCTTGAATTCGCCGAGGGTGACCCGCCAGAGATGCTGGCCTGTGTTCAGATCGATCGCCGTCAACGCGCCCCAGGGCGGTTTGATCCCGGGATAGCCGTTCTTGTCGATGAACTTCACGTACCCGACGATCTCATACGGCGCCGTCGGGCCCTTGACGGCCCGGGGGTCGGCCGTCTTGCCGTCGCGGGCCGGCTCGACCTTTTCGGCGTCGAGCAGGAAATCGACCAGGAGCTGCTGGTCGTGCTCGGCGATCCAGTTGAATCCCGGCATCATGCCCTTGCCGTTGTTGATGAGCGTCACGATCGCGTCCCGGGGCTTTCGCTCCGCCAAACCAACCAGGGAGGGGAACCCGCTGGTCGGATTCCCCTTCCGCTCGGGGCCGTGGCATCCAATGCAAAAGCGGGCGTACACGCGGTGACCAGGCGACAGGCTGCGCAGCGCCTCGTCGGTGACGGACTCCTGCAGCTTCACCATCCACGCGATCTCGTTCGTGTTGACGTACATCACGCCCGATGGATCGACGGCCGCGCCGCCCCATTCCGCGCCGCCGTCAAAGCCGGGCACGAGGATCGTGTCATGCAGGCCGAAGGGCTCGTAGGTGCCGCTGCGACCATGACGGAACTGCGTTGCCAGCTCCTCGCGGTTCTCCGCGTACGGGCTGATGTCGTCCACCGTCACCTCCTGGCGGGAGAAAGGCAGGGGGAGCTTCGGGAAAGGCTGCGTCGGCCAGGTTTCCTCACCCTTCAGTCCCGACTTCGGCACCGGCCGTTCCTCGATGGGGAAGAGGGACTCGCCGGTCTCCCGATCGAAGACGTAGAGGTGCCCGGACTTGGTGACCTGCGCGACGGCATCGATCTTTTTGCCGTTGTGCTGCACGGTTACGAGATTCGGCGGCGCCGGCAGGTCGCGGTCCCAGAGGTCGTGGTGCACGAACTGGAAGTGCCACTTCAGCTGGCCGGTGCGGGCATCCAGGGCCAGCAGGCAGTTGGCGTACAGGTTGGCGCCGATGCGTTCGCCGCCCCAGAAGTCCGGGGAGGCGGAGCCTGTAGGGGCGAAGAGCAGCCCGCGTTTGCGGTCGATCGACATGCCCGACCAGGAGTTGGCGCCGCCGATGTTGGGCGATTGGTGCGCGTCCTTCGGCCAGGTCTCGTAGCCCGGCTGGCCGGGATCGGGGATGGTCTTGAAGGTCCAGGCGAGTTTGCCGGTGCGGACGTCGAACGCCTGGATGTAACCGGGCGCGGCGTTCGCCTGCTCGGTGACGCGAATCGGCATCACGATCAGGTTCTCGAATACGGTGCCCGGAGTGGTGGAGACCACCCAGCGCCGCGCGGCGCGCTCCCCGAGACCGGCCTTGAGGCTGGTGCGACCCTCCGTGCCGAAGTCCGCGACCGGCTGCCCCGTGCGCGCGTCGACGGCATAGAGCCACTCGTCGGCGCCGAAGAAGATGCGGCCATGGGTGCCGTCGGACCAGTGCGCCACGCCGCGAAGCGTGCGATCGGTCTTCTCCACCACGGGGGTGAAGCGCCAGCGCTCCTGGCCGGTGGCGGCGTCGAGGGCGAAAACGCTGCCGCTGGCGGTGGTGCCGTAAAGAGTGTCGCCGATCACGAGCGGATTGCACTGCATCTCGCCGGGGTCGCCGGTGCGATATTCCCAGGCCCGCTGGAGCTTCGTCACGTTTTGTGGCGTGATCTGCGTCAGCGTCGAGTAGTGGGAACGTTCGGGGCCGCCGAGGTATTCGGTCCAGCCAAGATCCGAGCGAGGTTCGCCGGCGTGAGCCGCGACCGTCAATGCAGTCGCCGCAAGCCAGAAGCGGGGTAGGACTTCCATGGGATTTGAGATTAGAGATTTGAAATTTGAGATCGCGCAAGGCGAACCGCCCTAATCCCGATCTCAAATCTCAAATTTCAAATCTCAAATCACAAGAAAGCCGGCCCGGAGCGTGGGCTCCGGGCCGGCGTGGTTTCCTACGTCAGGGTGGGCAGCTCCCGGTAGTCGCCGCGTGCGATGAGCACGACGACGGCGATCGCGAGCCAGCCGATCATCAGGTCCAGGTACATGGTGGTTTGTTGGGTTGGGCCTTGCTCCGAGGAGGGTCGGCCGTTCGCAGGTACCTTTACAGGCGCTTGTGGCATCTGGGTGCAGGGCCGGTGACGAACGCGTGAACATGCCTTCGGGAAATTCCCGACCGGGCGGCTGGCGCGGCGTTGCGCAGCCCGGATCTGAACCCGCCCTGCGCGAACCACTTACCGCGGCAGCTGACCAAGCGGCATGCGCGCCGTGGTCATCCTCAACCAGAGCGGCGGTCAGCTGGCCGCCGGCGGGAGCGGCGCGATCACACCGGTCGAGCTGCAGGCGGCGTTCCGAGACGCGGGAGTGGACGCGTCCGTTCTGCCGGTGCCGTGCGACGACTTTGCCGGCACGGTGAAGCGAGCGGCGGTTGCACCGGTGGATGCCGTGATCGTGGGCGGAGGCGATGGCAGCGTGAACACGGCGGCGCACCTCCTCGTGGGCAACTCGCGCGCGCTGGGGGTTCTGCCGCTCGGCACGCTGAACCATTTTGCCAAGGACCTGGGCCTGCCGCTGGAGTGGCGCGAGACGGTCATCGCCCTTGCCCGCGGCCGCGTCCGGCAGATTGATGTCGGTGAGGTGAACGGCCGCGTCTTCATCAACAACTGTTCCCTCGGGGCGTATCCGCAGGCCGTGCTGCGTCGGGACGAGCTGCGCGGGCAGGGGCGCGGGAAGTGGTTCGCGATGACGCTGGCCGTGCTCGCCGAGTTCGTGCGCTTGCGTCGCGTGCGGTTCGAGTTGTCGCTGGAAGGGCGGCTCATCCGGCTGCGCAGCCCGTTCGTGCTGGTTTCGAACAATCGCTACACGGGCCGGGTGCTGGCGCAACGACTCCGTCCGTGCCTGGACGAAGGCAAGCTATGGGTCTACACGACGCGGGCGGATCGCCATTTCCAACTCCTCCGGATGATGTGGCAGACGCTGCTGCGCAGCCTGGACGAAGCCCAGGGATTGGAGACCTACGCGATCGAGCAAGCCTCCATTCAAACGGCGCACGCACGGCTCCCCGTGGCGCTGGACGGCGAGGTCGTGGACCTGCGGGTGCCCTTGCAGCTTCGCGTGCGCCCGGGTGCATTGCGCGTGCTGGCGCCGATGGAGCACCTGACGACGATCCCGGCGGCCCGCTGAAGCACGACGCTCAACATGCGCACGGTGGCTCACATTTCGGACCTGCACTTCGGAGCGGAAACGCCGACCGTGGCGGACGCCCTGGTGCGGGAACTGCACGACGTCGAGCCCTCCCTCGTCGTGATCAGCGGCGATTTCACCCAGCGCGCGCGCCGCGCCCAGTTCGCCGCCGCCCGCGCGTACCTGCAACGGCTGCCCGCGCCGCGGTTGTGCGTGCCGGGCAATCATGATGTGCCGCTCTATGACGTCGTACGACGCGCCTTCTTCCCGCTGCAGCGCTACCGCGCGTTCATCGATCGTGAGGTGAACCCGGTTTACCGCGACGATCAGCTGCTGGTGGTGGGGCTCAACAGCGCGCGCTCGGCGACTTGGAAGAACGGGCGAATCTCGGCCGAACAGATGGAGAAACTCGAGCGCCACCTGGACGGAGCCCGGCATCAGGCGAAGGTGGTGGTGACGCATCATCCCTTCCTGCCGCCGCCGGACGACGTGGGCATTGAGCTGGTGGGGCGCGCGGCGCGGACCGTCGAGGTGCTTGATCGGTGCGGGGTCGATCTGCTGCTGGCCGGTCACCTGCACCGCGGGTATGCCGGCGACATTCGCACGCAATATCCCGCCGCCCGCCGCGCGATCGTGTCTGCGCAGGCCGGCACCGCGATCTCGCACCGCCTACGCGGGTCGGACGTGAACAACTACAATCTGATCCGCCTGTCTCCCGACCGAATGGAGATCGAAGTGCGAGCCTGGAACGGCACCCGCTTCGCGCCCCTTCGGGTCAGCCCCTTCCACCGCATGGCCGATGGGTGGCACGGGGTCACGTGAAGCGTGACATCCGGTTGGCGAGCGGGCACGATGCACGCGGCCCTGGCGAAGTAGGCGGGCGAACATCGAACCTGAACACCGATTTTGCCACAGAGTTCACAGAGGTCCGATCAGAGCCGAGCCGGAGGCCGGCGCAGCGCTTTTCATGTCCGGCTCCAACGTGCGCAGGCGAGACGCCTACGCTACACGGAGGCGTAACAGCTCCTCGTAGCGTAGGCGTCCCGCCTGCGCAACACGGAGGCGTAGCAGCTCCTCGTAGCGTAGGCGTCCCGCCTGCGCACTCAGCACTTGCAGTGAGCCGGTCTGGCCCAAGGACGAGACCTCCGTGTTGTCTGTGTCGGAGCTCCGTGCTGTCTGTGGCCAGATGTTCAGCGTTCGATGTTCCGTTCCGGGAGAAATAACCGAAAGTTGTGGATGGCGGGCCGGGTGAGCAGCCTGGGGGATGCGAAACCACAACCAGAATGCCCATCCCGAACCCGCCAGAAGGAATCCACCAAGACGACGGTCAGTTTACAACG
>JAEWKR010000166.1 GCA_023457715.1 Verrucomicrobiota bacterium
TCGAACATCGAACATCGAACATCGAACATCGAACCGATGGGCGGCTACCAGAATGTAGCGAAGAGCGCCAGCGATTCGACGGCTGACACCGATCTCAAATCTCAAATTTCAGATCTCAAATCCCGGACCGAGCCTCCGTGTCCTCCTTGTCCACCGTAGGCTCGGCGAAGGTGGATGTGTCGGAGCTCTGTGCTCTCTGTGGCTACTTCGGAATCCAGGTCCAACGCTCAACACCCAGCGCTACCGGCACGTGCGGCTCCGCCGTTCGATGTTCAATGTTCGGTGTTCGATGTTCCGCCTTGTTCGCCTTGGACGTTGGGCGTTGGACGTTGGATGTTGGGCGTTGGACGTTGGACTGGATACCGGGCGTTGGCCGTTCAGTTCGATCTGCGCGCGAAGGTCTTTGTGTGCCAAATAAATTTTATTCTTTCCTTTCGGCGGCGGCCGGTCTTGGCTGGCCACGAACTCGTCCTCTGACGTTATCCAAGACCTCAAACAAAAAACATCATGCCCTCGCTCAACAAAGTCATGCTCATGGGAAATCTCACTCGTGATCCCGAACTTCGGGTCACGCCCAAGGGCACTCCGATCTGTCAGTTTTCCCTCGCGATCAACCGGCAGTTCAAAATGGAGTCCGGTGAAAGCCGCGAAGAGGTGATCTATGTCGACATCGAAGCGTGGGGTAAGCAGGGCGAAACCATTTCCAAGTATTGCACCAAGGGTAAGCCGCTTTACGTCGAAGGCCGTCTGCGCCTCGACCAGTGGGAGGACAAGACGACGAAGGAAAAGCGCAGCCGCATGAAGGTGGTGCTCGAGCAATTCCAGTTTCTTGGGGATTCGCGGGGAGGTGGCGGCGGCGGTGGGGCTCCGTCAGGTGGCGGCGAATTCGACCAGTCCGCGGCCCCGGAAAAGTATGCTCCGCCGCCCCGGACTGCGGCGCCCAAGCCGGCGCCCGCCGAGAACCTCGACGAGGACGTGCCGTTCTGAGGGCCGAGCCGCTCAGCTCCGGCCGAAGGGGGGCGCCGACACAGACATCCCGAGGGTGGTGCGCTGCGCCAGGTGCGGCGCAACTTCCTGCGCGACGTCCAGCAGCCGGTTCGTCGAAAGCCGTAGCCGGAGGCGATTCCGCAGCCAGGTCATGTTGCGAGAGTCGTAGCGGAACTCCTTGATCTCCGCCATCAGCCCCGTCGCGGTGCGGGCGTCTCCGATGCTCCGCACGAACATCCGGTCGATCGAAAAATAGTGTTTCCGGAATAGCCCGAGGAGCGGTCGGAACATCCGGGCGCGCCAGGGCAGGCACCGTAGGAACAGGTCGATCTCGTATCTTTCCGGTACAATCCGGTAGCGGGCGCAATAGGCCTCCCGGAAGGTCTTACCCTCCGGCACCGGCACCCAGTCGGCCGAATGGAAGACGGCCGGTTCACTCTGAGCGGCGCGGCGGACGAGCCGTGAGCGCGGGGCGGAAGGATTTTCGGATTCTGGAATGGAAATGCGCACCGGTGAGGAGAATACCCCAAGAGAAGTTCGGCCGGCGCAACCCCAGATTGAGCGGTTTTGCGTTCAATATCGCGTATTTCGGCGTGCTTATACGTAGGGGGTGCGCGCCGCCCGAACCGGCGTGAAAATGCCTGCCGCGAGAGAACGCGGCGGGGCGGCGCAACCCGGGATTGACACGGGGCCCGGTTTGGCCCGAATTCGTCGCCTCTTTGCCAGGTCAATTGGCCTGACGAAGTCCGTTCTCTGCAGTTCAAAACCGTCGTTCGTGGGCGGTTGATTGGAGCGGTGCCGTGAGGTGCCGTCGGCGGCGAGGGCCGTCGTGACACCCAGATCCTGTCGTTGCTTCCCTCCGGCGACGAAAACCGCGCTCCGGCGCAATTCCCGAAAAACATCATGGCTACTACTGAAGTTCTCCTCGTCCAACCCGTCGAAGGTCTCGGCGGCGAAGGCGATCAAGTCAAAGTCCGCGCCGGCTACGCCCGCAATTTTCTCCTCCCGCGCAAGATCGCGGTCTCGCTGAACGCTTCCAACAAGAAGCACGTCGAGGCGCTCAAGAAGCGTCGCGCCGAGCGTGAACAGACCGAGCTGAGCGGGGCCCAGGAACTCGCGAAGAAGCTGGAGAAGACCAGCCTGGCTTTTGCCGTGAAAACGGGCGAGGGCGGCAAGATGTTCGGCGCGATCACGGCGAACGACATCCACGACAAGCTCGTGGCCGCCGGCGTCGAGCTGGACAAGAAGAAGATCCACCTCTTCAACCCCGTGAAGACCCTCGGCAAGCACGAGGTGAAGATCAAGCTGCACCCGGACGTCAGCGTGGACCTTCCCTTCGACGTGGTGTCGGAGAACCCGATCGAACCGGTCGCAACCGAGCAGGCTCCCGCGGAGCGCACGGAAAAGGGCGCCCGCCCGGACCGCCGCACCCGCAAGGAATAACGGCCCGCCCCGCCCGGCAGGCGGGCGAGGGTTTTGTTTTTGAGCGCACGCCTTTTGCCGGCGTGCGCTTCTTTTTTGGGTGTTCCGGGCGGGCAAACTGCAAATCCCAAAGGTCCAAATCCCCGCAGGCGCGCGTGCTTTGGAGTTTGGAGTGGGATGCTTTTGTTTGGGATTTGGGCTTTTGTAATTTGGGATTTCGCCGGCATTCCGCCTCGGTCGACCGCCCGGCGTGGGGGCGTGAACAACCTGCGAGTTTCTTTCGTACAAGAACCCGTTGCTTTCTCCCATCGGAGTCTCTCCCATCCACCCCCTCCTTTCCGATCGATGGTTCAAGACACAATCAGCCAGACCCCGCGCGGGGCCGCGTCCAGTGCGACGCCCAGTTTCGGTCGATCCCTGCCGCACAGTCTCGAGGCTGAGGAGTACCTGCTGTCGTGCTGTTTGTTGGACGGCCCGGACGTGGTTTCGCGGTGCCTGGAAGCGCGGATCCGCCCGGAGTCGTTCTATGACCCAAAGCATGGCGTGGTGTTTGAGAAGCTGCTGGAGCTTTACAACAAGCAGCAGCCCATCGACGTCTCGGTCGTGGCTGAGGAGCTGAAGACTTCCCGGCAGCTCGACGCCATCGGCGGGTACGCGTTCCTCGCGCAGGTCAGCAGCCGGATTCCAACCACGGCCCAGGCGGGCTATTTCATCGAAAAGGTCCGCGAGCAGGCCCTGCTGCGCGAAATCATCAAGTCGGCCACAGGGGCGGTCGAGGACTGCTATGGCTTTTCGGGCGGGATCGACGAGTTCGTCGACCAGATTGAGACCAAGATCTTTGCCGTCACCCAGAACCGGGTGAGTGAAAGCGCCAAGCAGATGCGCGAACCGACGCGCGAGGCGATGAACGTCATCACCAAGATGATGATGAAGAAGGGCGAACTCACGGGAGTCTCGTCCGGTTTCAAGGATCTCGATGCGTTGCTGTGGGGCTTTCAGAAGCAGGAAATGCTCATTCTGGCGGCCCGCCCCTCCATGGGTAAGACGTCGCTGGCCTTGAATTTCGCCGAGGCCGCCGCCATGCCGGCGAAAGGACCCCCGGTCGGCGTGCTGATCTTCTCGCTGGAAATGGGCGCCTCCCAGCTGGCGCTGCGCATGCTCTGCTCGCGGGCCAAGGTGAACATGAAGCTGCTCCGCGACGGGTTGCTCTCCAAGAACGGCGATGAGCAGAACCGGCTTCTTCAGGCCGCCGACGAGTTTTCCAAGGCGCCGATCTTCATCGACGACTCGAGCGCGCTGTCCATCATGCAGCTCCGGGCCAAAGCGCGCCGCATCCATGGTCGCCACCCCCTGGGGTTCATTATGGTCGACTATTTGCAACTGCTCAGCCCCACGGACCCACGCGTGCCCCGTGAGCAGCAGGTCGCCGAGGCGTCCCGCGGATTGAAGCAACTTGCGAAGGAACTCGATGTCCCGGTGCTTGTATTATCCCAGCTCAATCGCTCGTCCGAAAAGGAGACCCGCACGCCCCGACTCTCGGACTTGCGTGAATCCGGCTCCATCGAGCAAGATGCTGACGTAGTCATGATGCTGGCCCGCCCCCGAGACGCCGACGAGAAGTTCCAGGTCGCCGCCGACTCAGCCGAGTTAATCGTTGCCAAGCAACGAAACGGCCCGGTAGGAGAACTGAAACTCACTTTCCTCCGAGACATTACCCGCTTTGAAAACTACCATCCGTAACCCTGTTTCCAGGGTCGCTTTCGTCTTTCTTGTCTTAGGGCTGCTGGTAGCGGGGGGAATTCCGGTTCGCGCCCAAGACACCCAGGGCGCGCCGGCGGATGCCATCGGGTCGACCTTTCGCGTAGGCAAGATCAGCATCCGTTTCGTCGGCACCGCCAACGTCAACGAGCAAGTCATTCGCGCCAACATGCAGGTGCGCGAGGGCGGCGAATTCGACGACATGATGCTGGATCGGGACATCCGGTCGCTGTACCGCACCGGTCTGTTCGAATTCATCAATGTCGCGCGCGACCAGGTGGACAACCGCACGTTCAACCTCGTGATCGAGGTGACGCCGAAATTCCGCGTGCTGGGCGTGAAATTCGAGGGCAACCGGCGCGTGAAGAGTTCGCGCCTCGAGCGTGAGATCAAGACCCGCGCCAACCAGGCCCTGGACGAGCGCCAGATCAAGGAAGACTCCGAAAAACTGCGCGAGTACTACCAGAAATCCGGCTACAACCAGGTTTCCATCACCTACACGATCGATCGGGACCGGGTCGGCGGCTTCGGCACCGTCACGTTCCGCGTCCGTGAGGGTGAACGGGTGAAGATCGCCGAGGTGCGGTTCACCGGCAACGGGCACGTCAAGGCGCGCAAGCTGCGCAAGGAGATGGAGACGAAGAAGTGGTGGATGTTCTCCTGGCTCACCGGCTCCGGCCGCTTCAAGGACGATCAATTCGAAGACGACCTCGACAAGCTGCGCGATTACTACCGCGAACTCGGCTATCTCGACGTGGAAATCCCGCCGGAACGGGTGGAATTCAACTATCCGAAGCCGGACCGCCTCGTCCTCGTGATTCCGATCGAGGAAGGTCGCCAGTACCGCGTCGGTGACATCGCCTTCTCGGGCAACCGGCTGTTCGACTCCCGCCTGCTGGGCCGGGTCGTGCGCCAGAAAAAGGGCGCGGTTTTCGCGCCGAGTCTCCTCGACAAGGATACCGAGCGGCTGACCGACTTTTACGGCAAGGACGGCTATCTCGACACCCGGGTTCAGCTGCGCCGCAAGCCCAACATCGAGACCGGCGCGATCGACATCGATTACGCGATCCAGGAGAGCGAGAAGTTCAACGTCGAATCCATCATCATCGAGGGTAACGACAAGACGAAGAGCATCGTGGTCCTCCGGGAACTGGTGCTCGGGCCCGGCGACGTCTTCAGCACCGTGCTGATGAAGATCAGCCAGCTGCGTCTCGAAAACACCCGTTTCTTCGACGACGTGAACATCACGCCGCAGGAGACCAACATCCCTGGCCGCCGGAATATGCGCGTGGCGGTCAAGGAAGGCCGCACCGGCAATCTGACCTTCGGCGCCGGCTTCAGCTCCCTGGAGCGCGCGACGCTGTTCGCCGAAATCTCCCAGTCGAATTTCGACCTTTTCAACCGCCACTCTTTCTTCCAGGGCGCGGGCCAGAAGTTCCGGCTCCGCCTGCAGATCGGTTCGCTCTCCAGCGAAATGATCATGTCCTTCGACGAGCCGTGGTTCCTGCAGAAGCAGCTGGGCGTCGGCTTCAGTGTCTTCCGCGTCACCTCGGAGTACAACAGCCAGTACTACACCCAGATCGAGACCGGCTTCGAGGTGCATGCGCGCAAGCATCTGTTTGAGCTTTGGAACGGCCAGCTCGGCTACACGTACCAGATCGTCGGCATCAACGATGTCGCCCCCAATGCCTCGCCCGTCATCCGGGCGCTCGCGGGCGACAATGCCTTGTCGAAGATCGGGCTGACCCTGGAACGCGATACCCGCGACAAGATCATCAACACCACCAGCGGCAACCGCATCGAGCTGAACTTCGCGGTGGCGGGCGGGCCGCTCGGGGGCAGCAAGCTGAATAATTTCTACAGCATGGAGTTTCGCGGGTCGCAGTTTTTCCCGATGTTCGAAACCCAGAACCAGGTGCTGGCCCTGCTCGCCCGTGGCGGCGTGATCGAGAATTACGGCGACTCCACCGACGTGGCGTATTACAACAAGTGGTACCTGGGCGGTCCCGAAACCCTCCGCGGCTTCGAATTCCGGGACGTCGCCCCCCGCGACGCCTTTGGTGAGCCGATTGGCGGCAAGACCTACGGGTTCATCAGCGCGGAATACTCGGCTGATATCGTCGCCCCGATCCGGTTCGCCATCTTTTACGACGCCGGCTTCGTCAACGCCAGCGCCTACGACTTCAACCCGGCGGGCTATAACGACAACTTCGGTATCGGCCTCCGTCTCTTCGTTGCCGGCGCCCCCCTGCGGCTCGATTTCGGCATCCCGATCACCAGCGACAAGTTCAACAAGAAGGGTAACCAGTTTAATTTTTCCTTTGGCACCCGGTTTTAATTCTGCTCTGCTCCCCGACTCTTTTTTACCACGAATCACATGAAGAACACTATTCGTTCCCTCGCTGCCTTGCTCGCGTTCGGCGCTGTCGCGCTTACCGCGCAGGCCGCCGAGCCCGCGGTCAAGATCTCGGTCGTCGATATGGCCAAGCTCTATGACAACCACTACAAGACCCAGGAGCAGAACAACAAGCTCCAGGCGGACAAGGCCAAGGCTGAGGAGGAAGTCGAGAAGATGAACAAGGAGGGCAATGCCCTCGTTGAGGAGTACAAGAATCTCCAGGAGCAGTCGACGAACGCCGCCCTCACCGCGGAAGCGAAATCGAAGGCCCAGAACGACGCGCAGCGCAAGCTCGAGGAAATCCAGGCCAAGCAGAATGAGATCCGCACGTTCATCCAGAACAGCGGCCAGTCCCTGCAGCAGCGCCTTCAAACCTTCCGCAGCCTGATGCTGGAAGAGATCACCAAGGTCGCGGGCGACGTGGCCAAGCGCCGTGGCGCCACCCTTCTGATCGACAAATCCGGGCCGTCGCTGATCGGCATCTCCAACCTGATCTACGTTGATCCCGGCTTCGAGATCACCGACGAGGTCGCGCGCGAAATCGAGAAGACCCGTCCGGCTGGCAGCGCCGCCGCCGCCACCCCGGCGACCACCGCCCCGTCGTCGACGACCACGCCGGCTCCGGCTCAGGGCAGCGCCGGTCCGACGATCAATCTCCCGATCCAGCCGAAGAAGTAAGCTTCGCTGAGTTTCGAACCCTTTAAGCCCCGCTCACCCGAGCGGGGCTTTTTCATGGCCGCAGCCCGCGCATGGGAACGATAGACCGTTTCTCGGGCGGCTCCATGCCTCACGCAAAGCTCCCAAAGGTCGCGAAGGGCCGGGCCATTACCTTTGTGGCCTTGGCGACCTTTGCGTGAGGCCCTAATCCTCGAAGACCGCAGATAGCGCCGAATACCGGCATTGCGGCGCGGTCACAACCTGATCACCTTTTTGCCTATGCAGGTCTCTTTTTCCGCGGCTGAGCTGACCGCGATTGTCCAACCCAATGCGGCGCGCGGGACAACTGACGTGGCGATCACCGGGATCGCGGCGTTGGGCGACGCGGGGCCGGGTGACCTTTCGTTCCTGGGGAATCCGAAGTACAAGGCCGAGGTTGCTTCCACGAAGGCATCGGTCGTGTTGGTGCCCGCGGACTTTGTGGGTGAACCTCAGGCGGGGCAGTCCTTTCTGCTGGTCGAAAGCCCGTCGGTCGCCCTCGCGCGGATTTGTGCGCGCATAGAACAGGCGCTTTGGCCCAAGCCTGTTCCGGGCATTCACCCGTCGGCAACGGTCGACGCTTCCGCCAAGGTGGCGCCCGGCGCGACCGTCGGACCGCAATGCGTGGTCGAGGCGGGAGCGACGATTGGCTCGGGGGTCCACCTTCAGGCGCAGGTTTTCGTGGGTCGGAACGCGGTCGTTGCCGAGGATTCCTGGCTCATGCCGGGCGTCGTTGTCGCGGCCGAGTCCGTGCTCGGAAAGCGCGTACGCCTTCAGCCGGGCGTGGTGGTCGGTTCCGATGGTTTTGGCTACGAATTCGTCAAGGGTCGTCACGAAAAAGTGCCCCAGGTGGGGCAGGTCGTGATCGGAGACGACGTGGAGGTCGGCGCGAACACGACCATCGACCGCGCCCGGTTCAGCCGCACCGTGATCGGGGAGGGGACCAAGATCGATAATCTGGTCCAGATTGCCCACAACGTCATCGTCGGGCGTCACTGCCTGCTCTGCGCCCAAGTGGGCGTTTCGGGCAGCACGACCATCGAGGATTATGCCGTCCTGGGCGGCCAGGTGGGGGTGGCAGGGCACCTCACGATTGGTAAGGCCGCCAAAGTCGGCGCCCAGTCGGGCATCACCAGCGACATCGAGCCGAACGCCTTCGTCAACGGCACCCCGGCCATCGGATACAACCTCGAGCGCCGGATTCTGGTCCTCACCCGGCGCCTGCCCGAACTGTTCAAGCGGGTCGACGCGATCGAGGCCCGGGTCCGTGACGCAAAATAATCTTCCTCCGCCCGGGCCACCGGCCAGACTGGCCCCTCCCATGAGCGACTCCCGGCTGAAGATCTTTGCTGGAAATTCCAATCGGCCCCTGGCCGAGGAAATTTGCCGTTCCATCGGCGTGCCGCTCGGCGAAGCCACCGTCACGGCGTTCCCGGACGGCGAGTCCTTCGTCAAGATCAACGAGAACATCCGGGGCGCGGACGTTTTCATCATCCAGTCGACGTGTCCGCCGACGAATCACAATCTCGTCGAGCTCCTGATCATGATCGACGCGGCCCGCCGGGCCTCCGCGAATCGCATCACCGCGGTGCTCCCGTTCTACGGTTACGCGCGTCAGGACCGCAAGGATCAGCCGCGCGTCCCGATCACCGCGAAGCTGGTGGCGAACCTTATCGTGGCCGCCGGCGCCAACCGGATCCTGACGATGGATCTGCACTCGCAGCAGATCCAGGGGTTCTTCGATATCCCCGTCGATCATCTCTACGCGTCGCCGGTCTTCTTCGAGTACCTCAGCTCGCTCTCCAAGGAGAAGCTGGTGGTGTGCTCGCCGGACGTGGGTGGAATGAAAATGGCGGCCGCCTATGCCGATGTCTTGGGCGCACAACTCGGCCTCGTGGCAAAGAAGCGCAAGAGTGCGACGGCCGTCGAGGCGATCAGCGTCGTGGGCGACGTCGCCGGTTGTGACGTGCTGCTCGTGGACGATATCACGGAGACGGCCGGGACTCTGACGGCGGCGGCGAAACTCCTGCGCGAACACGGGGCGCGGAGCATCCGCGCAGCCGTGAGTCATTGCATTCTCAATGAAGTGGCGTTCGAGCGTCTCAAGAGCGGACTCATCGATGAACTGATCACCACGAACTCGACCCCGATCCACGCGGACGGACTGCCGGTGCGCGTCCTGAGCATCGCGTCCCTGCTCGGCAGCGCGATCGTGCGGATCAACAGCAACGAGAGTGTGACGGGCCTGTTCCGGGTGAAGGGTTTCTAAGTAATCTTTCTCTTTCTCCTAATCTTTCTCTTTCTCTTGTTCGCCCGCTGACGGTTGAAACCCTCGGCAGTGAGAGAAAGAGAAAGATTAAGATTAAGAGAATGAGATACACCGAAGGGCGGACGGCGTTATCGGGTGACCTGAGACCTGAACCTGCCGCTGCATTTGCCATCGGCGGGGATGCGTCTATTCCTTCCGGGCGTCCGACCTATGCACTTCTCGCTCCGACTGCTTGCTGCCCTTATTCTCGGAATAGTCGCGCTGCCCGTCCTGACAGCCGCTGACGCGAAGAAGTCCACGCGCAAACCGGCGCCCGTGCTGCGCGTGGACAATTCCGAACTCGGGACGAACAAGCCCGGCGCGCCGGTGGTGACGTATGCTGATGTCCTTGAGCCGGTCCAGAAGGCCGTCGTCTCGATCTATTCGACCAAGATCGTGCGCGACAGCAATCCGCTGCTGCAGCAGCTTTTCCCCGGGCTGCCGCAGCGCGAGAGCCGCCAGCAGGGCCTCGGCTCGGGCGTCATCGTCACCGCAGACGGCTACATCCTGACCAACAACCACGTGGTCGAGGGCGCGGATGAGTTGAAGGTCTCGCTGTCCGACGGTCGAGAGCTGATCGCGACCATGATTGGCACCGATCCGAAAACGGATGTCGCGGTCATCAAGGTTGACGCGCCTGACCTGCCCACGGCCACGCTTGCCGACAGCAACAAACTCCGCGTGGGCGACGTCGTCTTCGCCGTCGGCAACCCGCTCGACGTCGGCCAGACGGTGACCATGGGGATTGTCTCCGCGAAGAACCGCAACGTGAAGATTCTTGAGGAGGTCGGCGGCTATGAGGATTTCATCCAGACCGATGCGGCGATCAATATGGGCAATTCCGGGGGCGCCTTGATCGATGCCCGGGGACGCCTGGTGGGAATCAACAGCGCCATCCTTTCGCCCTCGCGCGGCAATATCGGGATTGGGTTCGCGATCCCCGTCAACCTCGCTGCGTCCATCATGAAGAGCCTGGTCGAAACCGGGACGGTTTCCCGCGGTTACCTCGGCGTCAGCACGGAGAATGTGACCCCCGACGTGGCGGAACAGCTCGGCCTGGCGCGTGACACCAAGGGCGTCGTGATCTCGGACATCGAGCCCGACAGCGCCGCGGACAAGGCGGGGCTGCAGCGCACCGACGTCATTCTGGGGGTCAACGGCCAGCCGGTGAATTCGATGGAGGAGATGCGGCTGCACATCGCGCAGATGGCTCCGGGCTCGGTCGTAAAGCTCCGGATCAATCGCGACGGGAAGGAGCGGACCGTCTCCGTGACGCTGGACCAGGTGAGCGAACGACCCAACGAACTGGTTGCAGGCGTCAGCGTAAAGCCGCTGGGCGCTGATGACCGTAGACGCCTCCGGATCGACCCGCGCGTCACGGGTTTGATCATCACCGAGGTCGACGACGACTCCCCATATCGTGACCGGCTCGCCAAAGACGCCGTGATCATGGAGGTGAACCGCACGCCGGTTCGCGAGGTCGACGAAGCGCGGGACCTCATCCAGCCGGGTCGAAACCTGCTCGCGATATATTACCGCGGCGCCGCGCGGTTCGTCGTGATCACGGTGCGGTAAGAACCATAAGCGGTAAGCGATAGGCTTTAGGCGGTAAGCTCCGGACTGGTGGGATGTCGCCGTGATCCGGTTCGGAAGCCTAAAGCCGGAAGCCTAAACCGGAACTATGCAGACGGATTAACCACGAATGGACACGAATGAACACGAATAGGAGAGTAAACTCGAATGCAGCCCGTCCGTAGTCCCGCTCACTGTTTTGTGCCTGCGCGGAAGTGAT
>JAEWKR010000167.1 GCA_023457715.1 Verrucomicrobiota bacterium
GCCCCGCCCCCCCTCTCCTGTCGCCACCCCTCGCACCCGCTCGGGCCACCCGCGTTGGATCAACACCGACGCCGCCAGCACACCGCCGAGCACGATCACGAAAATCACGTAGCCCATCACTTCGTGCGCGATGTCGCCCCAGGCCGGACCGCCCAGCTCGGCGGCGAACACGATCGCCACGATCCGCGCGACGTTGCCGACATAGACGAGCGGCAGGCAGAGCAGCGCGACGATCGTGCGGCGCAGCGCGCCGGAAAAATTCAGGTATCCAATGAGGAGCGACAGCGCGGCCAGCGCCATCAGCGACCGCACGCCCGAACAGGCGGCGGCCACGTCGTAGTTGTAGCTGCCGTCCGGCGCCATCAGCTGGGTGCCGCTCTGCACGACCCCGATGCCCGCGCCGTGAGCGATCACCGTGCTCGCATCGATGACCCAGAGCCGCAGCCAGAATCCCAGCGAATCCAGCACGCTGATCGGCACCGCAAACAACAGGAACCCCAGGGGAAACAACGCGGCCCGTCCCCAACGCGCGCCGCCGCCCAGCCGCAGCACTCCCCAGGCAAAGAGCAGCAGTGCGACAATCGAGAGCCGCGCCTGCTGCGCCGCAAATCCCACCGCATGCAACGCGAGCGCGCCGCCCATCGCCACCCCGGCCGCCACCGGCAGGGACGCGTGTCCCCGCCCAGCGTCGCGGCCGGCCTCCGTGCCGGCCTGCTCCCGGACGTTTCGCCACAGCAGCCACGCCGAAATCCCCAGCACCAGCCAGCCATGCTGGGTTTCCGAGGCGGGATTCATCCATTGAAAGCTCCACCACCAGAACAACGAGCGGGTGGCGATGTACCCTTGGTTGGCATTGCCGAACCATTGGAACACAGCCGCGCCCGCGAGCGCGCACAGCGCTGCCGCCAGCCAGCGTCGGCGCGCATCCGCGCCCGGCTCGGAGCCGAGAGGCCGGAGTGCGGGGCTGCTTGTCATGGCCGGCATTGAGAACTTAACTCGGCGCCCTTGGCAAAACCTTCGCCCGCTTCGACACCCCCTTCCCTGCTGGTCCTCGAGCTCTGGGGCCTGGGCGATCTCGCGCTGGCAATTCCGTTTCTGCGCGGGGCGGCGTCGACCTGCTCGGTGACCGTCGTCAGCAGGCCGGCCGCCGCGGAGGTGCTGCGTCACTTCGCGCCCGCGGTGGCGCACCTGCCGCTGCAGGCGCCATGGACGGCCTTTCGCGGCAAGTACCGTTTGCTCCATTGGCCCTGGAGCGCCCTGGGGGCGACCGTCCGCGAACTGCGCAGGCGGCGCTTCAGCGCGGCCGTCAGCGCGCGCCCCGACCCCCGGGATCACCTCCTGCTCCGGCTCACCGGCGCATCCCGGCGCCTCGGCTACCCGCGGGCGGGATCCGCCCTCTTTCTCACCGATCCGCTCGTTCCGCCGTCCGATCCCCACCGGGCCGCGTACTGGCACCACCTCGCCACGACCCTGGGCATCGCGGTGCCGCCGCCGGTCCGCGCCACCGCGGCGGGTATGCGCAGCGTCCGCGGAACTTCGCTCCGCCGCGGGGCGCGGATCGTCGTGCATGAAGGCGCCGCCCATGCCGTGCGTCGATGGCCCAAACCCCGCTTCGACGCGCTGGCGGCGCGCCTGACCGGGGCCGGTTACGAGGTGGTGCGCGTGCCGGAAGACCCGCCGCTCGCCCCCGCGGCCTTGCTCGCGCTGCTGGCCTCGGCCGACCGTTTCATTGGCAACGATTCCGGGCCCGGGCATCTCGCGGCGCTCACGGGGGTGCCCACGTTCACCCTCTTCGGGCCGCAGCTCCCGGAACGCTTTCACCCGCAGCATCCCGCCGCCGCGTGGCTCGCGGGCGGGCCCTGCCCGTATAAGCCGTGCAAGGACAACTGCCGCTACGCCGAGCCGCATTGTCTCCTGGTCCACGGCGTCGACGACGTCTGGGCACGCGTCAAGGACTGGCTCGAGACTCCGCCCGGCCCATGAGCACCGAGCCGCGAAGAGCCATCGCCCGGCCCCCGGATCCGCCCGCCGCCAAACTGCCGTCACGGCGGCGCGCAGCGGTCGCGCTCGTCGGCGCCCGCGTCTTCGCGGCCGCCTGCGGACTGGTTCAGGTTCGCCTCGTCGCCGAGGCCCTCGGGCCGGAAGGGCTCGGGCTCTGGGTGACGCTGATCGGCGCATTGTGGACGGCGACCCTCTTTGATGGCGGGCTTGGCTTCGCCGTGCAGAACCGGGTGACCCGGCTGTACGCGGACGGGCGTGAAGCCGCCGCCGACGCCGTGATCGCCTGGGCGAATCGGAGGCTGCTCGTTTCCGCGCTGGCCGTTGCGCTCCTGGGCGGGGTGGTGGCGGCGGTGGTGCCGTGGCCGGAGTGGATCGCCATCGAGGACCGCGACCTCGCCACGGCCTGGCGCAACGCCGTGTGGGTGATCACCCTGGCCGCCGCCGCCGTCACCGCCCTGGCTCTGCCTGCGCGCCTCGCCGCCGCCCGGCAACGGCTCGAACTCACCGGCGGATACACGGCGCTTGCCGCCGGCCTGGGTCTCCTGGCCACCTTCGTGGCGGCGCGCGCCGGGGCCTCCCTGACCGCCTTCGCCGCCGCCGGCACGGTGCTCGCCGTGCTGCCGCCGGCACTGACCTGGTGGCACGTCCGGCCCCGCTCGTCCTCCACCGGGGCGGCCCCGCGTGAAGCCGCCGGTCTGTGGCCGGAGGCGGGCCTGTTCCTGGTCCCACAGGTTGGCGCGGCGTTCATCAGCCATTTGGTGCCGGTGCTGATGATGTTCTTCGCGGGTCCCCTGGCCGCCGCGGCTTTCGGCGTCCTGCAGCGGCTCTACGGGTTCGGGTTGCAGGTGCAGACCCTGGCCCTCGCCCCCTCCTGGCCCGCGTATACCGACGCCGCGGCGCGGGGCGATGCCTCCCGCGCCCGCAGTCTCTTCCGGGAAACGCTCATCCTGACGGGGCTTGGCTTTGTCCTGCCGTTGCTCGCGTTGACTCCATGGGTGCCCCGACTCCTCGGCGTGTGGCTCGGCGCGGACGCCCCGCCGGTTTCCGTGTCCCTCCTGGCGTGGACCGCGGCATGGTTCGCCCTGCAGGGAGGCGGGCAGGCCATTGCGGTCCTGCTGAATGGTGTCGGCCGGCTGAAGGCCCTCGCCGCCACCGCCTGGATCGGCATCGCCGCCACCCTTGCCCTGAGTCCATGGCTTGCGTCCCGCCACGGCGCCACCGGCGTCGTCGTGGCGCTGCTGCTGCCGTACGCCGCCCTCAACCTCCCGCTCACCGCGCGCGAGGCCGTCCGGGCCCTGCGGTCGATCGGTCCCCGGCCATGAGCGAAACCCATCGCCTGCCTGCCTTTCTCCGGGCCGCCGTGGCGCGCCGGCTCGCGCGACCCGCGCCGCTGGCCCCCCAGGCGGCGCACCGCGGCACCTGTATCTACAAGGTGGATCGGATCGGCGACTTCGTGCTCGCCACCGGCGCGATCCGGACGCTGCTGGAGCGCACCGGAAGAGCGAATACCCGGCTGGTGGTTTCCTCCGCGGCGGCGCCTCTCGCCCGGCAGGTCTTTCCGGAGGTGGATCTGTGGGTGCTGCCCGACGCGGCGAACGGCGTCTGGCGCGACCTGCGTCCGCTTCGCCGCCAGTCCGCGCCGGCGATGGCTGGCGAGCGCTTCGACGAGCTGGTCGTCCTGCGGCACGCCCGGTCGCTGTACCGCGACGTCAGCCTGCGTTGGATCCACGCAGAGCGGACCGTTGCGCTCGAACCCATGCCCGCGACGCCCCGCCTGCACAACCGGCCGGCGCCCGCCGCGAATTATCCGGCGGCCGCGCCGCGGCCGTGGTGCCGCGAACTCCTGGCGCATGCGGCCGTGCTGCGGACAAGCCTCGGCCGCGAAGCCGGCTGGACCGACGTTGCGCCGGCGCTCGCCGCCGGCGGCGTGCCCCCCGGGCCGGACGTCGTCCTCTGCCCCGTGGGCGGCGAGCGTATCCGGGATTACCCGACGGCGAGCTGGGTTTCCGC